>JBBRYY010000039.1:0-25870 GCA_038237245.1 Gemmatimonadales bacterium | reverse complement strand
GCTCGGCGTCGTCGGCTTTCAGGCGCTCAGCGGCCGCCTACCCTTCGACAACGAGAGCGCATCCGCGGTGATCGTCGCGCACGTCACGAAGCCGGCGCCGGCGCTGCTCTCCGTCGCGCCGAGGCTGCCGTCCGCACTCGCTGCGGTGATCGACCGCTGCCTCGCGAAGTCGCCCGATGCGCGCTACGCGACGGGCGATGCGCTCGCGCGCGCACTCGATGACGCGTGGGATGCCGAGGCGTGGGAGCGGCAGAAGGCATCCGTCGGCCCATTGCTCTCGGATACGCAGGCGCAGGCGGTGTGGAAGCGCGCCGCCGATCTGCAGATGGCGACGGAGTCGCATCCGGCCGCGCCGGTCGATGTGCTACCGGCGCGCGAGATCTCCGCGAGCCTCACGAGCGGGATCGCGATGGAGCGGGTGCGTGAGAGCGCCGTCGAGGCCGGGATAGCGGGAGAGCACGTCGAGCGCGCGGCATCGGAGCTCGGCCTCGCGCCGCGATTCGGCAGGCGCGAGATGCGCCCCGAGCCGCCCTTCTCTCCGCCGGCGAACCGTCCGCTGCTCACGCCCCTCTTCGCCGCGCCTTTCCGTCTGCAGGAGGAGGTCGAGGTGGAAGGCGAGATCTCGCCCGCGGAGTACGAGCTGATCGTCGATCGCATCAGGGAAACGCTCGGCGACGAGGGCGCGGTGAGCTCGCTCGGGCGCACGCTGACGTGGAGCTCGCGCGTCGTCAGCCGGAAGGGGCGCAACGTCAGCGTGACCATCGCTCCGCGGCGCGGCCACACGCGCATCCGCATCGACGAGCGCCTGGGACAGCTCGCCGGTGGATTGTACGGGGGCATCGTCGGCGGCACATCGAGTCTGGCCGTGCTCGCCTTCGCATCGGTGGCGCAGGCGACGCACTGGTGGCTCCCCGCGCTCGCCGCCGGTCTCGCCGTTGAGCTGACGACGTTCGGCATCGCACGCACTGCCATTGGCATCATCAAGGAGAAGCGTCGCAAACAGCTCGAAGTGCTTCGTCGGCAGCTCGAGGCCGAAGTGCGCGAGGCTATCGCCGTACCTTCGCTGCCGGGCCAGCGCTGACCCACGCTTCGATCGAGATGCGTCGATCGCGTCGAGAGCGGCACAAACGCGGATTGTCGCGCTCGCCTGAGCTCCCACAGAGGTGCAAAACCCGTTAGATTACTGAACTGTATTCAGGAGACGCGTGTGAAGGAGTTCGAGTTCGAAGACGCCGGGCGCACTTTCAGCTGCTTCGTTGAAAAGCAGTCCGTAGCGCATCCGCAGGATTGGTGGTGGTTTACCGTGTCGAACGACACGCGCAATCGGTACGCACCCTTCCGTGCGGAGTCCACCGACACCAATGCCAACGTGAAGAGCCGCATCCTCGCGTATCACGAGGAGCTCCTTGCCGGCCGTGCTCGGCCGCGCACAACGTCGTGGCAGCGTCAGCGCCCCGCAGGCGCCCCCGGCGTCACGGTTCCCGCTGCACCGGCCGCGGAAGCGACCGTCGCAGACGCGGAAGGCTGAGCATGAGCGACGAGCTGCCCCCGGCGTTGACGAAGGCGGAGTGGGCAGCTCTCGAGCGTGCCGGCCGGAATCATTCTTCTGATGAGGTCGAGTCGCTGATCACGCGGCTCCGTCACCTCAAGCGCTACCGTGCGCTGGCGATCGTGCTCCTGCACGACCACCCGTACGGCTTCACTCGCGAGATGTTCGATGCGCTCAAGCGGCAGGTCGCCGCCGCGGAAGGCGCACCGGGCGATCGCGAGCTCGCCGATCAGGCGATCGAGCGGATGTCCGCGCTCCTTCCGCCGGAGCCGGCCCCCGTCGACGCGGCCGCGATCTCGATCGCGACGTAACTGCTCGCGCGGCGCACTTGCCGCGCGAGTGATTCCCTGCTCGCAGCGCGCTATTTGTGCGGGAGGGAGCCCCAGACAGTCTCGACGAATCGATCCGGTGGAACCCCACCGCGCGCGTACGTCGCATCCCACTGCGCGGTCGGCTTCGCCGCGATCACCTCGGCCAGCGACTTCTTCTGCGCGACGAGCGCCTGCACCTTCTCGCGCACTCCCGTGAGCATGTCGCGATACGCGCCGACATCGGCGGCCGTCGACACGGCGCCGCGCCCGGGCACGATCTGCACTCCGGCGAATTCCGCGAACGGCGAGACCTCCTTGATCAGGCTATCGATGGATGCTCCCGCGAAGACATCGATGCGCGGGTAGCCCTTCGCGACGAAGGCGTTGCCGAGGTAGAGCACGTGCTTGCTCTCGAGGTGCACGATGATGTCTGCCTTCGTGTGCCCCGGCGGCTGGTGCACCGCGTGGACGGAGCCGCCGTCCAGGTAGATCTGCAGCACCTCGGAAAAGCCGAGCGCCGAGGTGACGCGTGGCGCAGTCATGCGCATGCGCTCGTGGGCGACGACGGTAGCGTGGCGATCGGACCATCCGGCGTCCCCCTCATCGCCGAGGGAGTCGCCGGGCGCGAAGAGCACGTAGCGAATCGGAGCGGCAGAGACGGTGCGGAGCGCCGCAACTACCCCCGCCGTCGCCGCCCTGGACTGCGCGCCCGCGAGGACGATTCCGCTCACGGACGTCTCCGCCACCATGTTGCCGGAGGGCGCCACGATGAGGTAGACATCCGGGGCGAGCTTCGTGATCGGCAGCGTTCCCTGCGCGTGCGCAGCACGTGCGAGCGTGAGCGCGACGGTGACGCGGCCAAGGGTATTCATCGTATCCCGGGCGCGGAGGATGTCTCGATCATTCGGCTCGCGAGCTCGCGCACGAGCTTCGCTGCGACGGTTGCCGACGCGCCACTCGCGTCCTGGGTCGGATTCAGCTCCACCACGTCCGCGCCGACGATCGGTCCCGGCAGCGACTGGATGATCGTCACCACTTCGCGCACCGTGAGGCCACCCGGCTCGCGATGCGAGACGCCCGGCACGAATGCGGGATCGATCCCATCCATGTCGACGCTCACGTAGATCGGGCCGCGCAGCTGCGGCCGCGCTCCCGCCGCCCACGCGCGCATGTCGATCACCTGCACACCATAGCGCTCGGCCTGCGCGCGCTGCAGCAGGTTCATCGTACGAATCCCCACCTGCACGAGCTGCGTCGCGAGCTTCTCTTCCATGATTCGCGCGAACGGACAGGCGTGCGAGAAGCGGTCGCCTTCGAAATCGCCGTAGAGATCCGGGTGCGCATCGATCTGCAGGATCGTGAGCCCGGGCACGAGCGGCCCGAGTGCGCGCAGCACGGGGTACGAAACGGAGTGATCGCCGCCGAGCGAGAGCGGGCGCGCGCCGCTCTCGATCAGCGCGCGGATGCCGTTCTCGATCATTCCACGCGCGGCGACGGTCGCAGGGAGGTCGAGGTCGCCCGCGTCGGCGAGCCCGTCCGGGCCGAGGACGTGGAGTCCGCTCTCGCTGCATCCGTTGGACTGCGACGAGTGCAACTCCTCGCGTATGCGCGCGGGCGCGAGCGCGGGGCCGCGCAGAAAGGAGGAGCTCGCGTCGTAACCGAGCCCGATGAGCGTGGGACGTGCGGTGGCGAGGTCGATGGTCGTTGCCGTCATCCGATGTGATGTGGGGTGAGATGCCAGGCGTTGCGGGATCGGGGGGATGATACGCGCTCGACCGCCTCTCTGCACGCCGGCATGAGGGCCGCTGGCCGCTACAGGATGTTCACCGCTCGGCCGGCCAGCAGCGCAACCGTCGTCAGCGACATCCCCGCCTGCACCATCATCATCATCTTCGCCCAGCGTGAGAGCACCGGCACGTCTGTGGGCGAGAATGCCGTGCACGTGTAGAACGAGATCGCCAGGTAGTCGACGAACCGTGGGCGCCACTGCTCGACCTCGGCGATCGACTTGCCGTTCGTGCCCGGGGCGATGATCGACATCTGCGGGAAGAGGAAGGCGCCGCGCACGTGTGCGATGCGCGTGTCGCGCGCGTTCGGGCCGCCGGCGTCGAGGCGCCAGTACCAGACGGCGAAGACGATGACGTTCGTCACCCAGAGCACGGCGGCCGACTCGAGCAGCCGGGGCGCGCGCTCCGCGTGCGTCGGCAGCGCGGCGATGAGTGTGCCGAGCGAGTAGAGCTGCGCGATGGTGATCAACGCGAGCAGCGCGAAGCCGAACAGCTGATTGAGATGCGGCTTGTGGATGTAGTGCGTCACGATCGCTGCGGCGAGCAGCACGGCCACGATCACCGCCACGATCCACTGGGGGAGCACGCTCAGCGAGCGCGGGAGCGCGAAGGGAAGCCCCACCACGGCGATCATCGCCAGAATCACGGGCCAGCGCGGCTCGTAGCCGGGCCGCTCCGGCGGATCGTCCTTCTTCCTGCGCGTCTGTGCCATGTCGGCGAGTGCCTGCGGATTGGAGAGCTGTCGACGTGCGAGGAAAGCGCCGAGATCTGCTACCATGATGATAGTGTTTTGTCCGGCGCCGGGCACATACTTTTCGCGACGCCAATCTCGCAGGGGGCAATCGTGGCGGTGAAAAAGTCCACTCCCGTCATGCACGTCGCGCTCTTGCGCGGAATCAACGTCGGCAAGGCCAAGCGCGTCGCGATGGCCGACCTGCGCGCGCTCTGCGAGGGGCTGGGCTACGGCGATGTGAAGACGCTCCTGAACAGCGGCAACGTCGTCTTTTCCGCGCCGCGTGTGGATGCAAAGGCGGCGGCGAAGATTCAGAAGGGGATCGCGTCGCAGGTCGGCGTAGCGTGCCGCGTGATCGTCCTCACCGGCGCGGAGCTCGATCGCATTGTCGAAGAGAATCCGATTGCGGAGGGCGAGGCAAATCCGCCGCGCTTTCTCGTCACGGTGTTTGCGAGCGAGTCTGATCGCGTGCGCATCGCGGCGCTCGCGAAGGAGGGGTGGGGAGCGGAACGGCTGGGAGTCGGGTCGATCGCTGCGTATCTCTGGTGCCCCAATGGAATTCTCGAGAGCCGCATCGTGGCGGCGATCGCGAAGCAGCTGGGCGACGGCGCCACGAGCCGAAACTGGGCGACGATGAAGAAGCTGCAGGCGCTCGTGACCGGTGGCGCAAAATAATTTCTCTTCCGCGCGAGAGTCAGCCGAATGGGTGATTCGTCTCGCCCGAACGCGCGAAAGCCCCCAGCGCACTGGGGGCTTTCGAAGAGGCGCGAGCCGGAATCGAACCGGCGAATAGCGGTTTTGCAGACCGCTGCCTTACCACTTGGCTACCGCGCCGAACGAGCAGACGAAAACAGCGCCCTCGCGCGCGCCTGCCGAATTATAACGTAGCGCCTGACGGGGGTGCAGCGCGAGGCGCGGCTATGCCCCGGCCAGCGCCGTTATTCCGAGCTCGGTCTGGAGGAACTCCGCGCAGCCCTCCACATCCGTGCTCGCCGCCGCGATCCGCCGCACTCCCTCTTCCAACCGGTCGATCGCCGACGCGATCGACAGCCGCAGGTAGTGCTCCCCCTCCACCCCGATGCGCCCGAACGAGTTGCGATCCATCGTCGCCACGCCATACCGCTCGAGCAGGAACTGCTGCAGCAGCTTCGACGGCGACGAATGCGAGCGCTCCTCCGCCGGCATCGCCGCGTGCGCCGCGATGAGCCGGAGCCGCTCGCACATCCCGGCGACATTTGGAAATACGTAGAAGGCACCTTTGGGCAGCGCACAATGCACCCCCGGAATCGCATTGAGCAGCTCCACGACGCGATCGCGGCGCTTCTGAAACGCGGCGACCATCTTCGCGACCACCGGCCCCGACTCCGGACTCTCCAGCGCGGCACGTCCACCCTCCTGAACGAACGGCGGCACGCATGACACGATGTTGATGTTGAGCTGCTTGAATCTCGACGCCTCCTCCGCATTCGGAAGCACGACGTAGCCGAGCCGCCACCCCGTCATCGCGAAGCCCTTCGAGTGTCCCGAGGCGATGATGGTGCGCTCGGCCATGCCGGGTACGGACGCGATGCTCGCGTGCTTCTCGCCGTCGAAGAGGATGTGCTCGTAGATCTCGTCCGAGTACACGCGCACGTCGTCGCTGCACTTCTCGCGGATCACCGCCGCGAGCTCCGCCAGCGTCTTTGCCGTCAGCACCCCGCCCGTGGGGTTCGACGGCGAGTTGAGGATGATCACCTTCGTCTTCGTCGTGATGCACTTTCGGAGCGCGCTCGCCGTGACTGCGAAACCGTCCTCCTCGCGCAGATGCAACGGCACCGGCGTCCCGCCGACGAATGTCACCCACGATTCGTAGATCGGGAAGCCGGGGCTCGGATAGATGACCTCGTCGCCGGGATCGACGTACGTCTGCATCGTGTAGCCGATCGACGGCTTGCCGCCAGTGGTCACGATGACGCGATCGGGAACGACTGGAATTCCGCGCGTGCGCTCGATGTGCGTGGCGATCGCCTTGCGGAGGCTCGGTAGCCCCGCGGGATCACAATAGTGGGAGTTGCCCGCCTGCAGCGCGGCGATCGCGGCGGCGTTGATATGCGGCGCGCTCTCCGCGTCGGGCTCGCCGAGGTTGAGGCGGACGACATCCATCCCGCGAGCCTCGCAGCGTGCGATCTCCGCGCCGAGCTTGAATGCATTCTCGGTTCCGAGTGCTGCCATGCGGCGGGCGTATATCGACATGTTCCTCTAATAGGTGGCTGCAAACGGGCGCGAACGGTGGCGTCCTTCGCCCTCCAATCACGCGCATCTCCGCGCGCGGGTAACTGTGCACGATGGTTTCTCGAGAGCCGCGCGGTCGTAGCGCACGCACGAAAGCCCCCGATCGATTGGGGGCTTTCGCTCTCATCGTTTGGAACATTGCAAGGATCTATTGAACACGTAGGCAACTTCGGGTCGCGCCGCGCCAACCGTTCACTCTCACTTTCTATCCCAGGCAGCGACGACGACCTTCGAAGCGTTCTACGACCTAAAAGACACGTGGGCGAGCACAAACCCCTATCCTTTTTCGCGCGAATCTGCACTTCAGGATGTGCGTGAAGAGCATCTACGGTTTGATACTCTCCGAGGCCGGCATCGTCGTCCCGACCGGTACGACGATCGCCGGCACCCCGAGTCGCGCGATGCGACCATTGAGATCGCCGAGATCGATGCGGAGCACGCTGTCGAGTCGCGCCAGCTGTCCCGCGAGCTCGCGCTCCAGATCCGTGGTTCGCTTGCGCTGCCCGTCCGTCGGCGGCGCGTCTCCCGCTCCTGCCAGCAGGAACAGATACGCGATCTGATTGTCGAGCTTCGTCGGAAAGTTTTCCGTGTCCTGATCGGCCGTCATCCGCGGTTGCGTGAGCTCCTCCTCGATCGCCGTGAGCTTGGCGCCGAGCGCGGCCGCGCTGCGCGCGAGCTCGGCCGTGTCCTGCCCCGCGCTGGCGAGCCGCGCCAGCAGCGACGAGGACTGCGCGCGCACGGAGCGGATCGTCCGCACCGCATCGTACGTGCGCCCGAGCGCAACGTGCAGCCGCATCAGCAGATCCCGCTCGGCCGCGAGATCCGCATCCGTCGCCGAAAGGCGCGGGTCGCGCAGCACGCGCACCGCGCGCGACACGTGCTCGCCGCCGGCAGAGAGCTTCACGGTGTACGTCCCCGGCGGCACGAGCGGTCCGCCGGTGTATCCCCACACGATCGAGCCGTCGGCGATGTCGACCTCGGGATAGTGCAGATCCCACGCGAACCGGTTCATGCCGGCCTTCTTCGACACCAGGGAGTCGCTGTGGCTCGCCCCGAAGATCATGTCCGGATGATGAGGGGACGGAAGGTGGTCGCTCGAGAAGTGCGCGAGCGCGGCGCCGGTGGAATCCGTGATGTCGATCGTCACCTCTCCCTTGGGCTCGTTCGCGAAGTCGTAGAAGATGAGTGCGCCGGGCGGCGGATTGTCGGCGATGCGTCCATCGCCGGGAGTCGGCGCCAGCGCCACGCGGTACGTGTCGCGCGGCTGGAAGAGGTACACCGGTGCCGACGCCGCCCGCGGAGTGAGCTGGCGGAGCGGCGTGATGTCGTCGAGCACCCAGTAGCTGCGCCCCTGCGTCGAGATGATCAGGTCGTTCCGGTGGATGCGAAGATCGGTGACCGGCACGCGCGGGAGATTCAGCTGCAGCGGCTGCCAGCGCTTGCCGTCGTCGAACGACAGGTACACTCCGAACTCGGTCGCCACGTAGAGCAGCCCCTTGCGCTGCGGATCTTCACGGATCGAGCGCGTGGGCGTGCCGATCGGAATGCCATTGCGCCCGCTGGTGAGCAGCGTCCAGCTGGCGCCGTAGTCGTTGGTCACGAACACGTACGGCTTCCAATCGCCGAGCATGTACTTGAGCACGGCGATGAAGGCGCGCGCCGGGTCGTGCGGCGAGGGCTCGATGATGTTGACCGATCCCCACTCCGGCATCGCCTTCGGCGTTACGTTCGTCCAGCTCTTTCCGTTGTCGCGGGAGAGGTGCACGAGTCCGTCGTCCGACCCCGCCCAGAGCACGCCCTGCTTCACCGGCGACTCTTCGAAGGTCAGGATGTTCGCGTAGACCTCGACGCCGGTGTTCTCGTACGTGAGCGGCTCGCCGGAGAAATTCTCCTTGCTCCTGTCGTTACGCGAGAGGTCCGGGCTGATCACCTCCCAGCTCTGTCCCTCGTTGGTGGAGCGATGCACCACCTGCGACAGGTGGTAGAGCACGTGCGCGTCGTGCGGCGAGACGCGAATGGGCGCGTTCCAGTTGAAGCGATAGCGAAGATCGCGCGGCGCCATGCCGATCTCGCTTTGCGGGTAGGTGAGGATGTTGCGAATCTCGCCGGTCGCGAGATTCACCCGCGTGATCTCGCCGCCGTAGCATCCCGCGTAGAGCACGTTCGGATCGGGCGCGACGGCGGGGTTCGCATCCTCGCAGCCACCCACGTCGCGCCAGCTCTCGGTGGCACTCAGCCCGCCCGTGATCAGACTGGGCACCGAGATGGTCGTATTGTCCTGCTGCCCGCCGAAGATGCGATACGGAAAGCCCGAATCCACGGCCACGTAATACACTTCGGCCGTCGGCTGATTGTTGACGGTCGACCATGTGCGGCCATGGTTGAGCGAGATCGTCGCGCCGCCATCGTTCGCCTCGATCATGATGTCGGGGTCCGCGGGATTGATCCACATGTCGTGCCCATCGCCGTGCGGCAGCCCCTTGATCTCCTCGAACGACCGGCCGCCATCTTCCGAATGGAACGAGTTCACGTTGAGCACGTAGAGCGCGTTTTCGTTCTTCGGATCGGCGAACACCGAGGTGAAGTACCAGCTTCGCTGGAAGAGCCGGCGCTTCTGATTCGTTTCGAAGCGCGTCCAGCTGTGCCCCGCATCGTCGGAGCGATACAGGCCGGCCACGCTCGGCTCGGCCTCCACCATCGCCCACACGCGATCGGTATTCGCCGGTGCGATGGCGATCCCGATCTTCCCCACCACGCCCGTGGGCAGGCCGCCGGCGAGCTTCTCCCAGCTGTCCCCCCCATCGGTGCTCTTGTAGAGCCCCGACTCGGCGCTCCCCGACACGATCGTCCACGGCAGACGCTGCCCCGTCCACGCCGCTGCGTAGAGCACGCGCGGGTTCGATGGATCCATCGCCAGATCGGTGACTCCGGTCTTCGCGCTCACAAACAGAATCTTCTGCCACGTCGCGCCGCCGTCCCGCGAGCGGAAGACGCCGCGATCCTCGCTCGGGCCGAAGGGATTGCCGATCACCGCCGCGTACAGCAGATCCGGGTTGGTCGGGTGCACGCGGATCTTTGCGATCTGCCCCGCGCCGCGTAGCCCGCTCGAGCGCCACGTCCGTCCGCCGTCCGTCGACTTGTACACGCCGAAGCCGATGCTCACGTTGGCGCGCAGCGTTCCCTGCCCCGTGCCCACGTACACGACGTTCGGATCCGACGGCGCCACCGCGATCGCGCCGATCGACCCCGTCTCGAACGCGCTGTCCGACACATTGGTCCACGTTCCGCCCGCATCGTCGGTGCGCCAGACGCCCCCGGAGCTTCCCATGAAGAAGCTGTGCGGGCTGCCGGGCACGCCGGTGACCGCTGTCGAGCGGCCGCCCCGCGAAGGGCCGACCATGCGGTAACGAAGAGCCCGGTAAGTCGCCGTGTCGACGTAGGGGGCCGCCTCGGCCGGCCCCGCTCGCGCCGGTTTCTGTGCGGGAGCCGTTCTGGAAACAGCGGTGAGTCCGCTCGCCAGCGCGAGACAGAAGAGTTGGCTGGAATGATGAGACATGGTGGGAAATTCTGGCCGCGTGATCGCCACTGCGCCAGATGCACCCGTACCCGTTCTCCGTCCCAGCCCGCCGACGCTACCTCCGCGATCGACTGCAGGACGCGCTGCAGGAAGCTCCACTCATATCCGTTCAAGCTGCCTTGCTCAACCCCAGCGCGGCTGGCTGCACGCGGCCGACGAGCCGATGCAGGGCGACGAGGTGCACGAAAATGGAGAACGGCACCGCGATTGTCGGCACCAGGACGAGCGGGAGCATGGTGATCGCGACATTCGGGGCATCGAGCGACAGCAGATGCAGCGGTCCCGGAGTCGTCAGAACGCCCGTTGCCCACGGCCGCCGCTCTTCGACGCGTGTCCCGGAACTGACACCGAGCGTGCTTTCCGGACGCGTCAAGGAGCTCGAGGAGGGCGGTGTGATCGAGAGCCGGCTCTACTGCGATCATCCACCGCGTTCGGAATATCTGCTCACCGACAGGGGACGATCCCTTGGTCCCATTCTCCGGGCGCTGCGACAGTGGAGCGAGGCGCACAACCGCTCCCCGGTAGCCATCACGCACGGGCGCTGTGGGCGGGAGCAGTGCGCGCCCCCTGTTGCACCCCGCTATCACATTTCGTCTTATCTTGTGCTGGGCACCCGTTCGGGCGCCCCGCTCCGGTACCCCGTCCTCAGCCCCGCACACCGTTGTCCACCACCGTTCCCCAGAAGACCTGCCCGCAGTGCGGTAGCACGTACGACATGGACCAGCGCTTCTGCCCGCGCGATGGCTCCACGCTGCGCGCGCCACCGGGGAGCGATCTCGTCGGCTCCATCCTCGCCGATCGCTATCACGTCATTCGCCGTATCGGCGAAGGCGGGATGGGACAGGTGTATCTGGCCGAGCACGTGAAGATGAAGCGGAAGAGCGCAGTCAAAGTGCTGCACCAGGGAATGGTGCATGACCCCGACGCCATCTCGCGCTTCAATCGCGAAGCCTCCAACGCCAGCCAGATCCAGCACCCGAACGTCGCCGCCATCTATGACTTCGGAGAAACCCCAGAAGGACTGATCTATCTCGCGATGGAGTTCGTCGACGGCGAGCCGCTCACCAAGATCATCGAGCGACACGGCGCCCTCACCGCTGCGCGCGCGGCCGACATCGGCCAGCAGGTCGCCTCCGCCCTCGAGGCGGCGCACGACATGGGGATCATCCATCGCGACCTCAAGCCCGACAACATCATGATCGCGCGCGGGCGCGCGGGCGAGGACGTCGCGAAGGTCGTCGACTTCGGCATCGCGAAGGCGATGGAGGCCGACGATCAGAAGGTCACCAAGACGGGGCTCGCGATCGGCACCCCCGAGTACATGTCCCCCGAGCAGCTCGGCGGCGACCAGCTGGACTCACGCACCGACATCTACTCGCTCGGCCTCGTGACCTTCAACATGCTCACGGGACAGCTGCCATTTCCCTCAGTGGTCTCGCGCGAGGCGCTCATCATGCGCCTCACCGAGAAGCCGCGCACGCTGGCAGAGATCCGCAACGATGTCGTGTGGCCGGCGGAGCTGCAGACGGTGATGGACAAGGCGCTCGCGAATCATCCCGCGGATCGCTACCAGCACGTCAGCCAGTTCGGACGCGAGCTCGTCACCGCCGTCGCGACGATGCCGGAGTCGGCGTTCACGAGCACGGGGACGGTCGAGCTGCAGCCCTTCAACTATGCCGCGAAAACCGAGGCGCGCCCGATCGGCGGCGGCGCCGCCGGCCGGCGCGATCGCTCGAACGACGAGCCGCTCCTTCCCGAAATCGAGGAGAAGTCGGGGACCTCCGTCGCTGCAATCTTCGGCGTGCTGCTCTTCGTGCTCGCCGCGGGGGTGGGAGGCTACTGGTTCTGGAGCACGCGTCAGACGGCGCAGGCGGTGGCGACGACCACGGCGCCAGCCGCCGCGACGACGCCCATCGTTCCCGCGGCCGACAGCACGAAGCAGGACAGCACGAAGCAGGACAGCGCGACGCTCGCCGCCGCGCACGACTCCACGCCGGCCGCCGCCGCGACGCCGACGGTCGACAGTGCGGCCGCGCCGAAGCCCGCCGTTACTGAGCCGCCGAAGAGCACGATCTCTTCCGACCAGCTCGACGATCTGCTCGCTCCCATCCGCGAAGACTTGGCGGTCGGCCGCCAGCGCATGAACGAGGGACAGTACGACGGCGCCGTCGTGCGCTTCGGAAATGCGCAGGACAAGATGGCGCCCCTCGCGAAAAAATATGCGGATATCGCACAGATCCGCTCGCTCAAGCGCGAGATCGGCGAGGCGCTGTCGCAGAACCGCGCCGCGTGTAAGGCGGAGCGCGATTTGGCGCTCGCGCATGGAGGGACATCGGCTCCGGACTGCCCCTGAAAACGGTGTCCGCTATTAGTGGGGATTTACGCTACTATCACGTAGCGGGCCTCCAACGTCACTGAGAACCGCCACATTTCGAGCCGTGGCGCCACCGAGTGATAAAGGAGCTATCGGGGGGTTGCGGCACTCCGTCGCACATTGAATCATGTGATCCCTGTCACGCGCCTGGATCGGCGCGCGACTCGGCGTGCCGCGGCACTTCGCGCATCGATCGAGCTTCCTTCGACGCTTGGGCCTCGAGCCGGCGTCAACTACGTAACTCATTACGGGCCCGCATGTTTGCACCCGTTGTTCTGATGTCGTTCGAATGACCAGCCGAATCGGGATCGTCGGCGGAGGCGCGCTAGGGATGACACTCGCGCTGCGCATGCGCGAGCAGGGCCACGAGGTGGTCGTGCTCGAAGGCGCGCGCGCACCCGGCGGCCTCGCCGCGTCGCAGCAGATCGCTGGGTACACGTGGGATCGCTTCTATCACGTCATCCTGCAATCCGACCGCGATCTCCTCGCGCTCCTCCACGAGCTCGGCGTCGCCGAGCCGCATTGGGGAGTTACGCGCACGGGATTCTACACCGACGGCGTGTTGTACTCGCTCTCCACGAGCCTCGAGTTCCTCGCCTTTCCACCGCTGTCGCTCATCGACAAGATGCGCCTTGCCGGCACCATCATGTACGCCTCGCGCGTGAAGAACTGGCGCCCGCTCGAGAAGATCCCCGTCTCCGACTGGCTCCAGAAGCTGAGCGGCAAGCGCACCTTCGAGCGCATCTGGCTGCCGCTTCTCAAGAGCAAGCTCGGTGAGAACTATCGCATCGCGAGCGCGGCATTCATCTGGGCGATCATCGCGCGGATGTACGCCGCGCGCCGCTCGGGACTCAAGCGCGAGCAGTTCGGCTACGTCGAGGGCGGCTACGCCACCGTCCTCGCGCGCTTCGAGAAATATCTCGACGAGAAGGGGATCGAGGTACGCACCGGCGCACCCGTCACCGCCGTACGCGACTCCGGCGTCGATTCCGAAGTCACCTTCGCCGACGGCACCAGCGCGCGCTTCGACCGCGTGATCCTCACTATCCCCGCCAACCGCATCGGCGCCCTCGTGCCGCAGCTCTCGCACGCCGAGCTCGAACGGCTGGGCCGCGTCGTGTATCAGGGCGTGCTTTGCGCGTCGATGCTCACGAAGAAGCCGCTCGCCACCTACTACGTCACCAACATCACCGATGGCTGGGTGCCGTTCACCGGCGTCATCGAGATGACCACGCTCGTCGACAGGAAGCAGTTCGGCGGCAACAGCCTCGTCTATCTCCCGCGCTATCTCGCGCAGGACGATCCGTTCTGGAAGGCGACCGATGATGAGGTGCGCGAGACCTTCCTCGCCGCGATCGAGCGCATGTATCCGGACTTCCGGCGCAGCGACGTGATCGAGTTTCGCATCGCACGCGCGCGCGACGTGCTCGCGGTGTCCACGCTCGACTACAGCGAGACCACGCTCCCCGCCGCACGCACCTCGCTCGCCAACGTGTTCGTCGTCAACTCGGCGCAGATCGAGAGCGGCACGCTCAATCTCAACGAGACCGTCGGCCTGGCGAATCGACAGGCTGCCGCGCTCGCACCCTTCCTCGAGAGCCGCGAGCCGGCGCCTGCCCATGTCTGAGCGCCCGCTGTGCAGCATCTCGCTCGACGTGGACGATCTCTGGTCGTACATGAAGATCCGCGGCGATCAGAAGTGGGTCGAGCGCCCCTCGTATCTGCCCACCTTCCTGCCCATGGCCCTCGACACCCTCGAGGAGCTCGGCATGCGCATCACCTTCTTCGTCGTTGGTTTCGATGCGACCGTCGAGAGCAATGCGGAGGCGATGCAGTCGATCATCACGCGCGGACACGAGGTCGGGAACCACTCGTTCGAGCACGAGTCGTGGCTGCATCTCTATTCGCGCGAGCAGCTCACCACGGAGATCATCAAGGCGGAGAACGCGATCGCGGCCGTCACCGGGCAGCGCCCCAAAGGCTTCCGCGGCCCGGGCTACAGCTGGAGCGAGACGCTCCTCGAGGTGCTCGCGGCGCGCGACTATCTCTACGATGCCTCAACGCTTCCCACCTACCTCGGCCCCCTCGCGCGCGCGTACTACTTCGCGACGGCGGGGAAAGGCATGTCGAAGACGCCGGAGCGCAAGACGCTCTTCGGCACCTTCCGCGATGGGCTGCGCCCCGTTGGCGCGTACGAGTGGGCGCTGCGCAACGGGCAGTCGCTGCTCGAGATCCCCGTCACCACGATCCCCGGGATCAAGGCGCCCTTTCACTTCAGCTACCTGCTGTTCCTCGCGCGCAAGTCCGAAGCGCTCGCCTTCGCGTATCTGCGCACGGCGCTCACCATCTGCCGAGCGTCCGGCGTCGAGCCGAGCTTCCTGCTGCACCCGCTCGATCTCATGGGTGGCGATGAGGTGAAGGAGCTCGCCTTCTTCCCCGGCATGGACCTGTCGTCGAAGCGGAAACGCGAGCTGTTCAAGAAGGCACTTGGGATTCTCGCCGAGCATCACACACCGGTGACGATGTCGGCGCATGCGAGCGCCATCCGCGCCCGCGCGCGTTTGGCGCGCCGCGTTCCCGACGCCGCACCCGCCGCCGCGCCGGCCGCAGCAGCCCCCTCGGCGGCGAGGTAGCGCGACATGTGCGGGATAGTTGGTGTCGTGCATTTCGATGGCACGGCGGTCGAGCAGCCCGTGCTGGCGCGGATGGCGCACGCGATCGCGCATCGCGGGCCCGATGGCGAGGGCGTGTACATCAGCGGCCAGGTCGGCTTCTATCACAAGCGTCTCTCGATCATCGATCTCGTCTCGGGCGACCAGCCGATGACGGCGGAAGACGTCACCATCGTCTTCAACGGCGAGATCTACAACTACGTCGAGCTGCGCGAGCAGCTGATGAAGCTCGGCCACACCTTCCGCACGACGTCGGACACGGAAGTGATCCTGCGCATGTACCACCAGTACGGCGAGGCGTGCGTCGCGCAGCTCAACGGAATGTTCGCCTTCCTGCTGCACGACCGCTCGAAGGGGATCGTCCTCGCCGCGCGCGATCACTTCGGGATCAAGCCGCTCTACTTCTATACCGATGAGCGGAAGATGCTCTTCGGCTCCGAGATCAAGGCGATCCTCGCGCACGGCGGCGTGAACGCCTCGGTGAACCGTACGTCGCTCAACGACTACCTCACCTTCCAGTTCGTGATTGGTGAGGACACACTGTTCGCGAATATCGGCAAGGTGCTCCCCGGTTTCTATCACGTGATCGATCTGAAGTCGCGCGATGTTCGCCGCGAGCGTTATTGGGAGCCGAAGTTCCACATCGATCCGTATCACACCGAGGAGTACTTCCTCGTCGAGACGCGCCGCCTCATCGAGGATTCGATCCGCATCCAGATGCGCAGCGACGTCCCGGTCGGCGCCTATCTCTCCGGTGGCCTCGACTCGAGCATCGTGACGGGCTTCGCCGCGCGCGCGTACGAGGGCGGGCGCTTCAAGACGTTCACCGGCGCCTTCGACGAGGGGCCGCAGTTCGACGAGCGTCCGTACGCGCGCGCAGTCGCCGAGTCCGTGAACGCCGAGATGTTCACGATCATCCCGACGGCGAACGACTTCGCGGACGTGCTGCAGAAGCTCGTCTACCACATGGACGAGCCTGTGGCCGGACCGGGACTCTTCCCGCAGTACATGGTCTCGCGCTGCGCATCGCAGCACGTGAAGGTAGTGCTCGGCGGACAGGGCGGCGACGAAATCTTCGGCGGCTACACGCGCTATCTCGTGGCGTATCTCGAGCAGGCGCTCAAGGGCGCAATCTTCGAGACGACGGAGGAGCAGGAGCACATCGTCTCGCTCAAGTCGATCATCCCGAATCTCGCCGTGCTGCGCCAGTACGAGCCGATGCTCACGCAGTTCTGGCGCTCGGGGCTCTTCGAGCCAATGGACCGCCGCTACTTCAAGCTCGTCGACCGCAGCGCGGGCGCGCTCAGCCTCTTCACCGACGACTTCCGCGCCGGCTACGAGAGCGACTCGGCGTTCGCGCGCTTTCAGACCGTGTTCAATCACTCGGACACGCTGTCGTACTACAACAAGATGACGCACTTCGACATGGTCGCTTCCCTTCCCGCGCTGATGCACGTGGAAGATCGCGCCAGCATGGCGAGCTCGCTGGAGTCGCGCGTGCCGCTGCTCGACCGCCGTCTCGTCGATCTCGTCACGAGCATGCCGCCGAAGATGAAGTTCAAGGGCGGCGAGCTGAAGTACCTGCTCAAGCGCGCCGCGCGCGACATGGTCCCCGACGAGGTGATCGATCGCAAGGACAAGATGGGATTCCCGGTGCCGCTGCACCTGTGGATGAAGGACCGCACGCGCGACATGGTGACGGACATGCTGCTGTCGTCGCGCGCGCGCGAGCGCGGGATCTTCGATACGAAGGAGATCGAGAAGCTGCTCACGAACGAGGGCGCGTTCGGCCGCCGTGTGTGGGGCGCGCTCAGTATCGAGATGTGGTTCAGACAGTTCGTCGATCAGAATTGATCGCTCTCAATTACACCGCAAGGAGAACGACTGCATGCCGCTGACGTGGAAGGGCAACGAGATCGCTGACTGGCATCTGAAGAAGATCGCCGTCGTAGGACCCGGGATCGTGGGAATGCCGATGGCGGCACTCCTCGCGCACGCCCGCATCCGCGAGGGCGGCACCGAGCCGGCGACGGTGCTCGTCGTTCAGCGCAACTCACCCACGTCCGGATGGAAGGTCGACGCGATCAACTCCGGGAAGTCGCCGATCGGCGGCGTCGAGCCCGCGCTCGATACCATCGTTTCGGAGTCCGTGGAGCAGGGTCTCCTCTCCGCCTCGTACAGCTACGACGATCTGGCCGATGCGGACATGATCCTCATCTGCACGCAGACGGACAAGAACGGCTTCGCTCCCGAGTACGGGCCTCTGTTCGAGGCGCTGAATGGGATTGCCGCCGCGCTACAGAAGAAGCCCGCGGGGAACGTGCCCGTCGTCGTCTTTGAGTCGACGCTCGCGCCATCCTCGATGCTCACCGTCGTGCGCCCGCTCTTCGAGAAGTACGGGCTCGTCGACGGCAGGGACATCCTCCTGGGCAACTCACCCAATCGCGTGATGCCAGGCCGCCTGGTCGAGCGCGTCGCGCGCGCGGACAAGCTCGCGGGCGGGCTGCATCCCGGCACGCCGGAGCTCATCGCGCGCGTGTATGCGCGCATCGTCACCGGCGGCGTGGTCTACAAGACGAACAGCCTCACGGCCGAGATCGTGAAGACGCTCGAGAATGCGTACCGCGATGTGCGCATTGCGTATGCAGCCGAGGTCGCGCGCTACTGCGATGCGCACGACATCGACTTCTTCGCGCTGCGCGACAAGGTGAACGTGAAGGTCGCGCGCGGCGACGATGCGAGCGCGGATCCGCGCGCCGTGCCGTCGGGCGCGCTGCTCGTGCCGACGGTCGGCGTGGGCGGGCACTGCCTGCCGAAGGACGGCATCCTCCTCTGGTGGCGTGCGATCGAGGCCGGCGAGGACACGTCGAAGAGCCTCATTCTCGCGTCGCGGCACATCAACGATGAGTCGCCGGCGGCCACGCTCGCGCTGGCCGAGAAGCGCTTCGGGTCGCTCGAGGGAAAGCGCGTCACGCTGCTCGGTGTCGCCTACCGCTTCGATTCGGAGGACACGCGCAACTCGCCGACGCTGGTGCTCGCGCGGGAGCTGCTGGATCATGGCGCCGAGGTGGTGCTCCACGACCCGTACGTGCACGAGCGCGACCAGAATCTGGCGAAGACGAAGATGACGTCGCGCTTCACGACGGATCTCGCGGCGGCGCTGAAGAATCCCGACATCATCTTCCTCTGCACGGCGCACGGCTTCTATCAGGAGCATCGTGCGGAGATCGCGAGCGCGCCCGCGAAGGGAATCGTGGATGCCTGCAACCTGTTCGATCCGCACTCGCTGGACGGGATGCGCGATCGATACACGGGCATCGGCCGCGGTCACAAGGCCCCGAGTGACGCGTTGGTCGACGTCGCCGTGAAGGGCTTTCGCGCGGTGGAGATGGGCGTCGCGAACGAGCTGCAGTGGCTGATCGGCTATCTCAACGAGCGCTACGCGACGGATGCGTTCAATCACGCGACGCTGGATGAGGTGCGCCGTCTGGCCGCGACGTGCACGACGGGATGCGACATCGCGCAGCCGGGTATCGTGTCGGCGCTGCCGGAGGTGGATGGATTCTCGTCGCGGCTCGCGGCCACGGGGCGCGCGTAACGACGAATGGACCGCGCCATGGGGGAACTCGCCGGCACTCGCGCCGACCAGTCGCCCCCGGCGCACGTGTACGCGAATGGAACCAGCGCGGCTGCGAACGCCGCGGCCGAGCGACTCGACTGGCTGGATCCCGTCAAGGCGCTCGCACTCATCGCCATCCTGCTCAATCATCTCGTCGAGGAGTTCGGGCCCGGCCCCTGGTTCACGAATCCCGAGAACTCGTGGCCGTCGCTCGCGGTGCGGCTGCATACCATGGTACCGCCGGGCGCCACGCTCTTCCTGCGCAGCGTGCGCGCCGCCGGCTGGCTCGGCGACGCCGCGCCCGGCGTCTTCATCCTCGCCAGCGGCGTCGGGCTCACGTTGTCCGCGCTCGCGAAGCCCGCCGACACGCTGGACGCGCGCGCCTTCTACCGGCGACGGCTGCTCAGACTCTTTCCGCTCTACATCGCGATGCACTTCGTCGTGCTCGCGGGCGCGCTCTTCGTGCCGGGTAACATCGAGAGCTTCGCGGGGCTGCGCACGATGCTCAGCCTCTCCGGCATCCGCGCGCTTCCGGGGACGTTCTTCTACATCTCGCCGTCGTGGTGGTTCGTCTGGCTGATCCTGCAGCTCTACGTCGTCTACCCGTATCTGTTCCGCGCGATGCGGAAGCTCGGGCCCACGAACTTCTTCCTTGCGGCGCTCCTCGTGACGCTCGCCGCACGCGGCATCGGCCTCGAGCTTCCGCGCGGGCGCTACGCGTGGCTCACCGGTCTCTTTTTCGCCTCGCGGCTCGCTGAGTTCGCGGTGGGGATGGTGCTCGCGCAGATGATCGTCACGAAACGTGGGCGCGCCGGCGTGGCGACGGCGCCGGATCCGTCGACACTCGCGATCTTTGCGATGTCGGTGCTCTGCTACGCGCTCGGGCTCTCGGCGTCGTTCACGCTCCCCGGTGCGCTCGTCTCGAATCTCCTCGTCACCGTGGGGATGACCGGCGTGTTCTGGACCGTGTGGCGTGTGGTGCTGCGCCCGGAGCCGCATCTCGCCTCCTCGGCGCAGTGGCTCGGGCGCCGCTCGTACGCGGTCTTCCTGTTGCACCAGCCGCCGCTGCAGTGGACCGCCGCGTGGTTCGGCCAGGCGCGCGGCGCGCATCTCGCCGCGGCGCTCGGCGCGCTCGGGCTCTCGGTGCCGGCGGCCGCGATGCTCGAGGACGCGACCCATCGCGCGGCGAAGTGGCGCATCTCGAGCATCCCGTTGCGCACGCGTCGCATCGCGGCGCTCGTGCTGTCGGCCGCGATCGCGGCACTCGTGATCGGCGTGATCGGTGCGCGCGAGCCCGCGGAGGTCGGCGCGCGCGCCGCGGCGTGGCTGTGCGCACTCGCGCTGTTCGCGCTCGGCATCGTCCGCTGGAGCATGCGCCGCGAGACCGGTGAAAGCGAGCGCTTCCTCACGCTCACGGCATTGGCGGGAGGCGCGCTCTCACTCTTCGTCGCCCCCGGCACCTCCGGCGTCTTCGCGCTCGGCGTGGGCGCCGTGGTGGCGCTGGTCATACTGATGATGCAGGCGAGCAGCTGGGCGTTCCCGCTTCGTGTGATCGCGGCCGGCGTGGTGATCGGTGCATCGGCGGTTGCGGGCGAGGTTGCGTTGCGCGTGCTCGCGCCACTCGAGACCGCGGTGTGGGGTGAGCTCCCCGCGCTGCAGGACGACTCGACGCGCACCTTCGCGCTGATCCCGAATCGCACGACGCATCTCCGCTACAACGACTACGACTACACGGTGAAGACGAACTCGCTCGGTCTCACGAGCCCGGAGATCCACGAGGCGCGTGCGACCGCGAGCACCTTCCGCGTGTTCGTCGCCGGCGATGCGTTCTCGATGCCCGAAGGCGTCGACTACGCGCGCTCGTACCCCGCGCTTCTCGGCGAAGGGCTCACGCGCTGCCTCGCGCCGCGCCCGGTGCAGGTGATCGACGGTGGCGTCACGGGGTATGGACCGAACGAGGAGCGCGCACAGCTGCAGGAGCTCGCGCCGCGTTTCCGCCCGAACGTCATCATCGACCAGTTCTACATCAACGAGTACAGCGACATCACGATCGCGCCCGCGGAGTTTCGCGCGAGCATCGGACTCGACCTCGGCAACCGCGGTGCGACGCGTCGCTTTCGCGACCGCTCGCAGCTCAAGACGCGCATCGGCCGCATGGCGCGCGCAGCGAAGGAGTCGCTCACGGGGCGTCCGGGATCCTGGCGCTACGACCTCGCGCAGCTCGACTACTATCGCGCGGGCGACAACTCGCTCTACGACGCGCGCACGCTGCGCCTCGTCGCCGAAGCGCTCGCGGGGATGAAGCACGCGGCGGACAGTAGCGGTGCGCAGCTCATCGTCGCCTTCGTACCGGGCGCCGTGGCGGTCTCCGATCCGGCGACGCTCCCGCACTTTCCTCGCGGCGAGAATCTGCGCGATGCCAGCGCCTACGACATGGGGCGTCCGTATCGCACACTCAGGCACATCGCGGATTCTCTCGACATCAAAACGATTGACCTGACGGCTGCGCTGCGCGCGCGCTCGAGCGCCGCAGCGCCGGCCTACTTCCCCGCGTCCTGGCACTGGACCGCGGCGGGGCATCAAGCAGCCGCCAGCGCGATCGAGCACACGCTCGACTCGCTTGGGCTTC
This sequence comes from Gemmatimonadales bacterium, assembly GCA_038237245.1. Lineage (GTDB taxonomy): Bacteria > Gemmatimonadota > Gemmatimonadetes > Gemmatimonadales > Gemmatimonadaceae > FEN-1250. The sequence goes on along the minus strand of JBBRYY010000039.1, from coordinate 4,348 downwards.
TCGGAGCGCATTGCGCGTGAGTCCCCTCGTGATGTTGGAGCACACGGCAATCGCCCTCGTGATCGCCCTGGTCGCAGCGGTTGCGCTCGAGCGCCTGCGCATCGTGCGCGCGCTGCCGTGGCTCCTGGCGGCGTGCGCAGCCGTGAGTGCGGCGGTGCTCGTCGCGCTCGTCGCGAACCATATCGTCTTCCCCTTCCATCTCGATCTCATGGAAGGGGTGGTGATGCAGCACGCGCGGCGCGCGATGCACGGGGAGAGCATTTACCCCCTGCCGACGCCGCGCTTCGTGCCGCTCGCCTACAACGCGCTCTTCTACATCCTCGCCGCCCCCTTTCTTCGCGTCTTCGGCGATACCATGCCGGTGTTGCGCATGGTCTCGGTGCTGGGGATGATCGGCAGCGCCGCCGCGACCTTCGTCCTCGTGCGCACGTATACGCGCTCCGCGTGGTGGGGGGTCATCGCGACGGGGCTCTTCTGCGCGTCGTATTCCGCGATGGATGCCTATCTCGACACCGCGCACTCCGATGCGTGGCTGCTCTGCTGCGCGCTCTGGGGAACGTATCTGGTGACCCGGGCGTCGCGCGGCGCGCACATCGCCGGCATCCTCGTGCTCGTCGCGGGATTCTGGTTCAAGCAGCACGGCGCGATCTTCGTCGGCGCCGCCCTCGTCCATCTCTCCTGGCGCGAGGGGATCGCGAAGTCGATTCCCTATTGGCTCATTGCGATCGTGCTCGGCCCCGTGCTCTACGTGCTCGCGCCGGGGACCATTCTCGGGCCCGGCTTCCACATGTTCACGTGGCACGTGCCGAGCGGGTGGTCGCAGTTCGGCGCGCACACGATTCCCCGGGTGCTGCTCTACGTGGCGGCGTTCTATCCCGTGCTCGCCGTCATCTCGCTGAACGGCCTCTGGCTCTCGGTGCGCGAGAAGCGCATCGGGCTGCTCGAGCTCGAGCTGTGCGGCGCGGCGCTGACGGCGCTCATGGGATCGCTCGATCCGGGGTCGTCGTACAACGTCTTCATCCCGCTCGCGGCATTCACGATCGTATATGGCTCGATCGAGCTCGCCCGCGTCGCCGAGTGCCTTCCGGTGTGGCGCGGCGTGCGTCCCGCGTACGTGATCGCGCTCCTTGCGTTCGCGACGCTCGCGCTCGACCCGCGCGCCTTCTGGCTTCCCGCATCGGCCAGGGCGTCGTACGCGGAGCTGCAATCGACCATCCGCGCGCTCGACGGCACGGTATACGCCCCCGGCATCGGCGATCTCGCGGATGGTCCGCAGCTCTATCCCACGGCGCACTGGGTCGCGCTCGACGACATGATGCGCGGCCCGCACCGTACCGCCGCCGACAGCGCGCTGGCCCGGCGCATGCTCGATCCGATTCGCCATCCTGCAAAAACGGCTTACGTGCTCACGAACCATCCGCTCGCGACGCTCGCGCCACCCGTGAGTGAGCTCGCGGACAGCTACACGCTCGTCGAGGACTACGGAACGCGCTTCGCGTCGCTCACCGCGCTGCCGCGCCGCTTCGATCATGGCTATCCGCGCTATCTCTACCGCTCCACGAGCACTGGAGGGCCGGCACATGCCCCCTGAGCTTTCCGTGGCCGCCGCGCCCCGTGCCGGCACGCTTGGCGTGCTGCGGCTGCTGCGTCCCAAGCACTGGATCAAGAATCTCTTCGTCCTGGCGCCGCTGATCTTCTCCGGGCTCTTCACGCAGCAGAGCGCGCGGTTGTACGCGCTCTTCGGCATGCTGATGTTCTGCGTCGCGGCGTCTCTGGTGTACGTCCTCAACGACCTCGCCGACCGGGAGCAGGACGCGATTCATCCGACGAAACGGCTGACGCGCCCGCTCGCCAGCGGCGCAGTCTCCGTAGCGACCGCCCGGACGCTCCTGGTGGTACTTGCAGCGCTCCTGCTGGCCGCAATCAAGGTGAGCCTCCCGCTCGTGGCCGTCTTGATCGTCTATATCGTGCTGAACGTGTTGTACTCCACGTGGCTCAAGCACATGCCCGTCATCGACATCTTCAGTGTCGCCGCCGGCTTCGTGCTTCGCGTGTACGCGGGCGCCGTCGTCATCGACGTTCCGCTCTCGTCGTGGATGCTCGTCACCACGCTTGCCATCGCCCTCTACCTCGCCGCCATCAAGCGGCGCGATGAGCTCGAAGTGCAGGGCGACGCCGCACGTGCGGTGCTCGGCCAGTACAGCGTGGCGTTGCTCGATCGCTTCGCTCTCATGGCGTCCGTTTGCGCCATGGTCTTCTACTGCATGTTCGTCGTCACGACCCGGCCCGTACTCGCTTTCACGATTCCGTTCGTGCTCTTCGGCATCTTCCGTTACTGGTTCCTCGTCGATCGACAAGGCCGCGGAGAGTCGCCCACGGACGCGCTGTGGAGCGATCGCCCGCTGGCCATCACTGTTGTGCTGTGGGGCCTTCTGTGCGCGTACCTGCTTCGCCAGCCATGAGCGATTCTCCACTCCCGGCCGTTTCGGGCGACGACCACCGTCACATCCTGACGGTGGCGATCGAGGATTACTATCAGGGCGCGACGTTCAATCGCCTGATTCCGCGCGCGCGCTGGCATCGCTTCGAGAGCCGTCTCGCGCGCAACACGGCCACCACGCTCGATCTGCTCGACGAGTTCAAGCTCAAGGCGACCTTCTTCGCGCTCGGCTGGGTCGCCGATGCGGTGCCCGAGCTCATTCGCGAAGTCGTCGCGCGCGGCCACGACATCGCGAGCAAGGGCTACTTCCATCGCAGCATCCGCGAGTTCAGCCGCGATGAGTTCCGCGACGACACCGTGCGCGCGCGCGAGGCGCTCGAGCGCGCGAGCGGCCGCCAGATCGATGGCTACCGTGTGGCCCAGCGCTGGCTGCGCCCCGAGGATCTCTGGGCACTCGACGTGCTCGCCGAGGAGGGCTACAAGTTCGACTCGAGCATCCGCCCGCTCTTCCGCCAGTACGCGAACGAGCCGTGGCGCCGCTTCGTGCACCAGCATCACCACGGCGAGCACACGATGCTCGAGGTGCCGGTGTCCACGGCGCGTGTGCTCGGCCACGATATTCCGATCGCCGGGGCAAACTACTTCCGCCAGCTCCCCTTCTCGCTCGTGCAGCGCGCCGTGCGCCAGTGGGACCGCAGCTACGACGCGCCCTTCGTGATGTACTTCCACGTCTGGGAGCTCGACCCGGACCAGCCGAAGATCGACGCCGCGCCCTTCTACGCCAAAGTGCGCCAGTATCGCAACCTCGATCGCATGGCGACGATCCTGCGCTACTACTTCGAGCAGTATCGCTTCACGAGCATCGGCGACCGGCTCGGCATCGAGAGCGTCGCCGCATCGCCCGAGGTACTCGCCGCCGCCGCGCTGGCCGCGTCGGAGGCGCACGAGGCCGAGCTGCGCGCGCTCCCTCCGGAGATCGTCCCCGACGGCCGCGCGCGCACGCCGATCAGCGTCGTCATCCCATGCTTCAACGAGGAGCTCATCCTCCCGTATCTCTCGAACACGCTGGTCGGTGTCGAGGCCGAGCTGTCGAAGGAGCACGTCGTCCACTTCGTCTTCGTCGACGACGGCAGCAGCGACGGCACCTGGGCATCACTCCAGAACATCTTCGGCGGCCGTGCGAGCTGCACCGTCATCCGCCACGAGGTGAACCGCGGCGTGGCGGCGACGATCATGACCGGCATCCGCGCCTCGGAAACCGAAATCGTCTGCTCGATGGACTGCGACTGCACCTACGACCCGCACGAGCTCGGGCCCATGGTCGCACTGCTCACGCCGGGCGTCGACATGGTGACGGCCTCTCCCTACCATAAGAACGGCAAGGTCTTGAACGTCCCCGAGTGGAGACTCTTCCTCTCGCGCACGCTCTCGAAGATGTACGGGATGGTGCTGCGACATCAGCTCGCGACGTACACCGCGTGCTTCCGCGTCTACCGCCGCAGCATCGTCGCCGACGTGCCGCTCTCGCGCGCGGGATTCATCGGCGTTGCCGAGCTGCTCGGCCGCCTCGATCTGGGCGGCTCGGGAATCGTCGAATATCCGACGACGCTCGAGGTGCGCATCCTCGGCCGCTCGAAGATGAAAATCGTGAAGACGATGGCCGGACACATCAAGCTGATCTTCGAGCTCATCGGCCTTCGGCTCTTCCATCGCTCGGACGCGATGGGCCCTGCAGGGCGTCCGCTGGCGAACCCTCCGCTCTCGCGATCGCCGTGAAGACGCTCGAGCCGGAGAACCCGCACAGCCTCGGACTCCGCTGGTTCATCACGGCGTTCGCGGCGTACGCATCGTTCTGCCTGATCTTCGGCTGGGTACGCACACCGCTCTTCCTCGGCGTCGGCGAAGATG
>JBBRYY010000038.1:0-26595 GCA_038237245.1 Gemmatimonadales bacterium | reverse complement strand
GATACACGCACGGCCTGTCGCCGCGAGACAGCATGATGGTCGTGGGTGGCGCGCAGTTCGCGAAGCTCGGATCGACATCGAATATCGTGCAGCTCGCCGACCAGAAGGCGCTCTTCGCGACGGCGCACGAGGCGGTGCGACGCTATCCGAATGATCCCGAGACTCGCTTCCTGCTCGGCGACGCACAATATCACTGGGGGTGGGGAGCTCAGACGGGCGTCCCCGAAAGCGAGGTCATTCGCACCTTCGACAAGGTGATCGCGCTCGACTCGGCCTTCACGCCGGCGTACATCCACGCCATCGAGATGGCCTTTCGCTACGGAACGGCGAATGGCCGCCGCTACCTCGCCGCGTACCTCTCGCACAATCCGACGGATGTCGACGCCGAGGGGATGCGCCAGCTCGCGCGACTCGCGGATCCGAAGCTCGCGAATACGGAGGAAACGCAGAGGATGCTCGACACCGCATCCGCGGATCAGCTGCAACACGCTGCAGCTGCATCGGTAGAGTGGGGCGATAGCGCGGAAACGAATGTGCGGTTGGCCCGCCTGATCGCCAGCGGTCGGAAGGCGAACTTCGCGGGGTTCGGCGATTCGCTCGCCCGGGAGCGGCGACTCGCGTTCGCGCTTTCGCTGCGCGGGCACGCGAAAGAGGCGCTCACCGTGCATCGGAGCGGGGAGACGCTACTCGGCGCATCGATGGCGGGGGAGATTCCGGCTGCGCAGGCCGATAGCGCAGTGCTCGTGTTGCTCATCAAGGGACAGACGTGCGGCCCGTGCGCGATCAGCCTGTGGGGGATCATGGGCGACACGATGCCGATCAAGGTCGTGATGCACGTCGGCGATTCGATGTTGAAGGTTTTGCATTCGCCAGTCGAGGTTCATGAGATCGGATACTCGGTGGATCTCGCGCGAACGTACCTGACACTCGCGCGCCGAGATACCGCTGGCGCGATCAGGCAGTTCGCCGCGCTGCCGGACAGCACGTGTCATGCTTGTGGGTGGGGGTGGATCACGCAGGCGGTGCTGCTCTCCTCGCAGGGGCACGACGCGGAGGCCGCCGCGATTCTCGACGAGGTGGGCGTGCTGAACTCGCCACTCGGTGTCTACGTTGAGTTCGCGCGTGGACGGATCGCCGAGAAGCTCGGGGACAAGGCGCGAGCGCGCGACGCATATGCTTTCGTCGGCGACATGTGGCAGACTGGGGATCCGTACTTCAAGCAGATCTCTACCGCCGCGCGCGAACGGCTCAGGCATCTGAGCGACGACAATTCGACGACGAAGATTCCGGTCAGAAAGCCGTAGTGGCTCGGCTTCTCGCTACGTGCGCTTCTGCATCTTGAAGATGCGGAAGAGATAGTAGAGCGACGGAAACAGCACGCACGCGCCGGCCGCGAGTGCCCAGAGCGCGAGTACCAGTGTGCGCATCGGCGCGGCGGCGCCCTCGATGGTGAGGGATGGCGGCAGCAGAAACGGATATTGCGCCGCGGCCCAGCCCCACAAAATGAAGGTCACCTGCGCGGCGGCTGCCGCGCGCGCGAGCCGATAGCGCCGGGTCCAGAGCGCCGCGATCGCGATCACGGCCGCGATCCCCGTGACGATGTGGAAGGGCAGCGCCCACGATCCGCCCATGAGCGCACGCCGCACCATTGGCGCCGCGCTCCACGAGAGGGCGAGCACGCCGAAGGCGATCACGAACACCGCCGCAGCGGCCCATAGCGCACGTGTCCGGAAATCTTCCTGCAGAGGCGTTCCCTCGGTCTCGACGGTGAGATACACCGCGGCGAGATAGGAGAAGAGCGCGAGCGCCATGAGGCCGACGCCGAAGCCGAACCAGGTAAGCCACGGCAAAATGAAGTCGGACACGAAGGGGAGATGCGTCGGATTGCCGAACGACGCGGGGTACGATCCCCACGCGATCCCCTTCGCGATCGCGCCGACGCACATGCCGATGAACACCGGTGTCACGATGCTCGCGATCGCGAACACGCGCCCCCACCACTGCTGTGCCGCGTCGCGCGTACTCCCGTAGCTGCGAAAGATGAACGCTGAGCCGCGCAGCACGATGCCGAAGAGCATCAGCGTGAGCGGGATGTGCAGCACGATGACGATCGTCGAGAACACCGTGGGGAAGCACATGAAGAGCAGCACGATCACGAGGATCAGCCAGACGTGATTGGCCTCCCAGATCGGCGCGAGGGCGTGCGAGATGACATCGCGCTGGTCCTTCTTGCGCGGGCCGCTCGCGAGAAAGTCCCACACGCCCCCGCCGAAGTCCGCGCCGGCGAAGAGGACGTAGAAGGTGAGCGCCACCATGACGATGCCGGCGATGGCAACGGCGGGAGTGATCGTCATGCGGTGCCCGCCTGCATCGAGAGCAGATCACGCTCGCTCGGGCTGCGCATCACCTGCTTGTAGAGCAGCCACACCACGATGACCCCGAGGAAGATGTAGAGTGTGGTAAAGGCGAGAAACGGCACGATCAGCCCGGGCATCGGCGTCACTGCGTCTGCGGTGCGCAGGATGCCATAGATGACCCACGGCTGTCGCCCCACCTCGGTTACCGTCCACCCCGCCTCGATGCAGATGAATCCCATCGGCGCGGCCAGCACGATCGCGGTCATCAGCCATCGCATCGAGGTCACATCGCGCTTCCGCCACAGCATCACGAGCACGAGCAGCGAGACGAGCGCCATGAACGATCCGAGCGCGACCATGACCTGAAAGGCGATGTGCACGATCGCCACCGGCGGCCAGACATCGCGCGGGAAGTCGTTGAGCCCCTTGATCTCGGCGTTGACGTCGTGCGTCGCGAGAAAGGAGAGTCCTTTCGGAATCTCGATCGAGTAGTTCGTGCGCCCCTCATCCTCGTTCGGGATGCCGCCGATGCGCAGCGGTGCGCCGCGCATCGTCACGAAGTCGCCCTCCATCGAGGCGAGCTTCACCGGCTGCTGCGCGGCGACGTAGCGCGCGCTGATGTCGCCGGAGAGCGGCTGGATGAGCGCCGCGGGCGCGCCGACGAGGATCGCGATCGCGAAGGCGTGGCGGTGGAAGGCGTTCTTCGGATCGCGCAGCAGCATCGCCGCGTGAATGCCGGCCACCGCGAAGCCCGTCGCGGCGTACGCGGCGAGCGTCATGTGCAGCGTCTGCGGGAAGGCGGCCGGCGTCATCATCGCCGCGAGCGGATCGATGTTCGTGAACCTTCCGTCCACCAGCGTGAACCCGCGCGGTGTGTTCATCCACGCATTGGCGATCACGACGAAGATGCCCGAGACCGCACCGCTCACCGCGACGACGATACCCGCGATCACATGCGCGCGCGCGGAGATGCGATCCCACCCGTACAGGTAAATGCCGAGGAAGATCGCTTCGGTGAAGAAGGCGAATCCCTCGAGCGAGAACGGCATCCCGATGATCGGGCCCGCCTGCTTCATGAACTCCGGCCAGAGCAGCCCCAGCTCGAAGCTCAGCACGGTTCCCGAGACCGCGCCCACCGCGAAGAGGATCGCGGCGCCCCTCGACCAGCGCTTCGCAAGCTCGAGGTACACCGCGTCGCCCGTGCGTCGCCAGCGATACTCGGCGATCACCATGAGCGCGGGGAGGCCGATCCCGATGACCGCGAAGATAATATGGAAGGCCAGCGACATTCCCATCTGAGAGCGCGCGGCGAGAATGTCGGGCATGAAGAACAGTCGCAGGGTCGGTCGGGCCGCGCAACCTGCGCACTGGCCAGCTGGCGTGCTTGCACGCGCTCTTGCCGCGCGCGAGTTTTTGGGCGTGCGGTCTCTGCTCCTCCTCGTCGGGGTGCTCCTCCTCGCCCACATCGCGTTGCTCTTCGTCCATCCCGCGCCGCTCGCGCCCGCTGCGAGCCACGGCGGGCTCGACATCGGCATCGTCTTCGACGTCGGCGGACGCGGCGATAAATCCTTCAACGATGGCGCGTATCGCGGCGGCGAGCGCGCGGAGCACGACATCGGCGCGCGCATCCACTTCATCGAGCCGGGCGAAGGCTCCGATCGCGAGGCGGGGCTGAGGCTGCTGGCGGCCGAGCACATGCAGCTGGTGATCGGCGTCGGCTTCATCTTCACCGACGACCTTACCGCGCTCGCGAGAGAATATCCGGATACGCACTTCGCCGGCGTCGACTACGCGCTGGCGCTCGATTCCACGGGCAAAGTCATCCCGCCGCCACCGAATCTCGCGGCGCTCAAGTTCCGCGAGGAGCAGGGATCCTTTCTCGTCGGCGCGCTCGCCGCGCTCGTCGGAAAATCGAAGAAGCTCGGCTTCGTCGGCGGGATGGACATTCCGCTCATCCACAAGTTCGAGGCGGGCTACCGCGCCGGTGTGAAGTACGTGTGCCCGGACTGCACCGTCATCGCGCAGTACGCGGGGGTGACACCAGAGGCATTTCGCAATCCGGGGCGCGGCAAGGAGCTCGCGCTCAGCCAGTATCAGTCCGGCGTCAACGTGATCTTCCACGCGTCGGGCTCCACGGGGCTCGGCGTTTTCGAGGCGGCACGGCAGACGGGGAAGCTCGCGATCGGCGTCGACGCGGATCAGTACGCGGAGGCGCCGGGGCACGTGTTGACATCGATGGTGAAGGGTGTCGACGCCGCGGTGTTCGACCAGATCGAGAAGGTGCGCAACGGGAGCTTTCACGGCGGCGTGCAGGAGTACGGGCTCGCGGAGAACGGCGTCGGCTACATCTATGATGCGCACAATCGCGGGCTGATTCCGGATAGCGTGCACGCGAGGGTCGAGCAGCTGCGCGCGGACATCATCGCGGGGAAGATCCTAGTGCCGGCGGAGCGATGACGGACGTCGAGACTAATCCTCGCGCGTCGGCCGCGGTTGCCGTGCGCATGACCGGCATCGCGAAGCGCTTCGGCGACTGCCACGCCGTGCGCGACGCGTCGCTCGAGGTGAGGACGGGAGAGATTCACGCGCTCGTCGGCGAGAATGGCGCGGGGAAGTCGACGCTCATGCGAATCCTCGCGGGGATCTATCCGCCGGACGCGGGAACGATCGACGTAGCGGGTCGGGACGTTACGGGATGGTCGGCGGCGGACGCGATCGACGCGAGCGTCGGGATGGTGCACCAGCACTTCATGCTCGTCCCCACGCTCACGATCGCCGAAAATGTCATCCTCGGGCGCGAGCCGACGCGCGGGCTTGCGATAGATTTCCCGCGCGCGGAGCGCGAGGTGGCGGCGGCCGCGGAGAAGAGCGGCTTCCGGATGAACGTTCGGCAGCTCGTGCGCGAGCTGAGCGTTGGCGAGCAGCAGCGCGTCGAGATTCTGAAGACGCTCGTGCGCGGCGCGCGGATTCTGATTCTCGACGAGCCGACCGCGGTGCTCTCCCCACCCGAGGTCGAGGAGCTCTGGCGCGTGCTGCGCGCGCTGCGCGATGACGGTGGCACGATCATCCTCATCACGCACAAGCTCGACGAGGTGACCGAGATCTCGGATACGATCACCGTGGTGCGCGCAGGGCGAACGGTGGCGCGCTTCCCGACGGCGGGGACGAGTCCCGCGTCGATTGCGCGAGCGATGGTCGGTCGCGACGTGGTGCTCGCGGGGGATGTCGTGCGTGAGCGCGAGGTAGTGGCGTCGGTACCGAGTGCCGCTGATGGCTCGCCCGTGCTCGAGCTGCGCCATGTCATAGTCCTCGGCCAGCGCGGGCAGCGCGCGGTGGACGACGTCTCGTTCGCGGTGCGCCCCGGAGAGATCGTCGGCATCGCGGGCGTCGAAGGGAATGGCCAGAGCGCGCTCATCGAGGCGATAGCCGGACTCCGCAGGGTGGAGAGCGGCGAGATCCTGTTCGGCGGCCGCGACGGCACCTCGATGTCCGTCCGCGAGCGGGATGAGCATGGCCTCGCGCACATCCCCGAGGATCGCCACCGCCGCGGCCTCGTCCTCGACTTCTCCATCGCCGACAATCTCATCCTCGGCCGCGAGCGCTCGTACACGCACGGCGGCGTACTCGATCGCGCGCGCATCCTCGCCAACGCGCGAGAGGCCATCGCGCGCGCGGACATCCGCCCCGCGAACCCGACGCTTCCGGCGCGCGCGCTCTCGGGCGGCAACCAGCAGAAGATCGTGATCGCCCGCGCGCTCTCGCGCCCGACGATGCAGCCGACGCTCGTACTCCTCGCCGCGCAGCCGACGCGCGGCGTCGACGTCGGCGCGATCGAGCTCATTCACGCGCGCCTCCGTGCGGCGCGCGACGCGGGGATGGGCATTCTGCTCGTGTCGGCCGAGCTGTCGGAGATCCTCGCGCTGTCGGATCGCGTCGCGGTGATGTACGGCGGGAAGATCGCGGCCATCGTGCCACGGAGCGATGCAAGCGAGGAGATGCTGGGCCCGCTCATGACTGGAGCTCGCACGTGAGCGATCCGGTATCGGCACCAACGGTGACCACGGCGGAGAACGCGACAGCCGCGCCCGAGCGCACGCTGCGCGACCACCTGAGCGAGGCCGTGCTTCCTCCGCTCGTTGCGCTACTCGTCTCCATCGTCGCCGGTGATCTGCTCATCCTCGCCGTCGGTCAGTCGCCGGGTGCGGTGTATCGTTTGATGCTCGATGGCACGTGGGGCAACGCGTACGGCTTCGGCCAGGTGCTCTACAAAACGACGACGCTCATCTGCACCGGGCTGGCCGTCGCCGTCGGGCTGCGCGCGGGGCTCTTCAACATCGGCGCCGAGGGGCAGCTGGCGGCGGGTGGGCTCGCGGCGGCGCTGGTTGGCCTCGCGCTTCCGGCGGGGACCGCGGCGCTCATCGCCGTGCCGCTCTGCACACTCGGCGCACTCGCCGCCGGCGGCGCGGTGGGCTTCGTCCCCGGCGCGCTGCGCGCGAGGTGGGGCGCGCACGAGGTGATCACGACGATCATGCTCAACTTCATCGTGCTCGCCGCGCTGAGCTGGATTCTCTCCACTCGATTGCGCGTTCCGGAGACGCTGCATACGCAGGCGATCCACGCCGGCGTGCTCCCGCGTCTCTCCGTGCTCTGGTCCGCCTTCCACGGATCCGCCGCGAATGGTTCGTTGGCCATCGAACTATTCGCGGCACTTCTCATCTGGTGGTTCCTCTTCCGTACGCGCGGCGGCTTCGAGCTGCGCGCAGTCGGACTGCAGCCCGATGCCGCCGAGAACGCGGGAATCGACGTTGGCCGCACATGGATCCGCGCGCTCACCATCAGCGGCGCGCTCGCGGGGCTCGGGGGCATCAACTTCGTACTTGGCTACGAGCACTACTACGAGGATGGGTTCGCGACGGGCGCGGGCTTCCTCGGCATCGCCGTGGCGTTGGTTGGTCGCAGCAATCCGCTCGGCGTCGTGCTCGCGGCGCTCTTCTTCGCGACGCTGTCGCAGGGCGGCCTCGCGATCAACGCGCTCGTGCCGAAGCAGATGGTCGACGCGCTGCAGGGTGTCGTGATCCTCGCGATGGCGGCATCGGTGCCGGAAGTTCGCCGCGTCCTCGCACAGGCCCGAGGAAAGCGATGAGCGAGGTGCTCGCCTTCATCGCGCAGACGCTGCGCATCGCGGTGCCGTATCTCTTCGCGGCGGCGGGTGGAGTGATCGCCGAGCGCTCGGGGATCATCAGTCTGACGCTCGAGGGTTTCATGCTCGGCGGCGCGTTCACCGCGATGCTCGGCAGCTACTGGTCCGGGAGTCCGTGGATCGGCGCGCTGTGCGGCATTGCCGGCGGTCTCGCGTTCGGGATGCTGCACGCCGTGTCGACGATTCGCTTCAAGGCGGACCAGGTGGTGTCCGGGATCGCGATCAATCTGCTCGCGGTCGGACTCACGCGATACTTTCTCAAACTGATCTTCGGCAGCTCGTCGAACTCGCCGCGCGTTCCTGGATTTTCGGCTGGGACGAGCGCCGGCGCGCTGATGTCGGGGCTGCTGCACAATCCGCTGATTCCTCTCGGGCTGCTGATCATCCCCGCGGTGGCGTGGCTGTTGTATCGCACGCCATTCGGGCTGCGCGTGCGGGCGGTGGGCGAGCATCCCGAGGCGGCGATGACGCTCGGCGTATCGGTGAAGCGCGTACGCTACATCGCAGTGGCGCTCTCGGGCGCGCTCGCGGCGCTCGGCGGCGCGTATTTGTCGCTCGACCAGCATCAGTTCACCGACGGCATGAGCGCGGGGCGCGGTTTCATCGCGCTCGCGGCGATCATCTTCGGACGCTGGGATCCGTGGCGCGCAGGGCTCGCCTGTTTGTTTTTCGCCGCGGCCGAGACGCTGCAGATCCAGCTGCAGGGGATGCAGGCAATCCCGAGTCAGTTCGTGCAAATGATTCCGTACGCGCTCACCATCATCGCACTGGTAGGCGTCGTCGGGCGCGCGACGCCACCCGCCGCGCTGGGCAGGGAGTAGCTTTCGCGCGTGACGAACTTCCTGCAGAAGCGGCTCGACGTGATGCGCTCCGGCGACGCCGGCAAGCTCAGTGTGCTGATGTTCACCGCGTTCATCGACATGGTGGGCGCGCTGATGATCATCCCGCTCCTGCCGTTCTACGCGGTGCGATTCGGCGCCAGCGACTTCGCGGTGATGGTGCTGATCGCCTCGTTCTCGGCGATGCAGCTGGTGAGCGCGCCGTTGTGGGGGCGCGTCTCGGATCGCTATGGGCGGAAGCCGGCGCTCCTGTTCGGACTCGGCGCGAGCATGTGCGCGTACGTCGTATTCGCGTACGCAGACTCGTACTGGTTGCTGCTCGCATCGCGCATCATTCAGGGTGCGGGCGGCGGCACGACGGGTGTGATCCAGGCGTACGTTGCGGACAGCGTGGCGCCGAAGGATCGCGCGCGCGGGCTCGGCTGGCTCTCGGCGGCGACGAACGCTGGCGTCGTGATCGGTCCGGCGATCGCGTCGTTCTCGCACAAGCTCGGCCCGCACTGGCCGGGGATGATCGCGGCGCTCCTGTGCGCGCTCAACATCCTGTTCGCGTTGCGATATCTTCCCGAGTCGCACGACGCGAATGCGCGCCTGCGCACGCGCGGCGCGCGCGCGCCGTTCGATGCCGTGGTGCGCGTGGCGTGGACGGACTTCAGCCAGCCATACGCGCGACTGATCTGGATGTATTCCGTAGGACTTGGCGCGTACTACGGCGTCAATGCGCTCATCATCCTGTATCTGAGCCGGCACTTCGACGTTACGGAAAATTCGATCGGCTTCTTCTTCATGTACATTGGTGGGCTGAGCATCGTCTTCCGGCTCTTCCTGCTCGGCCCTGCGGTCGACAAGCTCGGTGAGGTGCGCACCGCACGCCTCGGTGCGCTCGCGCTGGGATGCGGACTCGCGCTTGTCCCCCTCACCGCGTATGTGAAGCTCACCGCGCTCCCCGCGATCAGCTGGCTGCCATTCGCGATCGTGATCGCGCTCGTCCCGCTCGGCGCCTCGCTGAACTTCCCGAGCGTGACTGCGCTGCTGTCGCGCGTGGTGGGTGAGAACGAACGCGGACTCTACATGGGCGTACAGCAGACGTACGGCGGAATCGCGCGCGTGATCTATCCGCTCATCGCAGGCATCGCCTCCGACCACTTCGGCGAGGCGTCGCCGTTCTGGATCTCGGCGGGGTTTGTGCTCAGCACGATCGCGATGGGGTCGCAGCTGGGGAAGTATTCGAGTCGAACGAGTGAGTTCGAGATCGAGGCGTTGTCTGGGGAGGCGACGGACGAGGCGCGGGCGGCGGAGTAGGCGACTCGGCGTAATTGCGCGATCGCCCACTCATTCGTCGAACAGCACATGCTCCTCGCCCGGATCTCCACCCTCGCCCCACCGCATGCCCCCCGCCTCACCCCCTCGCCCCGCCGAGTTCGACGATCCGTCGATCCCCGAGATCGCGACGACCGACGTGCCCCTCTGCCCTCTCTGCGGCCAGGGCCACTTCCACACGTTCGCCGAGGGCTACGATTACGAGCTCCAGACCTCGCGCAACAAGTGGCGGTTCGTCGAGTGCGATGCATGCTCGCACGTGTGGCTCAATCCTCGCCCCGCGATCTCCACGCTCGGCGTCATCTACCCGACTACATACTACGCCTACAACTACGCCGCGAAGATCAATCCGATCGCGGTGAAGGCGAAGGAGATGCTCGACGTCGCCAAGATGAAGGCGATCCTCGCACATCTGAAGCGCGCGCCGAGATCGTTTCTCGATGTCGGTTGCGGCGACGGGCGATTTCTGAAGGTGATGCGCAAGAAGGGCGTGCCGCTCGCGCAGGACTACGGGCTCGAGCTCGATGACAAGGTTCTACAACCGCTCAAAGCAGCCGGCTACCAGGTCGCCTGCGAGCGCATCGAGGATTCGACGCTCGTCCCCGATGGCACGCTCGATCTCGTCACGATGTTTCACGTTATCGAGCACGTCGACGATCCCGGGCCAGTCCTCCGGAAGCTCGCGATGTGGATGGCGCCGGGCGGCGTCCTCGCGATCGAGACGCCGAATCTCGACGCACTCGACCAGCGGCTCTTCCACGGCAGCTACTGGGGAGGCTACCACATCCCCCGCCACTGGAATCTGTACACCGCCTCAACGCTCGCCAGGCAGCTAAAGGATGCTGGGCTCGAGCCGGTGGCGACCATGTATCAGACGGGACATTCGTTCTGGATGTACTCGGTGCACCACTGGATGCGCTTCGAGGGCAACCCGCATCCCCGCCTGGCCAAGCTTTTCGACCCGATCGGCAGTCTGGCCTTCCTGGCAGGCTTCACCCTCTGGGATAAGCTCCGCGGGCTGCTTGGCTTCCGTACGTCTGCGGTTTTGATGCTCGCGAGGAAGCCCGAAACGGCGTGACGGTGCGGGCCGAGTCCTCGTCTTAGACGTAGACCCTTGGGGCCCAACGAGATGACGCTTCAGCTCGCCAGCAACGCCGCTCCGGAGACGCTTCTCGCGCCTCCCGCGACGTCGCCGCGCTTCGATCCATACCACCCCTTTCGCCGCACCCTCCTCACGCCGGAGCAGGTACGGACGCTCAGCACGCTGCGCCCCGCGCGCGTCGTCGCCGACACGCTGTGGTGCTGGCTCTGGATCATCGCCGCCTGGGCCGTCGTCGCGCACTGGACGCTCTGGTGGACGGTGGCGCTCGCGATCCCGGTGATCGGCACGCGGTACTACGCGCTTTTCATCATCGGCCACGACGGGCTGCATCGCCGGCTGTTCCACAATCGCGATCGCAACGACCTGTTCAACGACCTGTTCATCCTCGGCGCCCTCGGCGCGATCACGCGGATCAACAACCGCAATCACCTGCGTCACCATCAGCTTCTCGCGACGCACGATGATCCGGACCGCCATCGTCACGCGTGCTTCAACAAGTCGGAGATCGTCGAGGTCGTCGCCTTCCTCACCGGAATCACGAGCGTCTTCACCTCAGTGAAGAACGTCTTCTTCCCGACGGCCGGCATCAAGCACGACAATCCGTCCGACTCGATCGAGGTGCAGGGCGAGCCCGGCACCTCGCTCCTCTCGAAGCCGGAGTCGTACAACGTGCGTGACATGCTCATTCTCCTCGCCTGGCAGGCCGTGCTCATCGGCGGACTGTCGTGGGCGATCGGATGGTGGGCGTATCCCGTACTCTGGCTGCTGCCGGTGTTCGTCTTCACATACCTCGGCGACAATCTCCGCTCCTTCGTCGAGCACTCGCATCCCGAGGCCGACGTGAAGGCGGACATGCATCGCCTCGTCACGTACACGAGCAATGTGCTCGAGCGGCTCTTCGTCGCGCCGATGAACATGAACTTCCACGCCGCGCATCACCTCTGGGTCGGCGTTCCGTACTACAACCTGCCGCACGCCGACCGCCTGATGCGCGAGCATCCCGGCTCCTCGGCGCTCGAGTGGCGCAGCAGCTACTTCGGTTATCTCTGGCGCTACATGCGCGCCACGCCGATCGATGAATGCAAGGGGGGCCGATGACTACCACCACCGCGCCATTCACCCGCTTCGCTCCGCCGCTCGGCGCCGCCATGCCGGAGCTCTCCGTCGTGATGCCGTGTCTCAACGAGGCGGACACGATCGCGATCGTGATCGGGAAGGCACAGCGCGCGATCACGGAGAACGGGATCAACGCCGAGATCGTGATCGCGGACAACGGGAGCACCGACGGCTCGCAGGAGATCGCGCGCAAGCTCGGCGCGCGCGTCATCGCGGTCGATCAGCGCGGCTACGGCGCAGCGCTCATGGGCGGGATCAACGCCGCGCGCGGCACCTTCGTGATGATGGGCGACGCGGACGACAGCTACGATTGGGCCGAGATTCCGCGCTTCCTCGCGAAGCTGCGCGAGGGCTTCGATCTCGTACAAGGATGCCGCCTCGAGACGGGCGGCGGCACGGTCAAGCCCGGTGCGATGCCCTTTCTGCATCGCTGGTGGGGGAACCCGATGTTCAGCGCCCTCGCGCGCTGGTGGTTCCGCACGCCGATCCACGACATCCACTGCGGCATGCGTGCCTTTCGTCGCGACATGTGGCTGACGCTCGACCAGCGCTGCACCGGGATGGAGTTCGCAAGTGAGATGGTGATCAAGGCGAGCCTCTTCCAGGCGAAGACGGCCGAGATTCCGATCACGCTCTCGCCTGATGGCCGCACGTCGCATCCGCCGCACCTCAAGACCTTCCGCGATGGATGGCGGCATCTCCGCTTCTTTCTGCTCTTCAGTCCGCGCTGGCTGTTCCTGATGCCGGGGCTCGCGCTGATTCTCGCGGGTACGGTCGGCTACGCGCTCGCGATGCCGCGCCTCAGCATCGGCAAGATGACCTTCGACGTCCACACGCTCCTGTTCGCGAGCCTCGCGATCATCTGCGGCTACCAGTCGATCGCGTTCGCGTTGATGACGAAGGTGTTTGCGATCGTGGAAGGGCTGCTCCCCGAGGATCCGCGGCTCAACAAATTCTTCGCGGTCGTGAATCTCGAGAGCGGGCTCGTGATCGGTGGGCTCAGCATGCTCGTCGGGCTCGGATTGCTCGCCGCCTCCGTGCATCAGTGGTCGAGCGTCGACTTTGGTGCGCTGGACTACGAGCGCACGATGCGCTGGGTGATCCCCGGCATCATGCTCACCGCGCTCGGCTTTCAGACGATACTCTCGAGCTTCTTCGCCAGCCTCATGGGAATGCGCCGCCGGTGAGCGCGCCCGCTATGGAGCCGACTACGAACGCCGAGTTCGATGCGTACGCCGAGAACTACGATGAGGCGCTGGCGATGGGGTTGTCCTTCACCGGCGAGACGAAGGACTACTACGCATCGGGGCGCGTCGCGTGGCTCGCAAAGCGGCTCGCGGCGCGCAAGCACGTGGTGCGCAGCGTGATGGACTTCGGCTGCGGTACCGGATCGGGCGTCCCGTTTCTCTTCGACGGAGTCGGCGCGCGCATGGTGCACGGCGTCGACGTGTCCGCGCCGTCGCTCGACGTCGCGCGCGCGACGCACACGCGCGACGGGGCAACGTTCGCGCTCATCGAGGAGCGTATCGGGCCCACCTTCGATCTCGCCTTCTGCAACGGCGTCTTCCACCACATCCCGGTGGCGGATCGTCATGGCGCGGCGGCGTACGTGCACGAGGCGCTGATGCCCGGCGGCTACTTCGCGCTCTGGGAAAACAATCCATGGAATCCCGGTACGCGCTACATCATGAGTCGCGTGCCGTTCGATCGTGACGCGATCACGCTAACGCCGCCTGAGACCCGCAAGCTGCTGCGCGATGCCGGCTTCGACATCGTGACGACCGACTATCTGTTTTACTTCCCGCATGCGCTGCGCGCGCTGCGGCCGCTCGAGAGACTCCTCGCTCCGCTGCCGCTCGGCGGACAGTATCTCGTGCTCGCGCGAAAGCGGTGAGCTACCCGCTTAACCGCCGGTTCCCGCTGGCGAGCGCACGATGACCGACACAAAAGCGCTTCTCGTTCTGCTCCTCGCGGCGTTGCTGGGGCGCTTCATAACGCCCGTGAAGTTCAGCGACGGCACGACGCGGGTGCTGAACGCGCGCTGGTTTCCGCTGCTCGTCGGCATGCTTACCGCCGTGTTCATGACGTGGCTATGGGGTGGGCTGGATCAGGTCGCGGTGATTCACGACGAAGCGGCGTATCTGCTGCAGGCGAGAATCTACGCGAGCGGCCACTGGACCGCGCCCGGCCTGCCGCTGCCGGAGTTCTTCGAGCAGTACCATGTATTCGTCACGCCGATTCTGACGCCGAAGTATCCGCCGGGGCATGCGATCCTCTTGATTCCCGGTATCTGGCTCGATCTGCCAGGGCTAATGCCCGTGCTGCTGCTCGGCGTGTGCGGCGCGCTCGTCTTCGAGGTATCGCGGCGGCTCACGAACGCGTGGGTCGGCGTGCTCGCGTGGGCGCTGTGGATCACGGCGTCCGGGATCATGGACTTCGAGCCCGGCTATCTCTCGGAGACGTCGACGAGCGCGCTCTGGATGCTTGGCTGGTTCGCGCTCATCCGCTGGCTCGACGACGATCAGCCGAAGTGGCTCGCGTGGCTCGCCCTCGCAATTGGCGTCGGATTCCTCTGTCGACCCGTGACGATGGTGATCTTTGCGGTGCCGGTTGGCGCTGTGGTGTTGTGGCGCATCGCGAAGCGGAATGCGTGGAAAGAGTTGCGAGTGCCGTTCGGGATCGGCTTCGCGTGCATCGCCCTCTGGATGCTCTGGAGCCAGCGAACGACGGGGAGCGCGCTGCTCGCGCCGTATGGACTGTACTCGCGCTTCTATTTCCCAGACGACGTGATGGGATTCGGACTCACGGGGCTGCAGCCGCTGCGGCATCTTAACCCCGACATGGCGGTATTCAACGAGTACGTGAAGATCCTGCACAAGGATTACACGCTGGCATCACTGCCCGAGAATCTGAAGGAGCGCGTGATCGCGATCGCGGCGAACATGTGGGCGACGCGCGCGATGCTGTTACCCCTCGCCGCGCTCGCGCTGTTCACCACCGCCGCGCCGATCTGGTTCGCCCTGGGCACCGTCGTGCTGCTCGTGCTTGCGTATCTGTGCGTGGGGCACGCGCCGCAGTGGACCGTGTATTATGTCGAGATCCAGCCGGTGCTCGCGTTCGCGACGGCTGTCGCGTGGTGGCGCGTCGCGAGCCTGTTCGCGAACCGGAAGCTCTCGTGGCCGCTGCGTGAGCTCCCCGCAGTGGTGCCCGGCGCGGTGGTCGCGGTGCTCGTGAGCGCAGCGCTGCTCTTCCCGTACAATACGCGCATGGTGAACTACATCCGGCTAAACAAGGCCGAGGGTTCGGCGTACCATCGCGACTTTCGCGATCTGCTCAGGCTGGTGCCGGGCGAGCACATCATGGTGTTCATCCGCTACGCGCCGAACCACAGCCCGCATATGAGCCTCGTGACGAACGAGCCCGATCTCGAGGCGGCCCGTGTGTGGACGGTGTACGACCGTGGGCAGGACAATATCCGGCTCATTCGGCTGGCGCCGGGCCGCACGCCGTATCTCTTCGACGATGAGCATCGCGTCATGGTGCAGCTCGATTCCACGGGGACCCCAATTCGGAATCGCGTGATCGTGGAGCCTGGGACGCGATACTAGCGTGTGATCGTGCCCTCCGCCTCAGCGCGATTCGGATAAACACCATTGCCAACGGCGATGAGGATGCTGTCGGACTCGCGCGCAGCGTTCCGAGGAAAGGGGATCGAAAGGAATTCCCCGAGGCCCCAATTGACCAAAGGCCGTACTGCGGAGAATCATGAAACGACAGCTTCTCGACCGCACCGTTTGCGCGACATTGCTCATCGCGTGCGGCGCGCTGAGTGTCGACGCGCTGGTGACATGTGCATCAGTGGACGGCACGTCGAACTCGATTCGTGCCCACCTTGCTCTCAGCCGACCGACCCCATCTTGTTCTCCCCCGCACTCGACACCCCATCGCCCTCGCGCTCCGTGAGCAGCCGCGATCCGCGCTGGTAGGTGAGATACGAGTACGCCCATTCGATGAGCACGCTCACGCGATTGCGGAAGGTCGCGAGATACATGAGGTGGATGAACAGCCAGAACCACCACGCGATCTGCCCGCGCAACTTCACCGGCCCGATCTCGGCGATTGCGCGATAGCGGCCGATCGTGGCGAGATTGCCCTTATCGCGATACTTGAACTTCTCCGTCGGTAGATCGGCGAGCAGCCGCTTGATGTTCTTCGCCGCGAGCTTCCCCATTTGATTCGCCGCCGGCGCGACCGCAGGCACCAGCTGCCCGTTGTCCTGATTGATCGCAGCGAGATCGCCGGCGATGAAGATGGTCGGATGTCCCGGCACCGAGAGATCCGGCGCAACGAGCACACGCCCCGCGCGGTCCATCGGCGCATCGAGCGTGCGCGCCAGCGGCGAGGCCTGATTCCCCGCAGCCCACAGCACCGTCCGCGTCGGGATCCGCTGGTCCCCCACGTACACCGCATCCTTCTCGATGCGCGTGACGATCGCGTTTAGATGCACCTCGACGCCGAGCCCCTGCAGATCCTTGAGCGCGCGCGCGGCGAGATCCGGCTCGAAGGCCGTGAGCAGCCGCGGGCCGCCCTCGAGCAGCAGGATCTTCGTGTCGCGCGGATCGAAATTCCGAAAGTCGTCGAGCATCGAGTGGTGCGCGATATCCGGCAGGATCCCCGCGAGCTCGACACCCGTGGGTCCGCCGCCGACGATCACGAAGCGCAACCACGACTCACGATCTTCCGGCGCGGCCTTCTCCGCCTCCTCGAACGCGATCAGAAAGCGATGGCGCACCTTGAGCGCATCCTCGAGGCTCTTGAGCCCCGGCGCCATCGGCTCCCACTCGTCGTGCCCGAAGTACGCGTGGCGCGCGCCCGACGCGATCACGAGGTAGTCATAGGGCAGCGCGACCTTCCCCTCGTCCGCGAACACGAGCTGCCTCCCGACGTCGATCGAGTCGAC
Source organism: Gemmatimonadales bacterium (assembly GCA_038237245.1). Lineage (GTDB taxonomy): Bacteria > Gemmatimonadota > Gemmatimonadetes > Gemmatimonadales > Gemmatimonadaceae > FEN-1250. The sequence continues at coordinate 9,701 of JBBRYY010000038.1, read as the reverse complement.
CTCGGCCATGAGCACGGTCGCATTCGTGTTCTTGCGCAGCAGCCACCGTATCGGCGACGTAATGTCGCTCGGCGCCAGCACCGCCGTCGCCACCTGGTAGAGCAGCGGCTGGAAGAGATGGTGGTTCGTGCGATCGACGAGCGTGATGTCCACGTCCGCCTTGCGCAGCCCGCGCGCCGCGGTGAGGCCGGCGAAGCCACCGCCGATAATCACGACTCGAGCTTTTGTCATGCGGTTGGTATCGTCTCCACACGTTCGGGGCGTCCGCCGAGCAGGCGCGCCGCGACGGAAATGAGCAGAACGAGTATGATGAGTAACACGCTGTAGGCCGCCGCAGTTCCAAAGGAGAGGTTGCGAAGCTGCGCCAGAATCTCCATCGAAATCGGGCGGTTGGCATGCGTGTACAGCACGATCGAGGCGACGAACTCGCCGACGGCGGTGATCGCGGCGAGCGTCGCCCCCGCCGCGAGCCCGGGGCGTGCGGCAGGAATCACGACGCGGCGCATCGTGAGCCACCAGCTCGCGCCGAGCCCGCGCGCGGCGTCCTCGAGAGACGGGTCCATCTGGCGAAGCGAGCTCTCGACGGCGCTCGTCACGAGCGGGATCCCGCGCACGAAGTAGGCGAGCGGCAAAATCCAGAAGGTGCCGACGAGCAGCAGGCGGAACTGCGATGGCGCATTACGATCGAAGGTCGACGCGAGGCCGATCGCGATCGCGGTTGCCGGAATCGCCCACGGAAGCACGACGAGCAGCTGCATCGCGCCGCGCGCCGCGAAGCGCCTCCGCACCAGCAGATAGGCGGCGACGAAGCACACGACGATATTCGCGACCGTCGCGAGCAACGCCATCGTAATGCTGTTGCGCACCGGCAGCCAGAGCTGCGGGTCGGTTGCCAGGCGCTTGAAGTTGTCGAGCGTGTACTCGGGCGGAAGCACCTGCGTGGTCCACGCGCCATCGCGCGCGAAGGCGACGAGCACGATCATCGCGTGCGGAAGGATGAGCACGAATACGAAGGCCACGGCGAGGAGCGGCGCGAGCCGGGCGATCGGCCCGCGCAGCGTAATGCGCGTGCTGCTCCCCTTCCCTGTGAGCGCGTACGAGCGGCGGCGCTCGAACCAGCGCAGCAGGAACAGCGCGCTGACGGCTGCGAGCGCCATTACCGTCGTCTCGACGTAGACCATTCCCATCGCACCGTTGAGCTTCGACGCCACGATCTGCGTCGACAACACGCGCAGCCCGCCGCCGAAGATGTACGGCGCCGAGAATGATCCAAGCGCGCTCATGAAGACGAGGAGCATCGACCCCGCGAGCGCCGGCGTGACGAGCGGCAGCGTCACCTTGCGCAGGCGAAACGACGTCGACGCACCGAGCCCGGCGGCCGCCTCGTCGAGACTGCTATCGAGTCGCTCGAGGCCGGCCGAGACGAAGAGGAAGACGTAGACGTACATCGTGTACGCATGGACGAAAATAATCGCCCAGATCCCCGTGAGCCGCCACGGCGGATCGGACAGGTGCAGCACCCGCTGAGCGGCTCGCGTAACGACACCGCTCTCGCCGTACAGAAAGAGGAAGGCGATGACGCCGACCAGCGGCGGCAATGCGGCCGGCAGCGTCGCGACGCCCTGCAGGAATCTCCGCCCGCGAAATTCCACTCGGCTCAGCACGAACGCGAGCGGCAGCCCGACCGCTGCCGCGCCGATCACCGATCCAACCGAGATCACCAACGTCGTCCACAGCGCTTCGCGGTCGCTCGGACTGTTGGCGAACTCGCGCCAGTAGCCGAGTCCGTGCGCGAAGGAGCCGACGACGGTCGTGATGTTCGGGTACACGACGGACCAGAGCAGGAGCGCCAGCACCGGTATCGCGAGTGCCCACGAGAGGCGCTGGTCCGCCTTGATCTTCACCGCAGATTTCTCACGACGCCACCACGGACACCGGCTCGCGCACGACGCGCACCGACACCGTGTCGCCCTCGCGCACGTCGCGATCGGTGCTCTGCAGCTCGACCTCGGTGCGCTCGTCGACGCGCACGCGATAGACGAGCTGCGTGCCGGCGAAGCGCCGGTCGGTGACGATGCCCGCCCAACCGGTCCCGTCCTTCACGAAGGCGAGCGCATCGGGGCGCAGCACCGCCAACACATGTCGCACGCCGTTGAGCGATGCGGATGCGTGCGCCGCGAACGTCGTCGTCGCGCCCGCGACGTGCACCGTCACCTTCGCGCCATCGAACTCCCCCGGCACGAACGTCGCCCGTCCGATGAACTCCGCCACCGAGCGCGACACCGGATTGTCGTGCAGCTCCTCCGGCGCGCCCACCTGCAGCAACCGACCATTCTCCATCAGCGCGACGCGATCCGCCACCGCGAAGGCGTCCTCCTGATCGTGCGTGACGAAGAGCGCGGTGAGGCCGAGTCGGCGGAGCGTGGCGCGGAGCTCGTTGCGCGTGCTGCGGCGGAGATTCGGATCGAGATTCGAGAGCGGTTCGTCGAGCAGCAGCACCGGCGGCTCGATCACGAGCGCGCGCGCGAGGGCGACGCGCTGCTGCTCACCGCCGGAGAGCGACTGGATCGCGCGCGGCGCGGCGCCGCCCAGCCCCACATTGGCGAGCGCGTCCGCCGCGCGCGCGCTTCGCACCGACTTCGAGACGCCACGCGCCTCGAGCCCGAAGGCGACGTTCTGCCCGACGGTCATGTGCGGGAAGAGCGCGTAGTGCTGGAAGACCATCCCGAAGCCCCGCACGCGCGGCGCGCGCGTCGTGATGTCCTTTCCCTCGAGCCACACCGTCCCTGAATCCGGCGGCTCGTAGCCCGCGACCATGCGCAGCGTCGTCGTCTTCCCCGAGCCGCTCGCGCCCATCAGCGCGACGAGCTCGCCGCTCGCGATCTCGAGCGAGAGCGAATCGACCGCGAGCTTGTCCTGGAAGCGGCGCGTGAGCTTCTCGAGGGACAGCCGCGCGGCGCCGGCCATCAGCTCTTCTTGCTCCGGTTGCGGATGTTCGAGTCCCAGTAACGCATCCACTCGTCGAGATGCTTCGCGAGCAGCGCGCGGTCCAGCGGCATCGGCTTGATCTTCGTCTTCGCGTCGCGCACCCACTCGGGGAGCGAGTCGAGCGGAATGTCCGTGCGCGCGGGGATGCGGTAGAACTTCCGCGATGCCGCCTCGAGCGCCGCCGGCGTCGACACGAACTCGTAGAACTTCTTCGCCAGCTCCGGGTGCTTCGTTCCCTTCACGATCGCGATCGCGTCCACGAGCACCGGCGTGCCGCTCGACGGAATCACGTACTGCACGGGGATCTTGAAGCGCCCGCGCAGCGACGCGATGTCCGGCATGTCGTAGAGCGAGATGAGTCCTTCCTGGCGGCCGAGCTTCTGGTAGAGAACGCCGGGATCGAGCGCGTATTCCTTCGTGCTCGCATCGAGGCGACGGAGCCACGCGTAGCCGAAGTCCGGCGAGCCCGACGCGCCCATCCCCCGCACGATCATCGCGCCGAAAATCGCCCGCATGCTCCCACTCGGCAGCGGATCCCGAATGATGACCTTCCCCTTCCACTTCGGATCCAGCACGTCGTCCCAATCCTTTGGCGCGTCGGCCGCGGAGATCGCGTCGCTGTTGTACGCGATGACCTCGGGAGTGAGATAGGTGCCATACCAGAAATCGGAGTCGCCCTTCGCCTCCGGCGGAACGACGCCCGCCCACGACGGCTTGTACGCGCTGAGCAATCCCGCTGCAGCAGCGCGATCGAACACCTCCGTCGGCGCGCCGAACCAGACGTCGGCCTGCGGATTCGCCGCCTCGCTGCGCAGCCGATCGAGCACATCCTGCGACCCCATGTCGACCCACTGTACGTCGACGGTCGGATTCGCCTTCTCGAAGCCGGCCTCATAGTACTCGAGTAGATCCTTCCCGTGCGGGGAATACACGGTGAGCACCGTGCGGCCGTCGCCCTTGCACGCAGCGAGTGCCAGGAGTGCGATGAGCGCCGCGCGCGCGCGCGTGACCGCCGTTACTCGCATCACGGCGACACCGCGTGCGCCGGACTCTCGATCGGAGGACCGAGCAGATTCATGAAGAGCCTCGCCGCACCGGGAACGCCGGCCGGAAGCTGGCGGAAGAACGCAAGCGTCGTGTAGATGTAGCTCCCGCGTCCCACCGCCGCGCGCAGAATACCGCCCGGATTCGCCGGCTCGCCAGGATCGTTCGTCGAAATCATGGTCGTGTAGTGCGAGTCGAACGTCGACGGCATGTAGAGCGCGCGGTCCTGCACCCATCCGCGCCAGTCCGCATCGGTGATCCGATTCGGCACCGACAGCAGCGGATCGTTGGGCGCGAGCACCGTGATCGGCGATGCCTCGTCGGTCACGCGCGCCGCCGGCCGCGAGAGCGTGATGGGATATGGCATCATCCCGGGCTGTGCCATCTCGCCCTGACCGTATTGCACGACCATCGTGCCGCCCTTCGCTACCCACTCGAAGAGCCGCGGGTTCTGCGCCGCGAGCGCAGGGTCGGACTCGTACGCACGCGTGCCGATCACCACCGTCGTGAAGCGCGAGAGATCCGCCGCCGCGAGCCCGTGCGCATCGAGCAGCGTCACCGGCACGCCGAGCTCGGCGAGCATCGGCGCGCTGTTGTCGCCCACGCCCTGCACGTACGCGACGTTGACGGCATGCGGCAGCTGCACCTCCACCGCCTCGATCGCCATCGTCGCCGCACGCACGATCGTCTGCGGACGGATGTGATCGTAGCGAATGGATGTGTAGCCCGTGTCGTACACGTGCTTGCCGCTTTCCGCCACGGCCGTGATCACATGTCGCCCGGCCGGCAACGCGCCGCGCACGCGAAACACCACGGTGCGCGCGACGCCGAGCCCCGCGAGCGTCACGCTGCGGCTCAACGTGTCCGCCGCGAGCCCCTGTGGAAGCTCGAGCCGTACGCTCACCTCTCGCGGCGTCTCGTACGCCGAGCGAAGCGTGACGCGAAGCTCGCGGTCCAGCGGTGCGTTGGCACGCGCGTAGGCCACCGCGCCGTCGAGCGACACCGAGATCGCGGGCACCACCGCGAGTGGGCGCTCCTCCTCGCCGCGCGCGGGATTCGCCACCCGTAGCACGAGAGGCGACCGAAAGACGCCCGCAGCGGTGTAGATGTTCGCGAACGACTCGCCGGACTCCGTCGCCTCGGCACTCTCGGTACTCACCTGCGACGCGAAGAGATCGGTGGTGCGCAGCGGCGTGAGCCACCATGGCGCCGTGAGCGCGGACGCGCGTGCCGTGAGCGACCAGGTCGCGGAGCTGTCGCGCGCGATCTTTTTCCGGATCGGCGAAGACGAGACCGAAATTGCGCTCCCTCCAAGCGTCACCGAGTCGATCACGAGCCCCATCGGCGCATGGTCCAGCTCCGGACCTCGATTGTACACGGTGACCGTCGCAGGCATCGAGTCGCCGAGGGCGAGCGCTTCGCGCGGCACCGTGGCCTCGATCGCCACGCCACGCGCCATCATCTCCGCTCGCGCGAGCGCGCCCTGAAGCGTGACGAGCGAAGCCTGTACATCGCCCGAGGCACTGCTCGCGAGCGCTCGTGCAAGTGTGCTCACGCGGTACAGCTCGGGGAGGAGCGTATCCGGATGCATGAGATCGTAGCGCAAATCGAGCTTCGCGAGCGTCTTCACCAACGAGTCGACGCGCGCCCGCTGCGCCGCACCCACCTCGCCTCGCAGTCTGCGATACGTCGTGTCGACGCCGTCGAAGATCGAGCGCTCCGTGCTCGCATCCTTCGGCGCGCCCGTCGCGCGCGAATCCTCGCGCTTGACGGAGCCCGCGATGTATCCCTTCCGCTGCAACGCACCCTGACCCTGCGATTGATGCTGCGAGCGGCTCTCGGCGGCGATCTCTGCGTAGCTCCTGCCGAGCAGCGGACTGTACTCGCCCGCGTCGTAGTGGAATGTCGCGCCCGCGCCCGACCAGTACGACGTGGTGCGATAGAACTTGAGCGGCGTCCACGGCGCGAGTCCCTTCGTCGCGCTCGCCGGGAATTTCGTTCCGTCGCCAGCGAGATCGTACGCCTCGCGCGCGAGAATGCCCGACACCTGGTGATGTCCGTGTCCGTCGCGCGGCGTTCCCGAGAATACGGCGATGATGATCTGCGGCCTGAATACACGCACGACCGTCACGACATCAGTGAGCAGCGAATCGTGCGGCCAGTGCTTGAATGTCTCAGCCGCGCTCTTCGAAAAGCCGAAGTCGTACGCGCGCGTGAAATACTGCTGCGCGCCATCGACGCGCCGCGCCGCGAGCAGCTCCTCGGTGCGAATCACGCCGAGCGCCTCACCGAGCTCGTTGCCGATGAGATTCTGACCACCATCGCCGCGCGTCAGGGAGAGATAGGCAACGTCCGCGTGACGTCCCTTCGCCAGGTACGTGAGCAGCCGATTGTCTTCGTCATCCGGATGCGCGCCGATCACGAGCACGCGTACGGACACCGGAAGGCCGGCGAGCGCATCGCCCAGTGCCGTCGCGCCGCGCTCCTGAGCAGTACAGGGACGCGGCGCGAGAAGAGCGAGGGCGGCTAGTGCAGACACGCCGGCCCGAAGCTTCACGAGGATCCGGCGATGGGGGAGGCTACGATGTCATCGGTCATCCCGGACCAACGCTCAACGCGCAGCGGAGGTTGCACGTGCCCCCGCGCGCTTTGCGGCGGGCGGGGCGAGCGTCTCCGCGACGAGCTGCGCCTGCTGCTCCGCGTGCGGCGCCGCGTATCCCTCCGCCGGGCTCGCGCGCTCGGGGCGCCCGATGTAGCGAATCGTCATCGCGTTGCCCACGGCCGCTCGCAGCCGCGGCGACACGAAGCTCCACGCGCCCATGTTGCGCGGCTCCTCCTGCGTCCACACGACCTCTTCGATCTCGGGATAGCGATCGAGCACCTGCGCGAGCGCCTCGTGCGGCCACGGGTAGAGCTCATCCACGCGCACGATCGCAAGGTGATCGCGACTGCCATCCGCGGCCTGGACTCCCGCAAGGAGATCGTAGTAGATCTTCCCGCTGCAGAGCACGAGCCGCCGTACCTTCTCGGGATTCCTCGACGCGATCGCATCGTCGAGTACGGGCTGGAAGGTGCCCGACACGAGATCCGAGAGGTGCGACGCCGCGAGCGGAAGGCGCAGGAGGCTCTTCGGCTGCATGAGCACGAGCGGACGGCGCTCCGGATCGAGTGCCTGCCGGCGCAGGATGTGAAAGTACTGCGCGGGGGTGGACGGATAGGCGACGCGCATGTTCCCCTCTGCGCACATCTGCAGGAAGCGCTCGAGACGGGCACTCGAGTGCTCCGGCCCCTGCCCCTCATAGCCGTGTGGAAGGAGCAGCACGACGCCCGAGTCCTGCCCCCACTTCGCGCCATCCGACGAAATGAACTGGTCGATGATGCACTGCGCGACGTTCGCAAAGTCGCCGAACTGCGCTTCCCACAGCACGAGCGTGTCGTGCGACGCGACGCTGTACCCGTACTCGAAGGCGAGCACCGCGACCTCGGAGAGCGGCGAGTTGTAGATCTCGAACGGCGCCACTTCTTCGGAGAGATGCTGCAGCGGCGTGTAGGTCTTGCCGCTCTCGTGATCGTGCAGCACCGCCTGCCGATGCGAGAACGTCCCGCGCTCGGCGTCCTGCCCGCTGATACGCACCGATGTGCCGCTCGTGAGCAGCGATGCCCACGCGAGCGCTTCGGCGTGGCCCCAGTCGATGCCGCCCTCCGCCGCCAGCGCCGGACGCCGACGCTCGAGCACGCGCGCGAGCTTCGGCAGCGGATGGAAATCCGACGGCCAGCTGAGCATCCGCTCGTTGAGCGCGATGAGCTGCTCGGCCGGCACCGCCGTCGTCACTGGTGCGGATGTCTGCGCTGCACCGGGATCGACCGGATCCGCCTCGACAGCCGCCTGTCCTTTCACGCGTGCGTGTACCGCCTCGAATTGCGCTTGCACCTCGGCGTCGAGTCGCTCGGTGGCGCCGGGCTCGATCACGCCCTCGGTGGTGAGCCGCTGGCCCCAGAGCTCGCGTGTGGTGGGATGCGCCTTGATCGCGGCGTACAGCATCGGCTGCGTGTACACCGGCTCGTCCGCCTCATTGTGCCCCTGCCGGCGGTAGCCGACGAGGTCGATGAGGAAGTCCTTGCCGAAGCGCTCTCGGTACGCGAGGCCGAGCCACACAGAGGCGATGCACGCCTCGGCATCATCGCCGTTCACGTGGAGAATCGGCACCTCGAAGCCCTTTGCGAGATCGCTTGCGTAGTGCGTCGACCGCCCCTCGCTCGGATCGGTGGTGAAGCCGATCTGATTGTTGACGATGATGTGCAGCGTGCCGCCCGTGCGATAACCGCGCAGATTCGAAAGGTTGAACGTCTCGGCCACCACTCCTTCCCCCGGAAATGCCGCGTCGCCATGCATCGCGATCGGGAGGACGCTCGACTCATCGAGCACGCGCAGCGTTCCGGGCACGCGCTGCTGTGCGCGCGCGACGCCCTCGAGCACCGGGTTCACCATCTCGAGGTGACTCGGGTTCGGCATCAGCGAGACGTGCACGCGCTCGCCGCCATCGCGCTCGCGATCGGTTGCGGCGCCGAGATGGTATTTCACGTCCCCCGTGTCGCTCGCGGCATTGGCGGCCCACTTTCCCTCGAACTCCTCGAACACCGCGCTCACCGGCTTGTCCAGCACGTGGGTGAGAACGTTGATGCGCCCGCGATGCGCCATCGCCATCACGACCTCGCGCGCGCCCGCGGCGGCCGCGCCTTCGATCGCCGCTTCGAGCATCGGGACCAGCGTGTCGTTCCCCTCGATCGAGAAGCGCTTGTAACCCTGATAGGCGCGGCCGAGAAAGCGCTCGAGGCCGTCGACTTCGGTGAGGCGGCGGAGGACGGCGCGCTTCTCCTCATCGGTCAGTGTGCGGCGCATCTCGCCATCCTCGATCACGCGGCGGAACCACGCGCGCTCGGTATCGCGCTCGATGTGTTCGAACTCGAAGCCGATCGTGGAGGAGTAGAGCGCGCGGAGCCGTGCGACGGCCTCTGCGGCGGTAGCATCCGCATCGAGACCGAGCGCGGCACCGGGGATCGTGGCGAGATCGGCCTCGGTAATGCCGTGGAATTCGGGGAGGAGCTCGGCAGCGCCTACGGGCGGGGAGCCCAGCGGGTCGATCTGGACGCCCAGGTGACCGTACTGCCGTATGGCCTGAACGAGGGCCGCGGCGCCGGCGATCTTGCGTAGATAGCCCGAATCGGCGACCGGCGCGACCGCACCGCCCCGCAGCTGGCCCGCCATCGCGAAAAACTGGCGCCAGGACTCATCTACTGACCCCGGATCGCGCTGGAATCGCTCCTGCATTTCGGCGACGTAGCCGTCATTGAATGCGGAGATAACTGGCAGAGCCGTCATGGCTGTAATGTAACGTCGCTACCGTGGCAACGCCCGTTACCCAGCCCCCCGTTTCCTCGTCTTTCCAGGACAGAGAGAGCGTGCGTCCGTCGGGGCGGCACATGGACCTATTGTTCCGGGAGGAACAACAATGCGCGTCAGTGGAAAAAAGGGCTTTACCCTGATCGAGCTTCTGATCGTCGTCGTCATCATCGGCATTTTGGCCGCGATCGCGATTCCGAAGTTCGCGAGCACCAAGGAAAAGGCGTATCTGGCGTCCGAGAAGTCGGATCTTCGTAACATGGCGACG
>JBBRYY010000037.1:0-27584 GCA_038237245.1 Gemmatimonadales bacterium | reverse complement strand
GGGCCCCGACAAGGAGATGACGCACCGCGAAGTGTCCAAGTTCTCGAAGAAGGACGCGGATGCGCTGCCGAAGTACGAGGCGATGCTCGAGCGCTGCGCGGATCTCATCGAGCCGACGCTCATGCAGACGCCCCCGAGCCCGTGGAACATGCGCCCGAGCGACCTCGTCCACCTCGGTAAGACGGCGTGGAAGTTCAAAAAGATGGGCCCCGATGGCGCTGCGGCGATCGAGATCCTCACCGGTGCCGCGCGACCGATCCTCGACCGCTGGTTCGAATCCGAACAACTCAAGGTCACGCTCGCAACCGATGCCGTCATCGGCGCGATGGCCGCACCCTCGATGCCTGGCACCGCGTACGTGCTCTTCCACCACGTGATGGGCGAGTGTAACGGCGTGCGCGGCGTGTGGGGCTACGTACGCGGCGGGATGGGCGGGATCAGCAACTCGATCGCCGAATCCGCGAAGTCGAAGGGCGCGGAGATTCGCACGAATGCCGAAGTCGCGAAGGTGCTCGTGAAGGACGGGCGCGCGATTGGCGTCGTGCTGAAGGACGGCACCGAGATTCGCGCGGCGAAGGTTGCATCCGGCGCCGACGCGAACGTCACTTTCCTCAAGCTCTGCGACGAAAAGGATCTTCCGGCCGACTTCGTCACCAGCGTGAAGGGGCTCGACTACTCGAGCGCGAGTCTCAAGATCAACGTCGCGCTCAGCGAGCTGCCGAACTTCACCGCGGTGCCTGGCGCGCAGGCGGGACCGCAACATCGCGGCACGATCCACATCTCCCCGGACATGGACTACATCGAGCGCGCGTACGACGACGCGAAGTACGGGAAGCCGGCGCAGAGCCCGATCCTCGAGTGCACGATCCCCTCGGTCATCGACAAGACTGTTGCACCCGAGGGACAGCATCTGATGTCGATGTTCATCCAGTACTTCCCGTACAACGTGAAGGGCGCAGAGACGCAGGCGCAGTACGACGCGGCGAAGGAGAAGTTCGCCGACCGCTGCTTCGACATCCTCAATCAGTATGCGCCGAACTTCAAGCAGTCGGTGATCAACCGGCAGGTACTCTCGCCGCGCGACATCGAGTCGCGCTTCGGCCTCACTGGCGGCAACATCATGCAGGGAACGATGTCGCTGAGCAGCCTCGCCTTCATGCGGCCGCTGCCGGGATGGGCGCAGTACCGCACGCCAATCAAGAATCTGTATCTCTGCGGTGCGGCCACGCACCCGGGCGGCGGCGTGATGGGCGCGTGCGGTTACAACGCGGCGAAGGAGATGTTGAAGGACTAAGTCAGCGCGCGCGGCGCGCGGAGGGCGACGATCGCCGCGCCTACCTGCCATCCGCACAACAGCGAGACGGCGCCGAGCATCTCGGGCGTCGTCTCGTCGAAGAAGATGACGCCGACGAGGCCACCCGCAGCCGCGATCCACGCGAGCACCGCCAACCACCGCGGGCGCCCCACCGTCATCCACTCGACAGCGCCGAGGAGGAGGGCGCCGAGCGCAATGAGGTAGTTGCCGAAGCGCGCTGCCATCAAACCCACGGGGTGCATCAGCTCGAATTGTCGGGTGACGGCAGCGTCGCCTGCGGCGAGCGCGCTCGCCATGCGCCACGCGGGGCCGGCCATGAAGGTCGTGTTCAGCGAGTCGAGCGCGATGCCAACGGTGATGATCGTGAGCGCCGCGATGACCGCGGAGCTCGTGGTGCCGTTCGCCGGTACACCGACGAGCCGCACCCAGATCCCGATCACGATGAGCCCTGTGCCGGCGAGCATGCAGAGATGCATGGTGCGCCAGATCGGCATCGAGCCGATCATGCCGAGCTCCATCGAGCCGTCGCCGTGGAGGATCGGGTGCATCGACGCGCCGCCGGCGAGAAGGAGAGTGCCGAGGAGGAGCGCGAGCGCGAGCGGACGGGTGAGTGGGCTCACGGATACGTGGTTGTGCGAGTTTGGTTCGAGGGCGAGGTTGATCGCATGCTTCGTACTATAATGACGCGTCGTGGAACGTGCCGGGCGAAGGTGGCGAGGTGCTATCCGTGAGCGCTGCGGGTTTCATGGCGGGAAGGATCTGCGTCGTCACTGGCGCGACGGCCGGCATCGGGAAGGCGACCGCGCTCGCGCTCGCGACCATGGGGGCCACGGTGATCATCGTCGCGCGCGACGCGGCGAAGAGCGCGCGGACGGTCGACGAGATCGAGAGGGCCGTGCCCGGCTCGACGGTGGATGTGGTGCTCGCCGATTTCGCGTCACTCGATGCGGTGCGTGCGGCGGCCGCCGAGATCGCGAAGCGGTACAGCGCGGTGCACGTGCTCGTGAACAACGCCGGGGTGGCGAACAAGGATCGACTGGAAAGTGTGAACGGATTCGAGCTGACATTTGCCGTGAATCATCTCGCGTCCTTTCTATTCACGCGCGAGCTGATGCCGCTCCTGCGTGCAGGGGCGCCGTCGCGCATCGTGAACGTGGCATCGGTGGCGGAGAAGCATGGACCGATCGACTTCGATGATCTGCAGAGTACCAGAGGCTATCGTGGCTTTCGGGTGTACGGCAAGTCGAAGCTGGCGAACATCCTGTTCACGTACGAGCTCGCGGCACGGCTCACGGGCTCGGGAGTGACGGCGAACTGCGTGCACCCGGGCGCAGTCGCGACGGACATGCTGAAGCAGCTTCCATGGCTGCTGTACGCGATGATCTCGCCGTTTCTGCTGACGCCGGAGCAGGGCGCGGCGACGCAGATTTTTCTTGCAAGCTCGCCGCAGGTCGAAGGAGTGAGTGGCGGCTACTTCGTGAAGGGGAAGGCCGCGCGCTCGTCGAAGCGGTCGTATGACGTGGCCGCGCGCGAACGGCTGTGGGAAGTGAGCGAAGCGATGGTCGCTTCGCACTCGAGCAGCGGGACGACTGAAAACAATCAATCGACGTGATGATCTCATGAGAGTCTTTCGTTCGGCCGCGCTGGCAGTGATGGCGAGCGGCGTAGTTCTCGCGGCCGCTTGCGCGAAGTCGGACGCCCCATCGGTCGCTGCGCCATCGTCGACGCCGACGCTCCCAGCCCTCAAGGTGCTCGACGTCACCTATATGGACACGACGGTGAAGGCGTGCACCGACTTCAACCGCTTCGCGAACGGTGGGTGGCTCGTGCACGACACGATTCCCGCAGCGTATTCGAGCTCGGGCGTCTCGCGCGACATGGCCGACCGCAACGAAGCCGTCGTGCACTCGGTACTCGACGACGTGATGGCGAAGCGCGCATCGTTTCCCGAAGGCAGCACGCAGCGCAAGCTCGGAACGTTCTATGCCACGTGCATGGACTCGGCCGCGGCCGAGCGTGAGGGGATCAGCCCGGTGGAGCCTGAGCTCAAGGCGGCCGCCGCAGTGACGACGCGCGACCAGCTGCTCGACGAGATCACGGCTCTGCAGGCGAGCGGTCACAACGTGCTCTTTCGCTTTGGCCCCGACGTCGATGCGCACGATGCGGCGCACTACACCGTGTGGCTCTCGCAGGGCGGACTCGGACTTCCGGATCGCGACTACTACACGCGCGTCGGCGCCGGCCCGGACTCGGTGCGCACGAAGTATCTCGCGCACATCGAGAAGGTGCTGACGCTCGCGGGCGAGCCGGCCGCCGATGCGACGAGCGATGCGCAGCAGGTGTACGATCTCGAGAAGGCGCTCGCGACGGCATCGCTCACGCGCGTCGCGATGCGCGATCCAGCCGCGACCGACCATCCGATGAGCGCGCAGCAGCTCGCGTCGCTCGCACCGCACGTCGCCTGGGATCGCTACTTCCACAACGTGGGCGTGACACAGCCGGTGACGAAGGTGATCGTCGCGCAGCCAGCGTTCTTCAAGCAAGTGGACTCGCTGCTCACGAATACGCCGCTACCGCAGTGGCGCGTGTACATGCGCTACCACATCCTGTCGTCCGCGTCGCCGTGGCTGAGCACTCCGTTCGTGAACGAGGGTTTCGCCTTCAGCTCGTCGTTCTCGGGCGCAAAGCAGCTGCTGCCACGCTGGAAGCGCTGCATTCGCGCCACCGACAATCAGATGGGTGAGGCGCTCGGCGAAGCATACGTCGCAAAAACCTTCCCGCCTGCCGCGCGTGATCGAGCGAGGCAGGTGATAGAAGACATCCGGGCGGCGTTCGGCGAGCGGCTGAAGAAGCTCTCCTGGATGTCCGACACGACGCGCGCGCGAGCGCTCGAGAAGTTGAGCAGAATGGGCAAGAAGGTCGGCTATCCGGACAAGTGGCGCGATTACTCGAAGCTCGAGGTGAGCGACGGTCCGTTCGTGCTCAACGATCTGGCGGCGAACTCCTTCGAGTGGAAGCGCACGGCGGGGCGGCCGGGGACGGCGGTGGACACGAGCGAATGGGGGATCACGGTGCCGACCGTGAACGCGTATTACGATCCGTCGAAGAACGAGATGGTCTTTCCGGCGGGGGCGCTCGTGCCGCAGACCTTCGATCCAAAGGCGGACGACGGGGCGAACTATGGCGCGCTCGGTGGCAGCTGGGCGGGGCACGAGCTGACGCACGGCTTCGACGACGAGGGCCGGCACTTCGACGCTGCCGGGAATTTGCGCGATTGGTGGCAGCCGTCGGATTCGGTGACGTTCAGCAAGCAAGCCGCGCGCATCGTCGCGCAGTACAACGGCTATATCCAGGCGGACACCTTTCACGTGAGCGGAGCGATGACGGAGGGTGAGAACATCGCTGATTACGGCGGCGTGCTCACGGGCTACGACGCACTGCAGCGTGCGCTCGAGCGCAACGGACGCCCCGGTCCGATCGACGGCTTCACGCCGGAGCAGCGATACTTCATCGCGTACGCACAGACGTTTCGTGGCCACGATCGCGTCGAGTCGCTCAAGACGCGCGTGACGACGGATCCGCACTCGCCAGACATGTGGCGCGTGAACGGCCCGGTGTCGAATTCGGAGGCCTTCGCGAAGGCGTTCGGATGCAAGCCGGGCGATCCGATGGTTCGCGCACGGGAGCTCGTTCCGGAGATCTGGTAGAGAGTGTAGTCTTCGCGAATGGAGACGAACGACATGGAGAAGAGGTCGGCAGCGGCGCCTGAAGCGCACCCCGCTGCCAGCGCGCACACCGATTTCGTCGGAGCGATGAGCTACGGCGACTACCTGCAGCTCGACACGCTGCTCAGCGCACAGCAGCCGCGATCCGATTATCACGACGAGCTGCTGTTCATCATCATCCATCAGGCGAGCGAGCTGTGGATGAAGCTCACGCTCCACGAGCTCGGCGCCGCGCGCCGACTCATCCTCGCCGATGAGCTCCAGGGGGCATTCAAGCATCTCGCGCGCGTGAGCCGAATCCAGTCGCAGCTCATCCAGTCGTGGGACGTGCTGTCGACGATGACGCCGAGCGACTATTCGAGCTTTCGCGGCGCGCTGGGACAGTCGTCGGGCTTCCAGTCGGTGCAGTACCGGCTGATCGAGTTCGCGTTCGGCAACAAGCAGGAGGCGATGCTCGCGCCGCACCGGCATCGCGAGGATCTGCGGACGCTGCTGGAGCAAGCGCTCGCAACGCCGAGCATTTACGACGAGGCCATACGGATGCTGGCGCGGCGCGGCTTCGCGATCGATGCGAGTGTGCTCGCGCGCGACGTGCGCCAGCCGTACGTGTCGAACGACTCGGTGCTCGCGGCGTGGACGCAAGTGTATCGGGATCCGAAGCGCTACTGGGATCTGTATCAGCTGGCCGAGGAGCTGATCGATCTCGAGGACTGGTTTCAGCAGTGGCGCTTTCGACACGTGACGACGGTGCAGCGCATCATCGGGCGCAAGCGCGGCACGGGGGGAACGGCAGGCGTGGGCTACCTGCGCCAGGTTCTCGATGTCACGTTCTTCCCGGAGCTCTGGGACGTGCGCACCGAGCTGTAGGCCGACTGATGACCGCCGGAACCATCTCTCGCGCCGAATGCGAGGCGCTCGACCGCGACGATCCGCTGCGATCGTTTCGTGAGCGCTTCACGCTGCCGCAGGGCGTGATCTATCTCGACGGCAACTCGCTGGGCGCGATGCCGAGCGCGACGTCGAAGCGCGTGCGAGAGGTGGTGGAGGACGAGTGGGGACGCGACCTCATTCGCAGCTGGAACATCAACGGATGGATCGACATCCAGCAGCGCATCGGCGCGAAGATCGGGCGACTGATCGGTGCGAACGAGGGCGAGACGATCGTCGCCGATTCGACGTCGATCAACCTCTTCAAGGCACTCTCGGCCGCGCTCCAGCTGAACCCCGATCGCAAGGTCATTCTCTCCGAGCCGGACAACTTTCCGACGGATCTGTACATCGCCGAGGGGCTGATCGGACAGCTCGATCGCGGACACACACTGCGCGTTGCTGAAGCTGAAGTGATCGAGAGCGCGATCACCGACGATGTGGCGGTGGTGATGCTCACGCACGTGAATTATCGCACCGGCCGGATGCACGACATGCGAGGAATCACCGAGCTCGCGCACGAGCGTGGCGCGATCATGCTGTGGGATCTCGCGCATTCGGCGGGCGCGATGCCGGTCGATCTCGCCGGCGCGGATGTCGATCTCGCGGTGGGATGCGGCTACAAGTATCTGAATGGCGGGCCCGGCGCGCCCGCGTTTCTCTACGTCGCGCGGAAGCATCAAGCGAAGATCACGCCAGCGTTGAGCGGGTGGTTCGGGCATGACTCACCGTTTCGATTCGAGCAGTCGTTCCGGCCGGCCGGGGGGATCGAGCGCAT
Organism: Gemmatimonadales bacterium; assembly: GCA_038237245.1. Lineage (GTDB taxonomy): Bacteria > Gemmatimonadota > Gemmatimonadetes > Gemmatimonadales > Gemmatimonadaceae > FEN-1250. Next base: position 20,839 of record JBBRYY010000037.1, on the reverse strand, counting down.
GCTCGTCGGTGCACCGCCGATACTGAGCCTCACGGCGCTCGAGGTGGGCGTCGACCTCATGCTCGAGGCGCCGCGCGATGCGGTGCGTGAGAAGTCGATTCGCATGGGCGAGCTGTTCGAGCGGCTCGTGGCGCAGGAGATCGAGCCTGGCACACTGAGGCTCGTGTCGCCCGCAACGTCCGCACAGCGTGGAAGCCAGCTCTGTTACGCCTGCGAGAACGGATGGCCAGTGATGCGCGCGCTGATCGATCGCGGGGTAATCGGCGATTTCCGCCAGCCGAACATTCTGCGCTTCGGGTTCACGCCGCTCTATGTGGGCTACGTTGATCTGTGGGACGCGGTCGCGACGCTGAAGACGATTCTCGCCGAGCGCGCGTGGGACCGCCCGGAGTATCACGCGGCGACGAGGGTGACGTAGCGCCGCTCCACCAGCGGCTCACACCGCGTCGATCTCGTCGATTCTCCGCTGGTGCCGGCCGCCCTCGAACGGCGTTTCGAACCACACCTCGAGGATCGGCACGAGATCCGCTGCAGCCACCAGCCGCTCGCCGATGGAGAGGACGTTCGCATCATTGTGCAGCCGCGCGTAGCGCGCGGACTCGACGTTCCAGCAGAGCGTGCAGCGAATGCCCCGCACGCGGTTCGCCACGATCGCCTCGCCATTGCCGGAGCCGCCGAGCACGATGCCCCGCTCGAAGTCGCCCGCCGCAACCGCGAGCGCGACGGGGCGGATGAAAAGCGGATAGTCGACCGGCGCATCGGAGTCGGTGCCGAAGTCCGTCACCTCGTGGCCCCAGCGCGCGAGGATCTCCTTGATGCGCGTTTTGTACTGGAAGCCCGCGTGGTCGGAACCGATGGCGATGCGCATGAGAGCCTACGTGGTGGGCGGAGGAGGAGCGTCGGCGATGACGTTGCCGGTGGAGCGCGAAAGCTAAATCACTCTTCGCGCTCGCACCGCATCGACGCCACGAGCTCCCTAAGGCGTCGGCACGAGCTCGGTCCAGCTCTCGTTGATGTTCGTGCGGCCGTTCGGATCGTAGGTGGGATCGTTGGTCTGCACGAGCGCCGTTCCCTGCGACGACAGCCACTGATGATTGTACTGGCTGCTCGCCTCGATCTTTCTACCGTTAGATGGATCGATGAAATCTCCCCGATCGCCCGCGAAGAGCGCGGTCTGGTGTGCGTTGGAATCCATCTCGCCCATCTTCCTGCGGTCCTGTGCGATCGCCGCATCCGTCGTCGCCCGCTGCTCTTTGAGAAACTCGTTGTTGTCCTTGATACGCTGGTCGCCGGCGAGCTTTCCGGATGCGAGCGTCCGCTGAAATGCAGCCGCGTCATCGGCCTGACTCCTCTGAAAGTCGGCCTGCATGTCCTGCGATACGCGATTCTGCCACTCGGGATTGAGGTGGATCGTCCCCTGCACGTTCGTGAATTGCGGCGATGACATGAACGCATCGAGCTGCCCCTTCGGCGCGAAAATCAGCACCACGCCCCGCGAGGCGCAGGTGCGATCCGTGTACGACGGCTGCGTCATTAGTCCGGGCATGTGCGACTCGGTGCAATTGATGACGGCCGAAAAAATCTCCTCGATGACGCGCCCGTTCTTCGTGTACTCGATGCGGATGCGTGCGCCCTCGAGCACGAGCTTCTGCGGCGGCTGCCCGTAGCGCGCCGCCATCTGCGCATTCTGTTGGCGCGCCTGCTCGAGCTGCTGCGCGAGCGCCGCCTTGCCAGCGGGGAGGAGCGGTCCCACCGAGATGACCTTTGCATGTGGGTGGATCATCGGCACCGCGATCGCGACGAGGAAGTCCGCGGCCGATTGAATCTCGACGACGGGGCAGCCCGTCGCGTTCATCACCTGCTGCTTCGTGACGGAGCTCGTCCAGTTCCATTGCACGCCGGGCAAATTTTCGAAACCCGTCATCCCGTCGGGGCTTTCCGCCGTGTACTTGATCGCCGCCGGACCACCGTGACAGCCACCCGCGCGCGCGACGGTGCCGGCGAACTTCCATCCGTCGGGAATCGACATCGTGATCGCGTTCATGTGGTAGCGCGGATCGTTGACTTCGACCGATCGCGCTCTGCTCGATGATGCCGCGAGGGCCAACGTTCCGATCGATGCGATGAGCGCGATCTTTCCGGCACGGGTGACGAGCTTCACGAGCGATCTCTCCCACGCCGCGCTGCTTGGCACGGCGGATACGGCTATTGTGATTTCGACGAGGATTCGTGCATGGAGAAGGTGCAGAGGCGAGCCCTTCGGCGCGAGTCGCCCCGCGGCAGAACGCGTGCAAATAGCTTTGTATGGGGCGATTGAACGGGATTCTAATGCGGGGGCGCGAGCACGAAATCGCCGCCCACAGCTTCCCTCCGTCGGCGATGCAGAGCGCATGCGCCTATGCGAAGTACAGCTTGGCCGTATCGATCGGGATCGGGCTGGATGCCTGCGCGCGCGCGGGCGACGTGAGGGTGGACACGAGACACGACACCGTCGACACCGTCAACATCGATTTCATGGATCGGATTCTCCGCAGCAGAGTCGTACGCGGGTGCACGCACCGCCCGCCCTTCTACGCGAAAGTCCCACGCTGGTTTCACGCGCGACGCGCTAGTACTGCGCGAGCCACCGGTTCGTGGCCGACAGCGTTGCGAGTACCGCGGCCGTCTCGACGTCCTCGCGCACCTCGCACACACCCGTGAGCGGGACGATCTCGCGCCCGCGTCGCGCCGCGACGGCGACCACCACGTAGCGTCGCTCGAGCGAATCGATGAGAAGCACGTGTTCGATCGCCGCGGTCTGCGCCGCGACATCCGCCGCGCCCAGCGCCGCCAGCGTCGCGCGCGATGCCAGCTCGGCGCGCGAGCGCTCCGACGACGCGCCGGTCACTTCGCCGCTCAACACCAGCGCCCCCTTCCGCAGCGACACGCGACAGGTGATCCCCGAGGTGCGTGAGCGGCGCACCTCGAGATCCTCGAAATACACGCGTCGCGCGAGGCGCGGCGTGTCGCTCTCGTCCGCCATGAGGATGCTGCCGCCGCTCGAACGCCGCTGCTCGAACGACACACCGGCATCGCTCGGCCGCGCGCTCGTCGATCCCGAGCGCGCGTTTACGTGCGCTACGAAAATCTGCTCGGGCGAGATCTTGAGATCGAAGGTGGTGCGGAGCGTCTCATCGACGGTGTTGATGAGCGAGCTCGTGTCGACACCGGCGGCAACCATGAGATGGATGCCGACGATCTCCCCCGTCGGGCGCACCTCGACGCGCGCCAGCGTCACGCCTGGCAGCGACACGAGATGCTCCTCGAGCGATGTCAGCAACGCGCGCGGGATCCCCGCGCCGCCAGACGTGCGTCGAGCATGGCGGGGCGACGCGGGGTCTTCACCTTCGGGGCTGCTGAGTTCGCTGAATTTGGCCAAAGAATGAGCCGGAGCTCGTCGCTGGACGAGTGCCGGCGGATACGGGTGAATCCATCAGGAATTTCAGTGTCGCAATGTATGGTGAGATGTATCACAGGGTCTATCACGTCCCGGACGCACATCATCACGCCCATTTCGGACGTTAAAACTTCATAATTGAATTTATATGATCATGTGCCACAATGTGTTACGCTTTTCATTCCGCAATGCAACCCCATTGTCGCGCTCCGGATCGCGTCACATTCCCGCCCCAGCTTTCAGCGCGTTACCGTTGAATCGAGCGCTCGGGTCGCGCTGTCGAGTTTCGCGCGAAGCTCGACGAGCACCGAGTAGGGAGACCTGCACCTATCCATTGAACGCCCGTACCGCCCCGGTGATCGACTCCCGATCCCACTGCGCCAGCGAGATAAGCTCGGAGCCCAAATCGAGGGTGCAGCTCTCCCAACGACCGCCGCCGCGAAGGCACGCTCGCCGCGCGGCGTCTCCCACGCGGTCATCCACAGCCTATCCGTCGAGTGTTGATGCTCGAAGACTTTCGCCACCCCGACGTTGCGTGAATGAAGGCGAGGTTCATCGAATCGCGCACATCGTTCGCGACGAGTAGCCGAGCGTGTGCTGCAACCCTATCATATTCCCGACGAATCAATCGGTTGCAGCGTTCACCCGCGAATCATTGGAGGATTCTTGCCTCGTGCACACCGAATTCTCCCTCTGCTCCTTGTGCTCGGTGGCTGCGCGCGCCCGGGCACGCTCAGCACGAGTGGCCCGTTCGACATCGCACGCGCGCCGACCGAGGGGCTGCGCTACTTCCTCACTCGCGATCTGCTCACGGTCGATGCGAAGGTCAGCCACTTCCACGATGTCGTGCGCGAGCGTGGCGTGTGCGTGACGCACGACTCGCTCTCGACGAGCTGGACGCTCACCGTCACTACGGTTCCCGACCGCCGGCAGCTCTACCGGCTCGGCCTTCGCCCCTCGGCCACCCTCGACCAGACGCTCGGCGTAAAGGTCAGCGAGACGGGAGTGCTCACGTCGCTCAACTACGCGGGCGCCGACCAGCGCGCGGCAATCGCGACGACGATCGCAAAGGGAGCATTCGGCGTGCTCGGCGCGTTCGTCCCGAGGACTGCGGCGCACGACACGCTGTGCGCGGCGGCGTCGAAGGGGAAGGCAGTGCCGGTGTCGACGAAGCATGTCATTCGCACGTTCGATCTCACCGAGCTCCCGGCGGTGCCGGACGCAGGCGTGAGCTCGACGACGATCGCGAAGCAGAGCGCGGCGTACGCGCTCGATGTCGAGCTGTACTCGCTCGCGAATATTTATCTGACCGTGTCGCCGCTTCCGGAGCCGGCGAGCGCGCTCGATCCCGCGTCGAATGCGAGCGGCTCGCCGATCGGTTGCACGGGCGCCGACAGCGTCTGCGCGAAGATCTATTTTCGCGAGCCGATCACGCGGATGATCCGCGTGCACATCCCCGACCCGGAGTCGCGTAGTGGGCTCACGGTGGCGGAGGAGCGCATAGTTCCGGTCGTCTCGGCGGCCGATCCGATTCTGAATATCGCGTTCGGAACCGAGGTGCTCGGCGCCGGGAAGATCGCGCTGACCTTCGGCCCGCACGGCAATGTCACTGGCGTGGAGCAGACGTCGAGTGCGGCGCTCGGTAATGCAGCGTCGGCGGTGACGTCGGCCGGCGCGGCGGCGCGCGACGCGTACGATGCGGCGCTCAAGGCGCGCGTGGAAGAGCTCGACCTCGAGATCAAGGCAGCGAAGGACAACGCGACACTCCGCAGCATGTCCGACACTTCAACGAGCACCCCATGACGCGCACGCGCTTCGTTCTATCGTTCATCACCGCCACGATTGCGGCAGCGAGCAGCGCAGTCGCGCAGGCGCCCGGGAGTGCACCGAGGCGCGTCGTGCTGCGCGCCGCGCATGTGATCGAGCCGCGCACGGGGAAGCGGATCGACAACGCGGTGATCGTCGTCGACGGCGACAGGATCACGTCGGTGACGGCGGGCGGCGCGGCGAGCAGCGGCGTGGCGCCGGCAGGTACCGCGACCACGATCGACCTCGGCGACGTCACCGTGCTCCCGGGGCTGATCGACGTGCACACGCATCTCACGGGCGAGAGCCACGACTACTACACGGATCTCTTCCGTCACAGCCCGATCGATGACGCGGTGCGCGCGCACGTGTATGCGAAGCGCACGCTCGAGGCCGGGTTCACGACGGTGCGCGACGTGGGCGCGCCGGAGCTCATCGACGTGGCGCTGCGCAACGCGATCAACGAGGGGGTGGTCGACGGGCCGCACATGCTCGTCGCCACGATGCCGCTCAGCGCGACCGGCGGCCATGGGGATCTCAACGGCTTCTCGCCGTATCTGCACTTCCAGCAGCTGAGCAGCATCGCCGATGGCGTTGACGAGGTGCGCAAGCAGGTGCGCGTCAACATCAAGTACGGTGCGGACTGGATCAAGGTGCTCGCGAGCGCGGGGGTGCTGTCGGAGGAGGAGTCGGTGGGCGCGCCGCAGTACTCGCAGGAGGAGCTGAACGCGATCGTGACGGAGGCAGCGCAGTGGGGGCGGAAGGTCGCGGCGCATGCGCACGGGGCCGAGGCGATCAAGCGGGCGACGAGGGCGGGGGTGGCATCGATCGAGCATGGCGGGCTGATCGACGAGGAAGGAGTGCGGCTGATGAAGGAGCACGGGACGTATCTCGTTCCCGATATCTACACGGACGCGTACATCCTCGATCATGGGAAGGAGCTCGGGCTGCCGGACAAGATCATCGAGAAGGAGCGGCAGCTGCGCAAGGCGCAGAATGTGAACTGGCGGCGTGCGATCGCGGGGGGAGTGAAGATGGCGTTCGGGACCGATGCCGGCGTCTACCCGCACGGGACGAACGCCAGGCAGTTCAAGTATCTGCTGGAGCTCGGACTCACGCCGCTACAGACCATCCAGATGGCGACGTCGAACGCTGCTGATCTGCTCGGTTGGCAAGACAAGGTGGGGACTCTTTCGCCTGGCGCGTGGGCGGATCTGATTGCGGTGAGAGGCGATCCGCTGAGCGACGTCACCGTATTGGAACGTCCCGCGTTCGTGATGAAAGGTGGAACAGTTTATCGCAGCGCGCCGGCCTCGGATTCTGCTGCTGCACATTAGAGCTAAAGCCGTGCGGTAAAGAACGTTTCACCCGCTGGCAGATTCCGATTCAGACTCGTATCTTCGCTCGTTAGCGTCTCATAACGAAGGGCACGGGCATTGGCGACGAACGGTCTCGATCGGCTACAGACTGCCCTCGAGGGGCAGTACGAGGTCGTGCGCGAGTTGGGTCGCGGTGGCATGGCAACCGTGTACCTCGCGAAGGATCTGAAACATGATCGCGAGGTCGCGATCAAGGTGCTGCTGCCGGATCTGGGGATGGCTCTCGGACCGGAGCGCTTCCGTCGCGAAATCCAGCTCGCCACGAAGGTCAGTCATCCGCACATCCTGGCGCTCTTCGATTCCGGAGAGACGCCGGATCATTTGCTGTACTACGTGATGCCGTTCATCGAGGGCGAGTCGTTGCGCGCGCGGCTTGATCGCGAGCAGCAGCTCTCCGTGGATGAAGCGGTGCAGCTCACGATCGAGGTGGCGTCGGCCCTCGACCATGCGCACAAGAACGGCATCGTGCATCGCGACATCAAGCCCGAGAACATCCTGCTCGACGAGGGGCATGCGATCGTCGCGGACTTCGGCATCGCGCACGCCGTCAGCGCGATGGGCGACGAGAAGCTCACACAGACAGGCATCACGCTCGGCACTCCCACGTACATGAGTCCCGAGCAGGCGATGGGCGAGAAGGACATCGATGGCCGGAGCGACATCTACGCGCTCGGCTGCGTGCTCTACGAGATGATCGCGGGGACGCCGCCGTTCGTCGGGCCGACTGCCGCCTCCATCATCGCCCGACACACGATGGACCGGGTGCCGTCGCTCGCGATCGTGAGGGAGAACGTTCCCGACGAGCTCGAGGACGTGGTGCTGCAGGCGCTTGCGAAGGTGCCTGCGGATCGCTTCAAGACGGCGGGGGCTTTCGCTGCAGCGCTGCAGCGTCCCTCGGGGGCGACGTACTCGCGCCGGGTGATGGCGGCGCGCAGCGCGACGGAATCGATGCGCGCCGTCGATCCGAAGGCGAAGCGAAGGAAGCTCGCGAAGATCATCGGCGGGGTGGTGCTGGGAGTGGTGGTCGTGGGCTTTGGCGCGTGGCGCCTCACGCGCGGTGCGCACATCCGGAACGCCGGGAAGAGCACCGGGCTCGATCCGCGCCGCATCGCGGTGATGTACTTCGAGGACGACAGCAAGACGCACGAGCTCTCGTATCTCGCCGACGGTCTCACGGAGACGCTGATCGCGCGACTGACGTCGGTGCCGGGGCTGGATGTCGTCTCCGCGAACGGAGCCGCGCTTTTCCGCGAGGGCGGGGTCGCACCCGACAGTATCGCCCGCGCCCTGAGCGCCGGGACGCTCGTGATGGGAACCATCGAGCCCGACAAGGACAAGGTGCGGGTGAGCGTGCGGCTCAAGGATGGCACGGGCACGGACTTCGAGCGCGCGAGCTTCGAGCAGGCGAGGGGCAATCCGCTCGCGCTCCGTGATACGCTCGCGATGCGAGTCGCGGAGTTCCTCCGGCGCCGACTCGGCACCGAGGTGCTACTGCGCGAGCAGCGCGAGGGGACGACGAACGCGGATGCGTGGGCGCTGCTGCAGCAGGCGGAGCAGCACTTTCGCGGCGAGCAGACGGCGATGAAGCAGAGTGACACGGCGGGGGTGCTGCGCGAGGTGCAGCGTGGGGACACGCTGCTGGCGCAGGCAGCGGCACTCGATCCCGCGTGGGCGGCCGTGCCGGTGCTGCGCGGATCGCTCGCCTATCGCGCGTCGCGCTTCTACGGGGATGATCAGACGATGGCGTCGAAGTGGGTGAGCACAGGGCTCGCCTACGCCGACAGCGCGCTCACGCTGTCGACGACGAGCGCCGACGCGCTCGAGCTCCGCGGCACGCTGCGCTACTGGCGCTACCTGCTTGGCCTCGAGCCCGGCGCCGACGCGGCGAAGAAGCTCCTCGCGGACGCGCAGGCAGATCTCGAGCAGGCGGTGAAGATCAACCCCGCGCAGGCGGGCGCGTGGGGAGTGCTGAGCTCTCTGCTCACGCACACGGACGACGTGACGAGCGCGCGACTCGCGGCGAGACGCGCGTACGAGCAGGATTCGTATCTCAGCAACATCGACGTCATCGTGTGGCGGCTGTTCAACCTCGCCTTCGATGATGCGCAGTTCACCGAGGCGGTGCACTGGTGCGATGTCGGCAACAGGCGCTTCCCGCTCAACCCGCGCTTCATCGAGTGCCGACTCAGCCTCATGGCGACGAAGGCGATGGAGCCGGATGTCCCGGGCGCATGGCGGCTCGCGGACTCGATCGTGAAGCTGAACCCCGAAGCGACGCGCGGCTACGCGATGGCGAGCACGCGGATGGGCGTCGCGGCAGTTCTCACGCGCGCCAGTCTCGGGGACAGTGCGAAGCATGTGCTTACCTCCGCGCGTGCACCGGCGGACAGTGATCCCACACGCGATCTGGAGTATGACCGCGCCTACGTGTGGACACTCATCGGGGACAAAGACGCGGCGATCAAGGCACTTGCTGTCTATCTGGCAGCCAATCCGAATACGGCTGCGGGCTTCAATTCGGACAACAACTGGCGCTGGCGCAGTATCGCGGACGATCCGCGCTTTCAGCGGCTCGTCGCGACCGGTAAGCAGTAGGAAAGACGCTTTACTAGTGTGGGACCGCTGTTCAATCAGAACCTTTGGGGGAACGAACGAATGTGGCGCAATTGGATTGCAGGGTGCGTAGCGGTCGTGGCTGGAGCACTGTTCATCTCCGCGTGCTCGCCCGACAGCAATAGTCCGACCGAGCCGGTGGCACCGCCGGTGCAGGAGAGCATTGTCCCATCCGGCTGCCCGACCGTCGCACAGACGGCCAACATGATCACGACGCTCTATCCCCGTGGCCGCGAGCGTCTCGTCGCGGCGGCGTCGTACGTGGTCGTGCTGCTCTACATCAACACCGGGCATCAGGCCGATGCGCGCACGCTCGTCTTCCGCCTGCTCGACTACACCTTCACGCAGTTCAACGCGGGGAAGCTTGTCGGTGGCGGATCGCTCGCGACGCGGCAGGCGTTGCTCGCATTCGAGAAGGGGCTCTATTGCACCGTCGGGCTCCCGACCACGGGGCTCACCCTCCCCGGTGATCCCGGGGACAGCGGCACGGTGAACAAGGTCGTGTTCCCCAGCAGCACCACGCAGAACGTCGTGACCAGCGACGGAAACGCCGGCGTGCAGCTGCCGCCGAATTCGTTCAACACGCCCGCGGTCGTCGTGACCATCAGCGTGATTCCGAATGCGACACGCCCGCTCAACACGTCACTCGATCAGTACGGGCCGTTCTACGACGTGAAGGTGACGCCGGAGTCGGCGATCACCGCGGGTCTCAACGTCGGGCTCTGTCTGTCCGATGGCGCCGAGATTCCGACGGTTTTCCTTGCGCACAACACGTCGGCGACGACGATCGAAGTGCTTCCTCCGGGCGGCACGATCCCGGGGCTGTGCACGACGCCGACGACATCGATGAGCGCATACGACATGCTCCAGCTCGCGATGCACGGCGAGGTCCGTCGCGCGGGCTCCGAGCTCGGCTCGGCCATCGCGAAGTTCGTCCTCCCCGAGAATGCGTACGCGGGCAGCGGCGGAAAGACGGGGACGACGAAGTCGTTCAGCCCCTTCGGCGGCGTGGACACGCAGGTGTATCTCAGCACGAACCCGACGCCGTTCCCGGCGCAGACGGCCCCGGCGGGATCGGCGGTCGCGAATGCACCGTCGGCGCTCGTCTCGACGAAGCTCGGCACTCCGGTTGCGAAGACCAACGTGCTCTTCTCGGTCACGGGTGGTGGTGGGACGGTCAGCGGTGGATCGAGCTCGACGGTTGCCACGGGCGCGAACGGCATCGCGACGGTGGGCAGCTGGGTAGTGGGCGCCGGCGCCAACTCGGTGCAGGCGGTCGGGACGTTCGCCGATCCGTCGGTGACGTTCGCGGTCGGTGCGCCCGGCTTCCCGACGAACGTGTCGGTCGATCCGGTCAACGGCGTTTCGTACAACGCGACGGGAGGCGACGTCGTACCGTACGGCGCGTCGTATCTCTACCTCGATGGCGCGCAGGGGCACGACGCGGGCTTCGAGGTGCCCGGCTACTCCACCGCGAACTGGCTCACCGGCAACGGTCCGTTCGGCAGCGGAGACCTGGGCGGAACGGTATGCGCGATCAACAGTGAGCCCGGCTTCACGCTGAACCCGGCGTGGGCCATTGGAACGGACATGCTGCTGCGCAAGACGTTCCCGCTGCCGGCAAACTGGAGCGCGCCGCTTACGGTTACGGCGGCAATCGACAACGACATCGCCGTGTTCGTGAACGGCAATCCGCTGACGACGCTGAATGAAAGTCCGCTCTATCAGTTCGTCGGTCAGGATGCGGGGAACTACTCGTTCAATTCGACCTCGGGGCTGGTCTCGCACGAGAACTGCGCCACGAAGGGGTCGCTGACCTTCACGGTGCCGGCGTCGTTCCTCAACCTCGGTGGAGACAACACGCTGGCGATCCGGGCGCGCGATCGCGGGTCGGTGAACTACGTCGACGTGAAGCTTTCGACGACGACGCCGCCGCCGGCGCCGTAATGCAGCGGTAGCAAATCCGATCTGAAGGAGGCGGGGTGGCGCGAGAGCGTCACCCCGCTTTTTTCGTCTCCGGTGGCGGCGTGCTTCCGGGCGGCAAGAGGAAGTACTGCTCGCGCACGATTCGCGCACCCGAGCCATCGCCGCGCCACTGCTGCAGCGCGAGCTCTTCGATTTTTATCGTGCGTCCCCGGTGCATCCTGCCATAGTGGAAGCTATCGCCAGGGCGGTGACCTGACGCCTATACTGCGGGGTCTCCAGTCTCATTCAGGAGGGGAATGAAAACTCCATTTGTCAACACGATCGTGATCGCCCTCGCCACAGCGACGATGGCGGCTCCGTTGAAGGCACAGATCATCAGCCGGCCTATCCAGTTCGGCATAATGGGAGGCGTAACCGCTCCGATCGGGCTGCTGAACGATGCTACCTCAGCGGGGTGGAACGCCGGAGCATTCGTCAACTTCGGGGTGCCGCTCGTGCCCGTGAGCTTTCGGCTCGAAGCACAGTGGCATCACATGAGCGGGAACGGGACTGCGATCGGATGCACGCTGGCACCCGGAAGCGACGGTTTCTGTCCGGAGCCAATCGAGATGCGCATCGTCGATGGCACCGCGAATCTCGTCTACACGTTTCCGAGCGCGGTTCCGCTTCACTTCTATCTGATCGGCGGCGCGGGTGCGTACGGCGAGCGCGCCCACACGATCGATGGCGGCAACTCACCCCAGTCGGTGACGAAGTTCGGGGTGAATGCGGGCGCGGGCGTCAAAGTCCAGCTCGGATCGATCGACGGATTCGTGGAGGCGCGCTACCACAACGTGATCCACGGCTCCGCCATCGGCGACTACGCCATTCGAAGCCCACGAGTGAAGTCGTTGCAGTTCGTGCCGATAAGCGCAGGCATCATCTTCTAGGCCCCTAATCGATCAGAAACGGAATGACCAGCGGCGTCTTGCGCGCGCGGCCCGACGGCGTGCGGAGCGGGGGCCAGCGGCGCATTGCGTTGTCGAGTGCGGCGACGCGCGCAGCGGCGCGCAGCGGATCCGGCGTGTACTCGGTGCAGAAGGCGCGCACTTCGGCGCCGCTCTCGATGATCGAGCCGTTCGAGTCCGACGCGATCATCCCGTCCGAGCCTTCGCTCGCGCGATGCTCGCGCACCACGTAGCGCCCGTTCTCGAGCAGGAGAATGTCGACACTCACCCAGCACGCGAGTCCTTCGGCGTCCATCGAGTCGGCGGACTGCGAGCCGAGCTCCCAGCCGGGGACGGTGAACGACATTCCGTCCGCCGTCACCGCGAGCGGAGCGGCCTCGCCGAGCAGCTGAATCGCGAGCACAACGGCATCGGGATCGCCGCCGGGTGTCGCGAGGAGCGTCGCCGCGCTCAGCACTGGCGCTCCGCTGCGCGAGGCCGAAGGGCGGGAGTCGGGCCCCGGATCTTCCAGCATCGTTGCCGGATCGACGATGATTATGTCGTCCAGCTCACGCCTCTGCGCCGAGTCGGCGTACCGCGCCATGAAGGACAGATCGGGAAGGGCTGGAAGGTTAGAAAGGCCGAACTGTAGTGCTTGCTATGCGACTTTCGCTCCAATCCGGAGCGACGTATCAAGCTATTGTGTGACATGAGGTTACGACTCCGTCACCCGGATCGGTGTCCACTTTCGCCGGCGCGTAGTGCCTGTAATCTCGCACTTTGCTGCCCCGCGTCTCAGCCGTCGCGAGCCGCCCGGTATCGATCGATGAGCGCACTGGTAGACGAGTCATGCGTGGGGGTGGTATCGGCCCCCGGCACGAGCTCCGCAGCGATCCGCGTGGCGAGCGATTTACCCAGCTCGACGCCCCATTGGTCGAACGAGTCGATGTCCCAGATCACGCCCTGGGTGAACACCATGTGCTCGTAGAGCGCGATCAACGTACCGAGCGACGCCGGTGTGAGCTTCTCGGCGAGGATCACGCTGGAGGGTCGGTTTCCCTCGAATACGCGATGCGGCACCAGCCAGTCCGGCGTCCCCTCGGCCCGCACCTGCGCGGCCGTCTTCCCGAAGGCGAGGGCCTCCGCCTGCGCGATGAGATTCGCCATCAGCAGATCGTGCTGCGTGCCCAACGGGTTGAGCGATTTCGCGAAGCCGATGAGGTCGACGGGGACGAGCGGCGTCCCCTGGTGCAGCAGCTGATAGAACGAATGCTGTCCGTTCGTCCCCGGCTCGCCCCAGATCACGGGCGATGTCGCGTAGCGCACGCGATCGCCACCCAGCGTCACGGACTTTCCGTTGCTCTCCATGATCAGCTGCTGCAGATACGATGGAAAGCGCGCGAGATACTGGTCGTACGGAAGCACGGCCGCGGATTGCGTGCCGAAGAAGTCCGTGTACCAGATGCCAAGCAGCGCGAGAATGACGGGCAAATTCCGCTCGAGCGGCGTATCCCGGAAATGCTCATCCATTGCGCGAAAGCCGCCGAGCATCGCATCGAAGTTGTCGGCGCCGATCGCGATCATCGTCGAGAGGCCGATGGCCGAATCCATCGAATATCGGCCGCCGACCCAGTCCCAGAAGCCGAACATGTTCGCGGGATCGATGCCGAACTTCCGCACCGCCGCCTCGTTCGTCGACACGGCGACGAAGTGGCGCGACACGGCGCGCTCGTCCCCGAGCGCACGCACGATCCAGTCGCGGGCGGCGGCGGCGTTCGTCATCGTCTCGATCGTCGTGAACGTCTTGGACGACACGATGCACAGCGTCTCGGCCGGATCGAGATCGCGCGTCGCCTCGACGAGGTCGGTACTATCGACGTTGGAGACGAAGCGCATCGTGAGGTCGCGCTTCGAGTAGTACGCGAGGGCGCGGTAGGCCATCGCGGGGCCGAGGTCCGAGCCGCCGATGCCGATGTTGATGACGTTACGGATCTGTCGCCCGGTGAAGCCATTCCACGCGCCATCGCGCACCGCCGTGGAAAAGGCGCGCATGCGATCGAGCACCTCGTGCACGAGCGGCACGACGTTCACGCCGTCGACCATGATCGTGGTGTCGCGCGTGGCGCGAAGTGCGACGTGGAGCACCGCGCGATTCTCTGTGACGTTGATCTTCTCGCCCGCCCACATCGCGCGCGTTCGCCCGGCGAGCCCGCACTCGCGCGCGAGCGCGATGAGGAGGGTCATCGTCTCGGGGGTGGCGCGATGCTTCGAGTAGTCGAGAAAGAGCGACGCGCCGGAGGCGGTCATGCGCGTGCCCCGACCGGGATCGGCGGCGAAGAGCTCGCGCAGATGCACATCGCGGATCGCACCGTGATGCGTCGTGAGCGCGAGCCACGCCGGGCGCGCGGTGAGAGGAGTCGTGTGCTTTGTGCTCATGAGAGAAACGACTCTCCGCCCGGCTGCGCATTGTTTTCGTGCATCCAGCGCGGGAAGGTGCCGAGCAGCCGGTACGTCGTGCTCGCCTTCTGGACCGCGTCAAGTGCGTTCGACGCATCGGCATCGGCGGCATTGTGCTCGAACTCGATGTAGTACATGTACTGCCACGGCTCGCGCGTCGGCCGCGCAACGAAGTGCGACACGTTGAAGCCGCCTTTCGCGAGCGGTTGCAGCGCGGCGATTAGCCCACCGGCGACATCCTTCACCGTACAGAGCGCGGCGCTGCGCACCGGCGTTCCAGCCGCGGGCGACGCGGGCCCGCGCGACACGGCGAGGAAGCGCATCTGCGTATCCGGGCGATCCTCAATTCGATCGGCGAGGAGCTCCAGTCCGAAGCGGTCCGCTGCGCGCCGGCTTCCGGCCGCCGCGCGCGACGGATCGCCCGCCTGCATCACCGCGCGCGCCGCGCCGGCAGTGTCCCACGACGGGACCGGCGTGATGTGCTTGTACCGCTCCAGAAAGTGCGCGCACTGCGCGAGCATCAGCGGGTGGCTGTGCAGTTGCGTGAGATCCGCGATCGTCGCGCCCGGAATGCCGAGCACACAGAGATTGATCTGGACCACCGTTTCGGCCGTGATCATCAGCCGCTCGTGCATGGCGAGCAGATCGTAGGCGCTGTCGATGCCGCCCATGAGCGTACTCTCGATCGGCAGCAGCCCGTAGTCGACGCTCCCCGTCTCGGCGGCGTCCATCACATCCGCGAAGGTGCGCATCGGCACGGGCTCTGCCTCCGCGCCCCAGAGCTGAACGATCGCCTCCTCGCTGAAGGCGCCCGCCTCACCCTGGAACGCGACGCGAAGCGGCGAGATCGTCGCCTGCAGCATCGGCGCGTTCTCGGGCGATTCCTTGCTCCGCGTGATCATGTCGAGCTCCCCATCGAGGAGCTCGCCGGGGGGAGGGAGGTTGCCCGGATCGATCGGTGAATCTTCCATCGTCAAATGATAAACCCGCGTCTCACTGTCCCTTGCCAAGCGCGGTCGCGGCGGACTCCACGAGCGTCGCTTCGGCATTCACGACCGCAGCGACGCGTGCAACGGCCTCGTCGACGTCGCCGTACTTGTGT
This sequence comes from Gemmatimonadales bacterium, assembly GCA_038237245.1. GTDB lineage: Bacteria > Gemmatimonadota > Gemmatimonadetes > Gemmatimonadales > Gemmatimonadaceae > FEN-1250. The sequence continues at coordinate 5,194 of JBBRYY010000037.1, read as the reverse complement.
TGCTCGATCGCCTCGCGCACGGCCGGTACGGTCTTCACTCCGTATCCCGTGTAGAATCCCGGTGCGTAGAGCAGGTGCTGGAACCACGGACGCATCGAAGACCACGCGGGTCGGTAAGCACGTGCTCGCTGTGCTCGAGAATCGCGTTGACCGCGGCGAGCGAGCTTTTCGCGCCCCCCGTGTTTCCGCTGCCGAGCGCCTTGTCGTACGCCTTGCTGTAATGCTCGGCAGCGCGCGTCAGCGAGTCCGCCGCGTTCTCAAGTGGTGCGAACGAAAGATGCGGTGGCACCTGCAGCGCGCGCGGCGTGATGGTCGGCGAATGGGGATCGTTGATTGCGGTGTACGACCCCTCCTCGATCTCCATGTTGCGCTCGCGCGCGGCATCGCCCTCGCCGCTCGCCAGCTTCTTGAGCTCGTCAATGTAGCCGTGCACCGTCTCCGCGAGATTCGTGTAGTCGTACGGAAGCACGTCCGCGTCCGCGAGGCGCATCGCCGCCGTGCCGACGGTCTGTGCCATCGCGCGGCCGTAGACGAACGACGTGTCGCTGAAGTGTGTGTACCAGTAGAAGTCGTCGTAAATCGAGTGGTAGATCCCCGCGTCATCCTCGCCGCCGTATCCCATGTTGATCGAGGGAACGCCGAGGTGCTGCAGGAAAGGCGTGAAGTCCGAGCCCGAGCCGAGAGCGCCGATGCGAAGATCGCCGCGCGTGCGCGCTTCCTTCTTCGCTTCGGCATCGCCGAGCTGAATCGTCACGCCCTGGAGCCGCTTCCACACGGAGAGGTGCGTTTCGGGGTCGTCGATGTCTTTCGCGACACCGTTGATAAACTTCTCGAGCACATGCGACCCCTCGAGGAAGAGGTAGCCGCGATCATTCGTATCCGTGTTCAGATACGCGACGCCCTTCGCTCGCAGCTCATCGCTGTGTGCCTCGGCCCATTCGGTCGAGCCGAGCAGCCCCGGCTCCTCGCCGTCCCACATGGCGTAGATCAGCGTGCGCTTCGGACGCCACCCCTGCTTGAGGAGCATGCCAAGCGCGCGCGCTTCTTCGAGCTCGGGAACGAGACCGGCGATCGGATCCTCGGCGCCGCTGACCCAGGCGTCGTGGTGGTTGCCGCGGATCACCCACTGATCAGGCTCCGTGCTGCCGGGGATCGTCGCGATGACGTCGTAGAGCGGCTTGAGCGTCCACGTCGACTTGATCTTGAGATGCACCTTCGCGGGCCCTGCGCCGAAGCGATAGGTGATCGGGAGTCCGCCCTTCCAGTCGTTCGGCACGACCGGACCGCCGAGCGCGGAGAGGAGTGGCTGCGCGTCGCCGTACGAGATCGGGAGCACGGGGATCTTGGTGAGCGTCTTCGCTTCGGAGATCGGAAGGCGCTTCGCATCCTTCGTCGCGCCGACGCCCGGGGTGAGTGGATCGCCCGGGTAGAGCGGCATGTCCTCGACGGAGCCGCGCTGTACGCCATCGCTCGGGCGCATCGGACCGTTGGGGAAGACGGCGCCGCCGGCGTAGCCGTCATCACGCGGATCGGAGTAGATGAGGCAGCCGACCGCGCCATGTTCGGCGGCGACCTTCGGCTTGATGCCGCGCCACGAGCCGCCGTAGCGCGCGATGACGATGGCGCCCTTCACGGAGATGTTGTGTCGCGCGAGCTCGTCGTAGTCTGCGGGGATGCCGTAGTTGACGTAGACCAGCGGCGCGGTGACATCGCCGTCGATCGAGTAGGCGTTGTACGTCGGGAGTGCCTCGGCCCTCTGGTTCGACGTGGGGTCCTGCGAGTACGAGGGCTCCTGGAGCTTGGCGACGTAGCGCGTTGGCGACACGAGCTCGACGGCGCGCTCGAGCGGAGTGGGAAAGAGGACATCGAACGACTCGATGTGTGCGTCGAGTCCGTAGCTCTTCAGCTGGGCGAGGAGCCACTCCGCGTTGACCTTATCGTACGGCGAGCCGACGTGGTGCGGGTGCGCGGTGAGCCGCTGCATGTTCGCGCGCATCCGCGCCGGCTCCGGGATCGCCTTGAGCTTCTCTTCCCAATCGCGCTCGATCTTGCTCGACGCATCGGAGAAGCCGAGCAGAGTGGGCTGCGTAGCGGGGATGGCGGCGTTGAGGAGCGCGGCGGCGGCGAGGCCGGACACGATGCGGACGGCTGGCACGTGCATGAGGCGTGGATCCTGTTTGGGGGAGGTCTGACGAAAATGAACCGGCGCGGCGTTGAGCGCCAGTTGGCCGGGCGGGGAGGGTGCACGACTCGGAGCTAGAGCGCGGCGAGCACGGCGTCGAGGGCGCCGAGGGTGGGGACGGTGCCCTGCGCGATGCGGGCGTTGCCGCCGCCGCGCCCGCCATGGTCGGCGAGGAGCTTCTTGAGGGTGGCGCCGGCGTCGAGCCCGCCCTCGGATGAGGCGACGACGATCGTGGGCGGGGACGGGAGGGTGCCGATGAAGAGGGCGTTGCCGAGGGCGAGGGTGGCCTGGGCGAGGGAGCGGAGCTCGTCCACCGTGGCGGGCGCGCCGGCATCGCGGCGATCGATGACGATGCGGCGACGGCCGTTGGCGTCCGGTATCGCGGCGTCGAAGCGCTCGCGGGCGTGGTAGGCGTCGAGCGCGGTGGAAGCTTCGCGTCGTGCGGACTGTGCGGCGCGAAGCTCCTCGCTCTGCATTTTCATCTTCGCGGCGAGCTCCGTGGCGGCGACGCCGGCTGATTGCGCGAGTGTGGTGAGGAGCTCGTGATCCGCGCGCGCGGCGCGCACGGCACGGAGGCCGCAGACGAACTCGACGCGCGTCGTTTTGCGCACGCGCTCCGTGCCGCGGATGAGGAGCGTTCCGATCTCCGCGGTGGTGCGGAGGTGCGTGCCGCCGCACGCGCTTCGGTCGAGCGACTCGATGTCGACTATCCGCAGCTCGCCCTCGCGCGGCGGTGGCTTGCGGAGCCCCGCGGCGGTCGCGGCGCTCTCGAAGGTCACGGAGACTTTGTGCGACTCGGCGATGGCGAGATTCGCGAGCTCCTCTACAGCGATGAGCGTCTTCGCCGAGACGAGCTCCTCGTCGAGATCGAGTGTCGAGGAGGTGGCGCCGAAGTGGACGCTCACCGTGTGGAGCTTGAAGCGATCGGCGAAGAGCGCGGAGAGGAGGTGCTGCCCCGTGTGCTGCTGCATGTGGTCGAAGCGGCGATTCCAGTCGACGATCCCGCTGATGGTCTGCAGATCACGCGGAGCGGGGGAGGCGAGGACGTGGGCGATGCGCTCGCCTTCGTCGACGACGTCGGTGACCGCGATGCCGGCGAGCGTGCCGGTGTCGAAGGGCTGGCCGCCGGAGGTCGGGTAGAAGGCAGTGCGGTCGAGGTAGATCGTGCGGTCGTCCGCGGTGCGATCGACGATGCGGGCGTCGAAGCTGCACAGATACGCATCGGTATAGTAGAGTCGCTCGGTCATGCTCGCATCATAACGAGAATCGGCGCCGCGCACGACCGCTGTGCGGGACGAATGGTGGCGCGCCGGGGAGCGCGCGGGCATGTTAGCGCCTCGCGCGATGTCGTTCTCCCATGATCGGATCCGCCATGGCTCGCATGCCGCTCCGTCTCGCTCCGCTCCTGATCGCGATATTCGTGGCGCCCGCGGCCTGTCATCACGCGTCGGGCGCCGGCGGGCCGCTGCGCACATCGGCGGCGCCGTCGCTCGTGCGTGCGGAGTCGATGTTTCAGGCGCTGCACGCGGTGAAGGATCGGATCGCGGTCACGAACGGCCGCGGCGTCGGCGCGGATACCGACGGCACCTCGATCGCGGAGCTGCACCGGCGATACGAGGCGACTCGCGTGCCGCTCGAGGCTTTGCTGGCGCGCATCGATTCGGCCGCCCTCGCGCCGGAAGATCGGCATGCGTACGGCGCAATGCGCACCGCGCTCGCGGGCGGGCTGCTCTCCGATGCGGACGAAGCGGAGCCGGGACCAATGCAGGCGCCGCCCGTGTGCGACTACGATGCCGCGGCGCTCGCGCGTGGCGACTCGGCGTACGAGCGGCTGGGGCGGCGCATGTACTCGTGCTACACGCGCGCGGTGCAGCACGTCGTGTTCGAGGGGAAGACGCTCGACCGACTCACAGCGCTCGGGATGCTCGCGCAGATGGGCGATCGCGAGCAGCGGCACCGGCTCTTCTCCGCCATCGACACGATCTGGCGCAGCGTGAACGGCGACGATGGCGCGCACAGCCCGTATCGTGAGTTCGTGAAGCTGAGCGCGGCACGTTGGCGCGCGAACGGATCTCCGGTGGACGCCGAGGCGCGCGTGCTGCGCATCGATCCGGCGGTGATGGAGAAGTGGCTGGTGAGCGTGCTCGAAGCGTGGCGCGTGAGCACGCCGAACGAGATGATCGAGCCGTGGGACTATCACTATCAAGGCGGCGCGGCGAGTCGGGCGCTGAGCGCGCGCATTCCGCTGAACGATCTCGGCACGCTCAACGCGCACTACTTCCGCGATCTTGGCGCCGACCTCGCCGCGATGCACGTGCACTACGATCTCACGCCGCGGGTTGGGAAGACTCCGGTAGCGTTTACGGACTTCGGCGCGCGGCCGCATCTCGTGAATGGCGTGTGGCTGCCGGGCGAGCCATGGGTGTTCGCGACGTATCGCGTGGGCGGTCTCGACAATCTCGACGAGCTCCTGCACGAGACGGGGCACGCCGTGCACATCTCGGCGATCCATCAGCGGCCGGCATTTCTCGACTGGCCGGATAATGATGCGCTCACGGAGGGACTCGGCGATGTCGCCGCGCTCGAGTGTTACGAGCCGCGCTGGCAGATGCACTATCTCGGCGACTCGGTGTCGACGGCGCTGGGCTTGCGCGCGCGTTACTCGGGGATCGTGATGGACATCGCATGGTCGCTATTCGAGGTGCGAATGCACCGCGATCCGACGCAGGATCCGAACACGGTGTGGTCCGATCTCACGAGCCACTATCTGCACATCACGCCGCATCCGGAATTCTCGTGGTGGGCGATGCGCGGGCAGCTGATCGATTCGCCGGGATACATGGCGAACTACGCGATCGGCGCGATCATCATCGCCGACATCCGCGCGCGCGTGAAGCAGCAGCACGGCGACTTCACCACCGGCGACCCGACGTGGTACGCGTACATGTCGGAGCACATCTATCGGTATGGCCTCGCGCGCTCCTCGGCGGACGTGATCACGGATTTTCTCGG
>JBBRYY010000036.1:0-28174 GCA_038237245.1 Gemmatimonadales bacterium | reverse complement strand
GCGAGTGCGGACGGCAGCCTCGGCGCGACGGAGAGCAGCGCCGGCGCCGGCTTCGTGACGTGCGCGACGATCACCGCGGATGCGCTCTCGTTGTCGAAGGGTAGGCGGCCGCTGAGCGCCTGAAAGCCGACGACGCCGAGCGAGTAGAGGTCGCTGCGGCCGTCGAGCTTGTCGCCGGAGACCTGCTCGGGGCTCATGTAGTGGACGGAGCCCAGCACCTGTCCCGTCATCGTGAGTGGCGCAGCCTCGGCGACGCGCGCGATGCCGAAGTCCGTCACCATCGCGCGACCGGTGCGCGCGTCGATGAGAATATTTTCCGGCTTGATGTCGCGATGCACGACGCCGCGCTCGTGCGCGTAGGAGAGCGCGAGCGCGACATCGCGGAGGATCGGCACGACGATCGCCGGATCGAGCGGCCCCTCGCGGCGCAGCCGCTCTGCGAGCGACTCGCCGTCGACGAAGCCCATGACGAAGTAGACGCGGGAGTCGATCTCGCCGGCGCCGTGAATGGCGACGATGTTCGGATGCGTGAGTCGCGCCGAGGTGCGCGCTTCGCGGAGGAAGCGCTCGCGCACATCTGCGCTGCCGGCGAGGGTGGACGGGAGGACCTTGATGGCGACCTCGCGCTCGAGCTTCACGTCGTGCGCGAGGTAGACGATCCCCATCCCGCCTCGGCCGAGCTCGCGCGCGAGGTCATACTGGCCGGCCAGCGACGCGGCGAGGGAGGCGATGTCGGGCGGGAGGGGGAGAAAGCTCACCCCAAATGCTATGGCACCCTGTGCGTCGGGAGAAGGCTCGGATGCGACGAGCGCCGCCGTATCGAGCGCGGCGCCGCTGCGGTTGGTGCGAAAAGCCCGGCGCCTCGCTGGAGGGGCCGGGCCGAAGCTACTGGACGGTTACTGTCCCCGATTCGACCGTTCGGCCGTGGACTGTGCAGAAGAACGAGAAGATGCCGGCGCGCGGGAAGCGCACCGTGTAGCTGCCCACCGCCTGAATGGTGGACGGCGTGATGGTAGCGTCGTCGAAGGTCACGCCGTGGGCATTATTGCCGGTCCAGACCCAGGTGACGCGTCCGCCGGGGGCGACGGCGACCGCAGCGGGGCTGTAGCCGTTATCAAAGATGATGACGGACGCCGTATCGAGCGCGCCGGAGCTGCCGGCGCCGCCGGTACCGCCGCCTCCGGTGCCTCCAGACTGCGTTCCACGGTTGTTATATGGATCTAACGTCGATTCGTTGAAGCATCCGACGGCGACGATAGTTACTAGCGCGAGAAATGCGAGCAGGGAACGGCGCATGGAGCCTCCTCGCGGAAACCGCCGCGATAGCGGAAAAACGACTAACAAAGGGACCCAAATGGGGCTTGACCTACCCCCCCTCGGGAGGCTACTAAGTCGTTGTACAAGAAAGGACGAACAGAAGTGCGGTCGGAAACGTATATTGGGCAGGAATTGACGAAACTTTAGGGCTTCACTCGGTGTTAGGATAACAGCGTTCCTTCCTAATTCTTTAAGCACTTGGCGCCTTGCGGCCTCCAGTTGAGCCCGCAAAGGACAGGGAGAGTTCATTGACCATGGCAACAGCACCCCGCACACGTTCCCGTCGTCGTACGGCCACCCCGGCGGCAATCTCGGGTGCGCTTCGTGACGCTGATCTCATTGATCTCTACATCGCGGAAACCGGTCGCATGCCGGTGCTCGCGGCAGAAGACCAGAAGCAACTCGCGCGCCTGATGCGTGACGAGAAGCGGAGCCGCGCCGAGCGCGAGGCTGCGCGCGAGAAGCTGATCGAGGCGAATCTTCGCTTCGCCTTCTCGGTCGCGAAGAAGTACCAGAATCGCGGACTCGATCTCGAGGATCTGATCAGCGAAGCAAACGCTGGTCTCGTTCGCGCGGCCGACAAGTACGATCCGAACGTCGGCGTCAACTTCATCAGCTACGCGGTGTGGTGGATTCGTCAGGCGGTGTTCGCAGCGATTGCGACGCACGGCCGCGCGATTCGTCTGCCGCTGAATCGCACCGGTGATCTGACGCGCGTGACGCGTGCGCAGGCGGCGCTTCGTGATGCACTTCGTCGCGAGCCGACGCCGGATGAAATCGGCAAGGTCGCGCAGCTCGCGCCCGATGTCGTTCAGAGTCTGCTTGGCGTCGTCACGCCGGAGCGGTCGCTGGATGAGCCGCTCGGAGGCGCGCGCGGTGAGCGTGATGGACAGACGCTCGCGAGCGTCGTCGCGTCCGAGGCGTCGGGTGAGGGCTACGATGCGCTGTCGAGCGCCGAGGATGAGTCGCGGCGCGCGGCGCTGTATCGTGCGCTCGAGCAGCTTCCGCCGCGTGACCGTCGCATCCTCGTCATGTACTACGGCCTCGAAGACGAGCCGATGACGCTGGACCAGATCTCGAAGCTCTTCGGTGTCACGCGCGAGCGGGTGCGTCAGCTTCGCGACCGTGCGCTCAAGTCGCTCCGCGCGCACGATGCGGCGGCGACGCTGCACGACGAGTGGGCCGCGTAAGCAGCGAGCTCGCCCCGTGATGTAGACAAGACGAAGCGCCCCCGCGACTGCACGAGAGTCGCGGGGGCGTTTTGCGTTCTTGCCGCACGCGCCTGGCGTTGCGACATTCCCGAATGACACAACGAGCGCGACGGCCACAGGTACACAAGTTCGGCGGGGCCTCACTGGCCGATGCAGCTGCGGTCAGGCACGCGGTCGCGCTGATCATTGCGCACAGCTCCGAGCCGACCGTGGTGGTGTTGTCGGCGATGGCGGGGGTGACGGATGCGCTGCTCGACATCGCGAAAAAGGCGGTGGTGGGAAATGTCGCGGGTGCGCTGAAGGAGTCGGCGCGGCTGCGCGCGAGGCACGTCGACGCTGCGCGAGCGGTGCTGCGTGGGGCGACTGCGCGTGCGGGGGTGATGCGTGCGATCGACGAGTCGTTTCAGGAGCTGGACACGCTGGTGCGCGGGCTCGACGCGGTGCGCGAGCTCACGGCGCGCACCACCGATCTCATCGTGGCGCGCGGGGAGCGGCTGAGCGCGACGATGGTTGCCGCAGCGCTGCGCGCGCGGCGCGTGAAGGGACGCTACATCGACGCGACGCGCGTGATTCACACCGATGACTCGCACGGAAGCGCGACACCGAACCTTGCGGCGACGGACCGGGCGGCACGCGCGGTGATCCGCCCGCTGCTCGCGCGCGGCGAGATCGCGATCATCCCCGGCTTTCTCGGCGTGTCGCCTGATGGCGCCGTGACGACGCTCGGGCGCGGCGGATCGGATCTCTCGGCGACGCTGATGGCGCGAGCGCTCAACGCGCGCGCGGTGTCGCTGTGGAAGGATGTGCCGGGACTGCTCACGAGTGATCCGAAGCTCGTGCCGCATACGAGCGTCATTGCGCAGCTCCACCCGCGGGAGGCAGCGGAGCTCGCGTACTACGGCGCGAAGGTGCTGCATCCGCGCGCGCTCATCCCGCTCACGCGCCGCGCGATGCCGCTGTTCGTGCGACCGTTCGCGAATCCGGAGTCGGCGGGCACCGAGGTGTCGGCGCGTCGCATGGAGCGTCGCTATCCGGTGAAGGCCCTCTCGATCTCGGCCGATCAGGCGATGATCACCGTGGCGGGGAACGGGATGCTCGGGGTGCCGGGAATCGCGGCGCGCACCTTCGGCACGCTACAGCGCGAGGGGATCTCGGTGTCGCTCATCTCGCAGGCGTCGTCGGAGCATTCGATCTGCTTCAGCGTGCCGACGGCCGCGGCGGCGCGCGCGCGGCAGGGATTGTCGCACGAGTTCCGCACCGAGATCGCGAACCGCGAGATCGACAGCGTGACGTCGCGCGACGATGTGGCGACCATTGCCATCGTCGGGCTCGGCGTCGGCGATATGCCGGGGACGGCCACGCGCGTGTTCGAGGCGCTGTCGACGGGGGGGATCAACGTCGTCGCGCTCGCGCAGGGATCGTCGGAGCTCAATCTCTCGGTGGTGGTCGATGCGGTGAACGGCGTGACCGCGCTGCGTCGCATTCACACGGCGTTCCAGCTCGATCGTGTTGGCGGTGGCGGCTCGACGGCGGGCGCGCACGTCGACGTCGTGCTGCTCGGCTACGGCGCGATCGGGCAGCGCGTGGCCGCGCTCATCGCGCGCAATGGAAGGAAGAGTCGGGCGCCGCGTGTGGTGGGGATTATCGATCGGAGCGGCCATCTCTTCGTTGCGGATGGGATCTCGGCCGCGCGGCTTGCGGGGGCGCGTACGGCGAAGCGCGCGGGGCGCGGGATCGCGACGCTCGCGGGCGCGCGGGCCTCGAGCACCGCCGCATCGCTCGCGCACATCGCCGCGCACGCGCTCTCGCATCCGGTGTGCATCGATGTGACGGCGGACGAGACGACGCCGGTGCTCATGGATGCGGTGCGCGCGGGGATGGATCTCGTGATGGCGAACAAGCGTCCGCTGAGCGGAACGCGCGCGCGCGTGCGCGAACTGTGGGCGCTGGCGGAGGAGCATGGTGCGCACATCCGCGCGGAGACGACGGTCGGCGCCGCGCTGCCGATCCTCGACACCTACGCGAAGCTGGTGGAGTCGGGCGACCGCGTGCGGCGCATCGACGCCTGCCCGTCGGGAACGCTCGGCTTCTTGTTCGATGAGCTCGGGCGCGGGAGGAAGTTCTCGGCGGCGCTGCGCGACGCGATGGCGCGCGGCTACACGGAGCCCGATCCGCGCGACGATCTCTCGGGGATGGACGTCGCGCGCAAGGGACTTATTCTGGGGCGGCTGCTCGGCTTCGAGGGAGAGCTGAGCGATGTCGCAGTGGAGTCGCTGGTCGCGCCGGAGGCCGCGAAGATGCCGCTGGCGAAGTTCGTCGCGAGTCTCGAGCAGTGGGACGATGCGTGGGACGCGCGGGTCGCGCGCGCGACGGCGCGCGGGGGTGTGCTGCGCTACCAGGTGAGCGCGACTGCGCGGAAGGTGAAGGTCGGGCTGATCGTCGCGGACTCCGCGAGCCCCATGGCGTCGCTGCGGGGGACGGATAATCAGTTCGTGTTCGTCAGCGATCGATACAAGACCAACCCGATGGTGATTTCGGGGCCGGGCGCGGGGCCGGATGTGACGGCGAGTGGAGTGCTGAACGATCTGCTGCAGCTCGCGCGAGGGCGGTAGGCACTCTTAAGCGACCGTTCAGGATGGATCGGCAAGGCCATTTCCACTGCTCGGCCTATTATGGTCCCGACGATATGTACTTGATTACATATGCCGTTGAAACCATATTTCAATAAAACCGAATGCGCTGGCATCTCGTATTTTGCATCGACCTGTTGGATGAGGTTCGGAAGCTCGATGGCGAGGTGCAGGTCGAGCTAGCCGCGATGAGCGGACTTCTCCGAGAATTCGGCCCACAGCTTGGTCGACCTCATGTGGGCACGCTCAACCGCTCAAAGCATGCGACCATGAAGGAGTTACGGTTCGGTGCCGCCGGCGGCGTCTGGCGTTTCGCTTTCGCGTTTGACCCGGACCGACATGCGATAATCCTCTGCGGCGGCGACAAATCAGGTGGCAGCGAAGAGCGTTTCTATTCGCGCCTCATCGCAAAAGCTGACAAGCGTTACGACGCCCACTTGGCGCTCGCTGACAACAACAGGAAGAGGTAACTCCAGAGATGAAAAAGTCTGTGACCAGTTTGGAGGAATTTATAAGCGAGTTCTCTCCATCTCGCAGAAAGCTGATCCATGCGCGCACGCGGAAACTGATCGCCGAAGAGATGTCATTGCGCGAGCTTCGCGCAGCTCAGAAGCGAACGCAAGCGAGTGTCGCGAGAACGTTAAACGTTGGACAGGACAGCGTTTCGCGTCTCGAAAAGCGCAGCGATCTACTACTGTCTACCTTGCGATCCTACATCGAGGCAGTTGGCGGTCGGTTGTCCATAGTCGTCGAATTTCCAAACCGCGAGCCGGTGATTCTATCGAGCTTGAGTCTTCCCAAAGGCGAACGGATGCGACCAAAGCGCCGTCCCGTTGCTCACGCCTAGCTCTTCGCCCGTTCGTACTGCTTCGGCCACGGCACATCCACCCCCAACTCCTTCGCCGCGTGCAGCGGGAAGTACGGATCGCGCAGCTCCTCGCGCGCGAGCAGCACGATGTCCGCCTTCCCCTCGCGGAGGATGTCGTCGGCCTGCTTCGCATCCGTGATGAGACCGACGGCGCCCGTCGGAACCCCCGCGTCCTTCTTCACGCGCTCCGCGAGCGGCACCTGATAGCCCGGCCCACTCGGGATACGTACCTTCGCGACGTTGCCGCCGGATGAGCAGTCGAAGAGATCGACGCCGAGTGGGTGGAGCGCGCGCGAGCGCGACGGAATCCTCGACCGTCCAGCCGCCCTCGACCCAGTCGGTGGCCGAGATGCGCACGAAGAGCGGGAGACGCTCCGGCCACACCGCTCGCACGGCGGCGACGATCTCGCGGAGGAAGCGCGTGCGATTCTCGAACGAGCCGCCGTATTCGTCGGTGCGCGTGTTGCTGAGCGGGTCGAGGAACTCGTTGATCAGATAGCCGTGCGCGCCATGGAGCTCGATCAGCTGGAAGCCGGCGGTTAGTGCGCGCGTGGCGGCCGCGGCGAAGGCCTGCACGATATTATGAATTCCAGCTATATCCAGCGTGACCGGTGTCGCGTAGCCGTCTCCGAACGCGATCGCGCTCGGCGCGTAGATCGGCGACCAGCCGCCGTCGGCCGCGCTCACCCGCTTTCCGCCCTTCCATGGCGAGGCCATGCTCGCCTTGCGCCCCGCGTGCGCGAGCTGGATTCCAGGCACCGCACCCTGCTCGACTACGAAGGCCGTGATGCGCGAGAGCATCGCGAGATGCTCATCCTTCCAGATGCCGAGATCGTCCGGCGAGATGCGTCCCTCGGGCACCACGGCGGTCGCCTCGGTGATGACGAGCGCCGCGCCGCCGACGGCGCGGGAGCCGAGGTGGACGAGGTGCCAGTCGCTGGCAAATCCGTCGACGCTCGAGTACTCGCACATGGGCGAGACCGCGATGCGGTTTTTGAGCGTGATGCCGCGGATCGTCAGCGGGGAGAAGAGGGTGTCGGTCATGGGGAGAAACGGACGGCGGTGACCCTCCGTTCCCGTAAGGAATTCTGAATCTCCGATTCGAAGCAGAGCTCCGGCTGGCACCTCAGCGGGGAATTCATAGATTGGGCGCATGTCCGACACCCCAGATATCTCCACCGCGCTCGGCGATCGGTACGTCATCGAGCGCGAGATCGGTTCGGGCGGGATGGCTGTCGTCTATCTCGCGCTGGACAAGAAGCTCGATCGCGAAGTTGCGCTCAAGGTGCTGCGCCCCGAGCTCGGCGCAGTGCTCGGCTCCGAGCGCTTTCTCACCGAGATCAAGATCTCCGCGCGGCTCGATCATCCGCACATCCTCACGCTGATTGATTCGGGGGAGGCGGACGGGCTCCTCTATTATGTGCTGCCATTCGTGCGCGGGGAGTCACTGCGGTCGAAGCTCGATCGCGAGCGACAGCTCGGGCTGGAAGAGGCGCTGACGATCACCAAGCAGGTGGCGAGCGCGCTCGACTACGCGCATCGCCAGGGGCTCGTGCATCGTGACATCAAGCCCGAGAACATCCTGATTCAGGAAGGCGAGGCAATGCTGACGGACTTCGGCATCGCGCTCGCGGTGAAGGAAGCCGGTGGCAACCGTCTCACGCAGACGGGACTTTCGCTCGGCACGCCGCAGTACATGAGCCCCGAGCAGGCGACGGGCGACCGCGGCATCGATGCGCGCAGCGACGTGTACTCGCTGGCTTCCGTGTTGTACGAGATGCTGGCGGGTGAGCCTCCGGTGACCGGTGCGAGTGCGCAGTCGATGATCGCGAAGCTGATGACGGAGCGGCCGACGCATCTGCGCGTGCTGCGCGACACGGTGCCGGAGGAGGTCGACGCGGCGGTGGCGAAGGCGCTGGCGAAGACGCCGGCGGATCGCTTCGCGAGCGCGGGCGATTTCTCGAAGGCGCTCGATGTAAAGCCGGGGACGCTCGCGGGCGCGCGCGCGCAGGCGAGTGACGTGGCGAGCCCGAAGAGCAATCGCGTCGCCATCATCGCCGGCGTCGTACTGCTTGCGGCGATCGTCGCCGGTGGCGCGTTCGCGCTGCGCGGGAGGCACGGTGGCGCGAGCGCGGCAGTGGGTACCGCCGCGAGTCTCGGCCAGCGCACACAGCTCACGACATCGGGCGCGGTGCTCGTCCCCGCGATCTCTCCCGACGGGAAGCAGCTCGCGTACATCACGAAGAAGTGCGCGTCCGGCTCGTGCAAATATACCGTGGTCGAGCAGGACGTCGGCGGCAGCACAACGCGTCCGATTCTCGAGGGCGCGACCGCCGGCTACTACCTCGAGTGGAGCCCGGATCGTCGCAACCTGATGTTCAACGGTACCGTGAATGGGCGCATCGGGATGTTCCTGCTCTCGGCGCTCGGCGGTGAGCCGCGTTACATCACGCAGGGCGTCGCCACCTTCTTCGCGGGCGGCGATTCGCTGCTGATCGGACCCGGATATCATTCCGATTCCGTCTATTACATTCGCGTCGCGTCGCTCGACGGCTCGGTGCACGACAGTATTCGCGTCGCCGGAGCGGGACAGGGGATCGCCGCGATCTCGTCGATGCCGGGCACCAACTGGATCGTGACGCTGATCCTGCAGCAGCCGCATGGGCTCTGGCAGATCATCGATCGCTCTGGCAAGGTGGCCGATCACGTCGTGAACGCATGCACGTGCGGAGGCGTCGCCACGCGCGACGCCGTGTGGCTCTCGCGGCTGGGCAATGGCACTGGCGAGTCGATCGTGCGCATCGCGGTCGATCCCGCCACTGGCCATCTCGCGACGCGGCAGGACACGATGGTCACCGGACTGTTCACGGGCTTCTCGATCACCGACGACGGCAAGTCGATGGTGATGGACGAGGGGACGTACGATTTCAACGTCTGGAACGTCGACTTTGCCGATGTGCTCAAGGGGCGCTATCCCGACGACCGACGCGTCGCGCACGCGTCGAGTCCCGTCTCGGCATCGATCTCGCCCGACGGGCAGCGTCTCCTCGTTCGCCGCAACGTCCCGACGGGCGGCGGACACGCCGAGGTTCGCTATTCGCTGATGCCGTTCGGCGGGGGGATGGAGAATCCGGTCAACAGCGGCGGCCGCCCGTTATTCGTGGCTTGGGAGGACTCTGTCACGCTGGCGCTCGGACGGCAGACGCCCGCCGGTTTGCATCTCGCCGAGATGGATGTGCGCACGAGCGCACAGCGGAATGCGCTCGATCTTCCGGACTCCGTCGTCAACTACGCGACGTCGTTCCCGGATGGATGGGCGTGGATTCCGCCGGCGGGTGACAAGATCATCGTGGAGCGTGCGGGAAAGAGGCGCGAATATCCGAAGCCGCCCGCGAACTCCTTCTTGTTCGAGGTGCTTGCGGATCCCACGGGGGCTCGACTCTTCTACACCGCTCCGGATGCGGCCACCGGCGGCGACTCGCTCACCTTCGGTGTGCTCTCGCTCGACAACGGGGCATTCACCCGGTGGGGTGCGGTGACCGCAGAATATGGCGACCTCACTCCGTTGGCCGACGGCAGCGTGTTCCTCGATGTGTCGCAGTCGCAGGGATCGCTCAGCTTTTTCAAGTCGACGGGCCCGGGGCAGCTGCAGTCGCTCGGCGTCTCCCCGCGCCCACTCCGCAACGTCTCGGTATCGACCGACATGAAGCGCGCGTCGGCGTCCGAGCGCGACTACCGCGCCGATGCGTGGATGAGCAAGGTCGTCACGCACGATTAGTCGTGAGTAGCGAATAGCACGGTCGATTTTTACAATTGTCCTTGGCAAGAATTAGTGCGCCATGTGCTCCGCAGGCGCCGGCAGGTTTACGAGCACTGCCGTCACGATGAGCACGATCGCCGCGACGCCGATCTCGTAGGTCGCTGATCGGTTCAGGCGGCGCGCGGCGTCCTCCGTGCCCATGGACGGCCTGAGGCGCTTGTTGTTGTACGCGCCGAGGCCGACGACGACGGCTACGAGTGAGAGCTTCACGAGCAGCGTCTTGCCGTAGATGCTCGTCCACAGCGCCGAGACAGCGCCAAGGTGGAGCCACGCCGTCGTGACGCCGGAGAGTACGAGCAACCCAACGCTCCACAGCGCGAGCGTCGAGAATCGATTCACCAGCGTCGCGACGGCGGGGCCGCGGTCTGACGTCGCGAACGCGCCGCTCATCGCGGTGGCGATCCCTGCGACGACCATCACGAACAGCGTCCCGATCCACATCGACGCCGCGAAGACGTGCACCGGATTCACGAGATCCTCGATCTCGAGCTTCGGCGAGAAGACTCCTCGAAAGGCGATCGCCAGCGTCGCGAGCCCCGCGAGGACCCACATCGCGATCGCATCCCCCGACGCGCTCGCGGCAGCGGCGAAGGCGATCAGCGCGACGAGCGTCACGATCTCGCCGATGATCGTCGACGTGCTGCGGGTGAGCACGTCGGCGAGCGGAAGGTGCTTCTCCATCATCGTCGAGCTCACCGACATCCCGATCGACAGTAGCCGGAGCAGCGCGCCGACGATGCCAATGCGGGCGGCCGAGCGCGAGGCGACGCGCATGGCGTCCGAGTTGTGGTTGAACGACGGGCGCAACAGCAGAAAATAGAAGGCCGAGGCGCCGATGATGAAGAACGATCCGACGAATGAGACGTACTCGTGGATGACATCGACGACGGTAAAGTCGACAGCTTCGGCGAGCAGAAGGGCGTATGGGAGGATCATCTCTCTCGGGTGTCCATGTAAAAATCCAGTGAAGCGAGCCAACGGTGCGCTCATTGCAATATGGAGTGGCGTCCGCCACGGAGACATAGATGATGCACGCCAGAAGCCATACCTGGCGCTCGATCGCCCGTTCGGTCGCGGCCGCGGCACTTCTGCCCGCCGGCGCCATCGCACAGGCCCAGACAGCGCCCTCGCTCGCGAAGAGTCCGGCTCCAGCCACATCGAGCACCAGCCGCAGCATGCTGCCGGCAGGGTCGAAGGAAGGCGACTGGACGATCCCCGGTCATGACTACGGAAGCACGCGCTACAGCGAGCTGGACAAGATCACGACGAGCAACGTCGCGCAGCTCAAGGAATCGTGGAATTACACCACCGGCATCGCTGATGGACACGAGGGGCAGCCCCTCGTCGTCGGTGGCCGAATGTACATTGTCACGCCGTATCCCGACAAGCTGATTGCGTTCGACTTGTCGAAGCCGGGTCCGGCGAAGCTGTGGGAGTATGCGCCGCCGATCGATCCAACAGCATTCGGCAAGGCGTGCTGCGATGATGTGAACCGTGGCGCTTCCTACTACGACGGCAAGATCATCTACAACGTGCTCGACAACGCAACCGTTGCCGTCGACGCGATCACCGGTAAGCAGCTCTGGCGCACCAAGCTCGCCGATCCGAACCAGGGATCGACGATGACGATGGCGCCGCTCGTCGTGAAGGGGAAAGTCTACGTGGGCAACTCTGGCGGCGAGATGGGCGTGCGCGGCTGGCTCACGGCGCTCGATGCGAAGACGGGAAAGATTCTCTGGCAGGCGTTCAACACCGGTCCAGACAAGGACGTGAAGATCGGCTCGTCGTTCAAGCCGTTCTACGCGTCGATGAAACCCGCAAACATGGGCGTGACCAGCTGGCGCGGCGACCAGTGGAAGATCGGCGGCGCGACGACGTGGGGATGGGTAACCTACGATCCCGAATCGAATTTGGTGTTCTACGGCACCTCGAATCCCGGCACGTGGAATCCCGATTTGCGCCCCGGCGACAACCTCTACTCGACGTCCGCGATGGCGCGCGATGCCGATACCGGTGAGCTCAAGTGGGCGTACCAGTACACACCGCACGACGCGTGGGATTACGATGGAGTCAACGAGCACATCGTCGCCGACATTCCGTTCAACGGCACGACGCGCAAGGTCGTCGTGCACTTCGACCGCAACGGCTTCGCCTACACGATCGACCGCAACACGGGCGAGGTGCTCGTCGCACAGCCGTTCCAGTATCTGAACTGGGCAACGGGCGTCGATCTCACGTCGGGCCGTCCGACGCTCGTGGAAGAGAAGCAGACGCACCAGGGGCGCATGACGACGAACATCTGTCCGTCATCCATCGGCGCGCGCGATCAGCAGCCGGCCGCGTTCTCGCCGCGCACGCATCTCTTCTATACGCCGGCGACGAATCTCTGCATGGATTACGGCGGCATCGAGGCGAAGTACATCGCGGGAACGCCATACGTCGGTGCGGCGGTGAAGATGTACGGCGGTCCTGGCGGCAATCGCGGCGAGTTTCTCGCGTGGGATGCCGGCACCGGCAGGAAGGTGTGGGGGATCAAGGAAAACTTCCCCGTATGGGCGGGCGCGTTGGCGACGGCGGGCGACGTGATCTTCTATGGCACGATGGACGGCGACTTCAAGGCGGTGAACGCCACGGATGGCGCGTTACTCTGGAAGACGCACTTCAAATCGGGGATCGTCGGCAACCCCATGACGTACATCGGCCCTGACGGCAAGCAGTACATCGCCGTGTACGAGGGTGTCGGTGGATGGGCCGGCGCCATCGTGCCTGGCAATCTTTCCATCGACGATCCCTTCGCCGCACTCGGCGCAGTCAATGCGATGAAGGATCTGCCCGAACACACGAAAGCCGGCGGTGCCCTGCACGTGTTCACGCTGCCGTGATTGCGCGCGCGGCATTGACGCTGGTCGCGGCCTGGGCGCTTGGTGCCAACACGCACCCGGCGCCCAAGCCGCCGCTGCGCGTGTGCGCCGATCCGAACAATCTCCCCTTCTCGAACGAGCGGCGAGCGGGCTTCGAGAATCGCATCGCGGATCTCCTCGCGCACGACATGGGGACGACCGTCGAGTTCAGCTGGCGTCCGCAGATGCGCGGGTTCGTGCGCAAAGGGCTCAAGGCCGGCGCGTGCGACGTGTACATGGGAGTGCCGGTCGCGTTCGGCCCGCTGCTCACGACGAAGCCGTACTACCGCTCGACGTACGTGATGATTTATCGGGCGCATGGACCCGTGCACGTGCGCTCGCTCGACGACAGCGCGCTCCGCTCGCTGAAGGTCGGCGTGCACATGATCGGCGACGATTATCAGAACACGCCGCCGGCGCAGGCGCTCGCGTCACGTGGGATGATCGACAACGTGCGCGGCTATCCGATCGTTGGCGACTACTCGCAGCCGAACCCGCAGGCGCGCATCATCGAGGCGCTTGCGCGCGGCGAGATCGACGTCGCCATCGTGTGGGGTCCGTTCGCGGGCTACTTCGCGAAGCACTCGTCGACGGCATTCACCATCGTGCCCGTCACGCCGTCCACCGATCCGTCGGGACAGATCTTCGCCTTCGACATCGCGATGGGGCTGCGCCGCACGGATACCACGCTCGCACGCACGCTCGACACGCTGCTCGTGCGCGAGCGGCCGGCCATTCATAAAATCCTGTCCGACTACGGCGTGCCACTCGACTCCATGTCGAGCGGCGCGATTCACGGAGAATGACAATGAGAACGAAGCTTCAGTCAATTGTATTCGGCGGCGCAGCGCTGTCGGTGCTCGTCCTCGCGGCATGTGGCGGCAAGGATGAGCCCAAGGAAAAAAGCAGCCCGAAAGCGGTGAGTACCGACGATATCGATCAGCGGACCTTCAGCGGCGATGAGAAACTCGCAGTCCAGGGGCGGCAGCTCTTCATCGAGAACAATTGCTACGGCTGCCACGGCGGCCTCGCGGGCGGCGCGATGGGGCCGAGCCTTCGCGACACCACGTGGAAGTACGGCGGATCGGACTCGCTCATTTATCACACGATCCACGACGGACGCCCAATGGGGATGCCCCCGTGGGCGGGCCGCCTGAACGACCGGCAGATCGGTGCGCTGATCGAGTACATTCACTCGCTCCGCACGAAGGCGGAGCCGCAGTTCTTCTTCGCACAGGGTGGCGATACCACCGCGATGCCGGCCGCGAACGCCGCGCCGCCAGCGGCGGTGAATCCGATCCCGATGCCGGGCCCGCATCCGGACACGATCAAGCACAAGTCGCAGAAGAAGACCGACTAGCAGAGCGACTTCAATGCCGCGGTGCGCGTGTACGTCGGCGCGCGCCGCGCGTTCGCAGCCTGCTCGAATGCGTAGGCGATGCGGATGAGCGTCGCCTCGCTCCATGCGCGCCCGAAGAAGGATATCCCGACCGGCAGGCCGAATGCGTAGCCCGCAGGCACGGTGATGCTCGGATAGCCTGCCTCCGCCGCGGGGGACGAGCTTCCGCCGCCATCGGCGTCACCATTCACGAGATCGATTGGCGCAGGAGGTCCGCTCGTCGGCGCAACGAGCGCATCCAGCCTGTGTGCCGCCATCACAGCGTCGATCCCCTTCGCGCGCGTGCTCGTCCGCACCTTCGCGAGCGCCCGCAGATATTTGGGATCCGTGAGCGGACCGCACTTCTCTGCCCGCTCGAAAATCTCCTGGCCGAAGTACGGCATCTCCTCGCTCGCGTGCGCCGTGTTGAACGCGATGAGGTCAGCGAGCGTGCGCGCCTTCGCGCCAACGGCGAGCGTTGAGAGATATTCGTTGACGCCAGCCTTGAACTCGTAGAGCAGCACCTCGTACTCCGCGTCGCCGACCGCGCCCATCTTTCCGATCTCGACCGGATCGACGATCACCGCCCCCTTCTCGCGCATCAGATCGAGCGCATGCTGCGCGATGCCGTCCGCCGCCGGACTGTAGCCGAAGTACTGCTCGCGGGGCACGCCGATCCGCATGCCGCGCAGCGACTCCGCATCGAGGTAATCGCCATAGCCAGCCACTCTCGTCGCGCCCGAAAACATCGTCGCTGCATCGCGCGGATCCGCACCCGCGATGGCGCCGAGCAGGATCGCGGCGTCGGCGACTGTTCGTGCGATCGGTCCGGCCGTATCCTGGCTGCGCGAGATCGGGATGATCGCGCTGCGGCTCACGAGGCCCACCGTCGGCTTGATCCCGACCAGTGAACATGCCGACGCCGGGCTCACGATCGATCCGTTCGTCTCGGTGCCGATGGCCGCCGCACAGAAGCTCGCGGCCGCGGCTGCGGCCGAGCCGGAGCTCGAGCCGGAGGGCGACCGGTCGAGCGCGTATGGATTGCGGCACTGCCCACCGCGTCCACTCCACCCGCTTGCGGCGTGCGTGCTTCGAAAGTTCGCCCATTCGCTGAGATTCGTCTTGCCGAGGATCACAGCGCCGGCCGCGCGCAGCCGCGCCGCGATGAACGCGTCGCGCGGCGGACGCGCATCGACCAGCGCGAGCGAGCCCGCGGTGGTCTGCATCTTGTCCGCCGTCGCAACGTTGTCCTTCAGCAGAATCGGAATGCCGTGCAGCGGGCCGCGGACCTTGCCGCTCTTGCGCTCCGCGTCGAGCGCATCGGCGATCGCGAGCGCGTCCGGGTTGAGCTCGAGCACAGCACGCAGATCGTGATCGCGCTCGCCAATACGCGCGCGATACGCCTCCACGAGGGCTCGTGACGACGTCGCGCCGCTCGCCATTTCGGTTTGCAGCTGCGAGATCGTCTTCTCCTCCACCGCATCTTCCCTCGGCCGTGTGCGCGACTCAGGCGCGGTCGTCGATGCGCGCAGAACGAGCGCCGGTGAAGCGCCGTTGCCGACCAGCGCGGCCGTCGCGAGCGATGTCGCCATGAAGCTTCGCCGTGAGATGCCCTGCGATTCGTCGTTGGACATGGAGTGTCTGGTTCGGGACAGGAGTGCGCTCGGCGCCGCGATGGGAAATACGAAGAAGCGCGCCGAGAATCGCTAAGCCGACGCGGTGAGCCCCAGCTCCTTCTCGTCCTGCTCTGACAGCGCGATCCCCGCCGCGGCGACGTTCTCCTCGAGGTGCTTCACCTTCGACGTTCCCGGAATGGGCGTCATAAACGGCGAGTGCGCAAGCAGCGCCGCGATCGCGATCTGTCCCGTCGTCGCGCCGTGCCGCCGCGCAACGTTCTCCAACGCCGTCGTCGCATCGCTGTTCGACTTGCCCAGCGGCGCCCACGGCAGGAAGGGGATGCCGAGCGTCTCGCATTCCTTCAGCACTGCCTCCGAGGCGCGATCGCCGAGGTTGTAGCGATTCTGCACCGAGACGACCGAGACGATCGAGCGCGCCTCCGTGAGCTGCGCGACGCTGACGTTGCTGACGCCGATGTGCCGGATCTTCCCTTCGCTCTGCATGATCGCGAGTTCACCGATCGAGTCTGCCAGCGGCACCGTCGGATCCGCGGCGTTGTGCAGCTGATAGACGTCGATGCGCTCCAGCTTCAGCCGCTTCAGACTCCCCTCGAGCGCGGCGCGCAGATGCTCGGGCTTTCCATTCGGCCGCCACTGATTCGGCCCCGTGCGCACGTAGCCACCCTTCGTCGCGATCACGAGTCCGGGCTTGTACGGAGCGAGCGTCTCGCCGATCAGCCGCTCCGAAACTTCCGGCCCATACGAATCCGCCGTGTCGATCAGCGTGACGTCGAGCTCCAGCAGCCGCATGAGCACGCGCTTCGCCTCGGCAGGATCCTTCGGCTCCCCCCAGATCCCGTCGCCCGTGATCCGCATCGCGCCGAAGCCCAGGCGGTTGACGGAGAGGTTGCCGAAGTTGACAGTGCCGGCGTTGGCGGCGCTTACGGCCTTGGTGGTGGCGCTCATGGTTCTGCTCTCCGAAGTGGGCTATGTGAGCAAGGTTCCGGATGCAGGAGACGTTCCCGCCAAAATGACTGTCGTCAGAAAAAGGCGAAACCAAACGCGCTCGCCATGTGTATAGTGAGATGAAGACAAACAGGGGAGGAATGCATGCCGCGTTTTGAGTTTTCCATCGGCAGCTCCGACGTACGGCGAAAGGGTGCCGTAGACAGCGACACGTTCAAGAATGCTCTCGACGTGATCGCGGTGCAGGCCGATGCCGAGACTGGCGATCTGCTCGAGATCGGCGTCCGCGGATTTCCGCCGGCGAAATTCCAGTACGTTTTTTCGTTGGACGAAGGAACACAGGTCTGGCGCGCAGCCTATCAGCGCGCCGCCTAGGCGTCCCTCGGCGGTCGTGAGCTATCCGGCCGCCGACAGGGCGCGGGCGCCCATTCCCAGGCGCACGATGCGCTGCAGCAGCTCCGGGTATTCGACACCGTCGTAGCGCGCAGCCGAAGCGAACTCCTCGCTCTCGCAGATGTCCGGATTCGGATTCGCATCCAGAAAATACAGCTGTCCGCCCGCGTCCAGCCTGTAGTCGATGCGCGCGTAGCCCGACAGCTCGAGCACGCGATAGATCCGCTTGCTCATCCACCCCAGCTGCGCCGTCAGTGCCTTCGTCAACCCCTCGGCCGCACGGATGCGCACCCCCTTCTTCGCCTGGTACTCGAGGTCGTGCTTCACCTTTGCGGTGGCGATGAGCGGCTCGTTCGCATCCTGATCATCGATCACGAGCTCCCATGCGGGGAACGATCGCAGCCGCGAGTTCCCGACCATGCTCACGTACAGCTCGCGCCCGGGAATGAACTGCTCGGCGATCGCGTCGGTGCCCACGCGCTCGTGGATGAACTCCACGCGCTCGCGCAGCTCGTCGTCGTCGTTCACGAGCGATGCGCGCGCGATGCCGATCGACGCGTGCTCCGTGAGACTCTTCACGAACAGCGGGAAGAGCAGCTCCGCGGGGCGCTTCACCTTGCGTCCGAGCGGAAAGACCTCGAACGACGGGACGGGAATTCCGTCGTAGGCGAGCAGCTTCTTCGAGAGCGCCTTCCCGCGCGAGAGCACGAGTCCTCGCGGATTGCAACCGGTGTACGGAACGCCGAGGAGCTCGAGGAAGGCCACGATGTTGTGATCGAAGGTGGCATTCCACTGAAACTCTTCGAGCAGGTTGAAGACGACGTGCGGCTTCATCTCACACACGGCATCGCGGATCGGCTCGAGATCGTCCTGCGCGCCGAGCGCGAGTACTTCGTGGCCGAGTTCGCGAAGCCCGTTGACGACGTCGAACTCGGCGCGCCAGGCGAGCGCTTCCTGGTCCGTGGTGCCCGCGAGGGTGTCCGGCGGAATGTGATCCGGATGCGTGAGCGCGATGACGCGCAGCTTGCTCCTGCGGGGAGTGCGCTTCACAGCGTGAGCCATCCCGGTGGCGCGCTGTCGTGCGCGTGCTGGCGCGCGAGATAGTGATCGCCGAGCGTGAGCGATGTCTGCGCGAGGGAGAGCGGTCGCTCGCGCGATGTGACCGGCGGACGCTCGTTGTGCAAGTCGTGCATGAGGACGTCGACGTACTCGAGCTTTTCGAGCGCGATGGGCCATTTGGCGTAGCGTGTGCGCCAGCGCGATCCGGGGCGAAGCCAGACGGCGAACGTCTCCGCGAAATCCTCATCGGGGTGACTCTGCGCGTACCATCCGGGAAGGTGCCGCACGAATCGAACGCTGCGGCGACGCGGGCGATAGCGATCGGGGTAGGGCGCGCTCGATGCGCCGAAGAGCGCGCGCCATGGCGCGCGGCGGTGCAGCCGATGCGCGTGCTGAATCGCGTGTCCGGCCTCGTGGCGCATGATCGTCATGCACGACTGGTGCGTTCCACCTTCGACCGAATGCATCTGAGCACGCTCGAGTCGCATGAGTCTGGGGTGGGCGAGGTAAAAGGGAATCGCGATACCGGGGATGCCGCGCGGCGAGAACCAGTCTTCTGCCAGCCACACGTGCGGCCGCACACGAAGCGAGCGGTCGGCCAACTCCTGCAGCAGCTGTTGATGACAGCGCAGCACCCAATCGCTGGGTTGCGAGAGGTGCAGCTCCCGAAAGCGCAGCGTGAGCAGGCGCTCGTCGCTCCACCGGGACCATGGGGCAGGTTGGGCTCGCCGGCGGGTCATCCTCACATTCAACGATCCAGCTGCGGGATGCGCAACAGCCACGGCGTGTGGGGCGGGGGGTCGTTGCAAGTCACCCTTGGCGTCACATAGAATTCGGTGACGCGTATATCGGAACCCGGCATAGAGGCTAGCGGATGGCAGACGAGCTCAAACCCCAGCAAAAGTGGTATCACACGGCGCCCGGATATCTGACGGCGACGGCGGCGCTCGTGGGGGCGATCACGGCGGCGGCGACTGGCTTGAGCCAGCTGGGGCTCTTTCACTCGAAGCCGGACACACCGGCGCCCGCGGTCGCGCCCGTAACCGCGCCGTCGAGCGCCACGTCGGAGCGTCCTACGCATCGCACGCCGGAGCCGCGCAGCCAGCCATCGCGCGGCTCGTCACGCACGGAGCCGGCCGCCGCGCCGGTACACGCCGCGCCGCAGCCGGTGACCGCGCCGCCGGTGGCCGCACCCGCACCGGCGCCCGCACCTGCTCCGGCGCCCGCGCCGGCGCCTGCTCCCGTCGCGAAGACGGGATCGATCGGGCCGGGGACCACGCTGGAGCTCGCGAGTGGGTCGCGCGTGTGCAGCACGGAAAGCTCGGACGGCGACAAGTTCACCGCGACGACGGTGACGCCGGTGAGCGGGAGCAATGGCATTTCGCTTCCCGTCGGCACGCAGGTCATTCTCAGCGTCGTCACCGCGAAGGCGCCGGTGTTCATCACCGCGAAGGGCGTGTCGATCGACGTGGCGGGGAAGGCGGTGCCGATCAGCGGCACGGCGACCGCGCACACGGAGTTCAACGCGGCGCCGAGTGCGAAGGGAATCGGTATCGGCGCGTGCATTCCGCAGGGTGGGCGCGTGTCGCTGCGCCTCACCGACGGCGTGTCGGTCACGCAGCCGTAGCTCCGGGCGCGCTGCACGGTGTGCGAATTCGCACACCGCGCACATCACTCTAAATAGCTACGCAGTAACGACTTGCGGATTCCGTCGCGAGCCGCGTGTACGCGCGTACTTCCGTTTACGATCGGGATGCGTAAGATCACGCATCCCATTTTAACGGAGTCCGTACTATGGCTTTCGTCGATCGCGTCAAAAACATTCTTCTGTCGCCGCACACCGAGTGGCAGGTGATCGATGCGGAGCCGGCGACGGTCTCGTCGCTGTACACCGGCTACATCATGCCGCTGTTCGCGATTCCGACGATCTGCCGGTTGATCGGATCCGCAGTGTTCGGGATGAATCTCGGCGGCTTCGGGCGATTCCGAGTTCCGATCGGCACGGCGCTCATCAGCGCGGTCGTCTCCTACATCGTGATGCTGGTCATGGTGTATGTGTTCGCGTTCGTGATCGATGCGCTGGCGCCGACGTTCGGCGGCACGAAGAACATGGTGCAGGCGCTCAAGGTCGCTGCGTACGCCTCGACTGCTGCATGCGTCGCGGGAATTCTTTCGATCTTCGGATTCAACGGCTTCCTCTCCTTCATCATCCTCCTGATCTCGCTGTACAGCCTCTATTTGCTGTACCTCGGACTCGCGCCCTGCATGAAGTCGCCGGCAGACAAGTCTGCCGGCTACACCATCGTGGTCATCATCGCGATGTTCATCATCGCCGCAATTCTCGGCGTCGTGCTCGGCACGCTCGGAATGGCCGGAATGATGGGGGGCGGCGGAATGGGCACGGCGTACCCTCGCCCCTAGACCGCGCGGTTGGATCGCTCTAGCCTGAGCCGGCCCGCTACCTGGGCCGGCTCGGGTCATTTTGGCCATGAATACGGTTCGAAAGCGCCATCGATGCCGGCGTGAAACCGAAACGATGTCGGGTCAGTCGCGTCTAAACAGCATGCACTCGAACGACAGCGCCACACGCGCGAATCCTCGTCTCGTCGCGTGGGCAACGGACTGGGGTAACGCACTCTCCGTTCTGCTCGGCGCCTACGCCCTGATGTATCTGGGGCTCATGAGCCGCGCGCAGCCGAGCCTCTGGGCACAAATCGTCCGGGCCCTCGCGTTCCTGCCCATGAACGCCGCCGTGGCGACGCTGGCGTTTCGCGCCAGCCAGCGCTCCAGCACGGATCCACGGATTCGTCGCGCCCTTCGCTTCATCGGCATTGCATTCACGTGTGTGTTCGTGGGCAACGTGACGGCGTTCTATTCGAAGTATGAGCAGAACGGAAATCCGCTCGCCGACTGGACGAACGTTCTCTACTTCGGCTTCTACTCGTTTGGTCTCGCGGGGCTGCTGTCGATGCCGCTCGCGCGCCGCGTGCGGAACGAATACTGGAAATTCCTGGTCGATGCAGGGACCGTCATCGTCGGTGGCGGACTTGCGATCTGGTATCTCGTCATCATCCCCTCGGGATCTTACCAGCTCGATGGATTCTGGGGCACGTTCTGGTCGCTTGCGTATCCGATCGCCTCGATGCTGCTGCTACTCGGTGTCGTCACGGCGTTCATGCGTCACCCAGCGCAGACGAATTCCGGAACTCCCGCGATGCTGCTTGCGGGATTGCTGCTCTATCTGCTGTCCGACCTGTGCACAGACATCACGCTTCTGAAATACGGATGGGGACGCACGAACTGGACGGATCTCATCTATGTTCTCGCGTATATGGTGATCGCATATGCGCTGGCGCGGTACTACACGCAGCCTCCCGCGATCACGAGCGAGAGCGACAGCGAGGCACGCTCGCAGCCGTTCACCTTTCTTCCGTACTTCAGCGTCGCTTTCTCGTACGCACTGCTCGGCGTCGTGGCCGTGCGACAGTGGCCCGACCCGATGAGCGTGCTCGCGATCGGTGGCATCGTGATCACCGCGCTCGTCGTGGTCCGCCAGGTCGCCGCGGTGCGCGAGAACGTGCGGCTCCTCTCCGAGCAGTCGAAGCGCGAGGGCGAGGCTCGCTTCGGAGCGCTGGTGCAGCATTCGTCCGATGTCATCACCATCGTCGATCCCGACACGGTCATCCGCTACGTGAGTCCCACCATCGCGCAGATCTTCGGGCATCTCCCGAGCGAGATCGAAGGAAAGCGTCTCGCGGAGCTCGTACACCCCGACGACGTGCCGCGCACACTCAGCTTCTTCATGTCGGTGCTCCCGCGCGGCGCCGTCACGACGCCGGCCGAGTGGCGCATCCGTCATCGCGACGGCGGCTGGCGGGATGTCGAGGTGATCGGAACGAATCTGCTCGACGAGCCCACCGTGCGCGGCATCGTGCTCAACACCCGCGACATCAGCGAGCGAAAGGCGCTCGCGGCCGCGCTGGAGCATCAGGCCTTCCACGACACGCTCACCGGACTCGCGAACCGCGCGCTCTTCCTCGACCGGGTGACCCACGCGCTCGCACTCGCGCGACGGCACTCGCGCACGATCGCCGTGATCTTTCTCGATCTCGACAACTTCAAGTCCGTCAATGACTCGCTCGGCCACGCGCAGGGCGACATGCTGCTGATCCACACGGCCGCACGCATGCAGGACGCGGTGCGCACCGTGGACACGATCGCGCGCTTCGGCGGCGACGAGTTCGCTATCCTGATCGAGGATGCGACCGACGATAGTGCGGCGATGACCGTCGTCGAGCGCGTGCTCGATACCATGCGCCACCCCTTCCATCTCGAGGGGAAAGAGGTGTTCGTCTCGGCGAGCATCGGGATCGTGAGCGCGGATCCGGATCACACCGCATCCGATCTGCTGCGCAACGCCGACATGGCGATGTACATCGCGAAGCAGAGCGGGAAGGGGCAGTACCGCCGCTACGAGGCGCGCATGCACACGGAGGCGCTGGAGCGGCTCGAGCTCGAGGCGGATCTCCGCCACGCGATCGAGCGCGACGAGTTCACGCTGCGCTACCAGCCGATCGTGCTGTTGCACACGGGGGAGATCGCCGGCGTCGAGGCGCTCGTCCGCTGGAATCACCCCACGCGTGGAATGATGTCGCCGCTCACCTTCATTCCGCTGGCGGAGGAGACGGGGCTGATCGTGCCGCTGGGACGGTGGGTCGTGCGCGAGGCATGCCGTCAGGCCGTCGGATGGGAGAAGCTGCGACCCGCGGGACATCCGCTCACGCTGACGATCAACATCTCCGGGCATCAGCTGCAGGGTGAACACGTGGTGGAGGATGTGCGGCGCGCGCTGAGCGACAGCGGGATGGATCCGCGGCTGCTCGTGCTCGAGATCACCGAGAGCGTGTTGATGCAGCAGAGCGAGACGATTCTCGAGCGGTTGCACGCGCTCAAGGCGCTCGGCGTCCGCCTCGCGATCGACGACTTCGGCACGGGATACTCATCGCTCGGCTATCTGCAGCGCTTTCCGATCGACATCCTGAAAATCGACAAGTCGTTCGTCGACGATGTCGGGCGCGGCGACACGGAGTCCGCGCTCGCGCGCGCGGTGATCGCGCTGGGGGAGACGCTCCAGCTGCAGACGATCGCCGAGGGGATCGAGTTGAAGCAGCAGCTGAGCGGGCTGCAGGATCTCGGCTGTGAGCTGGGTCAGGGCTTCTTCTTCGACAAGCCGATCGAGCCCGCGGACATCGAGACCGCGCTGCGCAACGCGTACGCGCCGCTAGTGGGGCGTCCGCACATCGAAGTCGGGCACTAGCTCACCGGACGGTTCGCACACGCATCTCACGAAGTCTTCCTTGCGATAGCCGACGATCGCTCCGATCTTGTTCGTATACGATCGGACGCTTCGCACTTCAGCTCGGAGACACGCGTGCGCACATCGCTCCGCTGGGCTTCGCCTGCTCGCATCGCGAGCCTGTTCACGCTTGCTCTCGTTCAGCTCTCGTGCGAGAAGGTCGCGCCGCCGCCGGCCGCCGAGGCGCATGGCTCTGCGCCGTTGCGCGTGGGAATCTCGTTCGCGGCGTCGCAGAGCTCCAAGCCGCTCGACGGGCGGGTGCTGCTGCTCATCTCGACCGACAGCTCGAAGGAGCCTCGCGCGCAGATCTCGGACGCGGTGTCAACGCAGCAGGTGTTCGGCGTGGATGTCGACGGACTGGCGCCCGCGACCGAGGCGATCGTGAGCGACACGACGCTCGGCTATCCGAAGAACTCGCTCGCTGGCATACCGGCCGGCGACTACTGGGTGCAGGGGCTCCTGCACGTGTACGAGACCTTCCACCGTGGCGACGGCAAGACGGTGAAGCTTCCGGCGGGCGATCGCGGCGAGGGGCAGCAGTGGCCCGATGCGCCGGGGAATCTGTACAGCAAGCCGGTGAAGATGCACATCGATCCCGCGAGCGCGACGCCGATCCACATCGTGCTCGACCAGACGATTCCACCGATCCCGGGAGTGGCGGACACGAAGTACGTGAAGCACTTCAAGGTGCTGAGCGACCGCCTGACGAAGTTCTGGGGGCGGCCGGTGTATCTCGGGGCGATTCTGATCCTGCCGGAGGGCTTCGACACGCATCCGAACGCGCACTTTCCGCTCGCGATCTATCACGGGCACTTTCAGACGGATGCCAGCGATTTTCGCGAGACTCCGCCCGACACGAAGCTTCCGCCGTACAACATCGACAGCCTGACGGTGCACTGCCCGAACGGACACGAGTTCGATCTGTGCACGAAGTTCGGCTACGAGCGGCTGCAGCAGGAGAAGGGGTACGAGTTCTACAAGGAGTGGACGGGCCCGGGCTTCCCGCGCGTGCTCTCACTCACGATCCAGCATCCGACGCCGTACTACGACGATTCGTACGCGGTGAACTCGGAGAACAACGGTCCGTATGGCGACGCGATCACGTACGAGCTGATTCCCTACGTGGAGTCGCACTATCGCGGGCTCGGTGCGTGGGCGCGAGCGCTGTACGGCGGATCGACGGGTGGCTGGGAAGCGCTCGGCGTGCAGGTGAAGTACCCCGAGGACTACAACGGCGCGTACGCGAACTGTCCGGACCCGATCGACTTCCACGCCTTCACGACGGTGGATCTCTATCACGACGGGAACGCGTTCTACAGCGAAGGGCCGTGGCGCAAGACACCGCGTCCCGCGGAGCGCGACTACATGGGGCGCACGCGTGTGACCATGGAGCAGTCGAATCAGAAGGAGGCCGTGCTCGGATCGAAGACGCGGTCGGGTGGGCAGTGGGACATCTGGGAGGCAGTCTTCTCGCCAGTGGGCGCGGACGGATATCCGAAGCGCATCTTCGACAAGCGTACCGGCGTGATCGACTCGAGCGTCGCGGCATACTGGCGCGACAACTACGATCTCGTGCACATCATGCAGCGCGATTGGGCGACGCTCGGCCCGAAGCTGCGCGGGAAGATCACGCTGAACGTCGGGCGGTCGGACAACTTCTTCCTGAACGACGCCGTGTACTACGCGGATGACTTCCTGAAGAGCGCGAAGAACCCGCCGGCGGATGCGGTGGTCGACTACGGTGCGCGCGACGAGCATTGCTGGAGCGGCGATCACGCGAACGCGAACATGATCTCGCGGCTGACCTATCATCCGCGTTTCATCAAGCTGATGACCGCGCACTTCCTGAAGACGGCGAAAGGGGATACGACGAGCTGGCGGTACTGAGCGCCGAGGATGAGTGAAGGGAGCGAGCACTCTCTCTCCGCGCCTTCGTCGGGCGAGCTGCTTCGCCGCGCGCTCGCGCCGTCGTACGCGCTCGAGCGTCAGTTGGGACGTGGAGGGATGGGGATCGTGTATCTCGCGCGCGATCTGACACTCGAGCGTCCCGTCGCGATCAAAGTGTTGCCGCCCGAGTTCGCGATGCGTCCCGAATGGCGTGAGCGATTTTTGTACGAAACGCGGACGGCGGCGTCCTTCTCGCATCCGAACATCGTGCCGGTGCACGCCGTGGAGGAGCGGGGTGACTTGCTCTGTTTCGTGATGGGCTTCGTGGATGGCGAAACGCTCACGGAGCGCGTGCGCCTCGGCGGACCACTCGGTACCGCGGAGGCCGTGCGTTTGATTCAGGAGATTGCGTGGGCGCTTTCGTACGCTCACGGGCGTGGAGTGATTCACCGCGATGTAAAGCCAGACAACATCCTTCTCGAGCGCGCGACCGGCCGCGCGCTCGTCACCGATTTCGGCATTGCGCGCGGTGTCGCCGTGCACAGTTCGGATACGCCTGGCGAGATCGTGGGAACGCCGCACTTCATGAGCCCCGAGCAGGCGGCCGGAGATGCCGTCGATGGACGCGCCGACCTGTACTCGCTCGGGATCGTCGCGTTCTACGCGGTCACCGCGCGCCTGCCATTCGACGGTGACAATGCGAACGCGATCATCGCGCAGCAGTTGACGCGCGAGGCGCCGGCAATTGCGGAGATGCGTCCCGATCTCCCGGAGGGGCTCCTCAGCACGATCGGCATGCTTTTGAAAAAGGATCCGGCCGCGCGGTTTCAGACTGGTGAAGCGGTGGTGGAGGCGCTGGATGCCCTTCGGGCCATGCGTCCCGACGTCGCGCCGTCGATCCGGCTCTTTCTCTCTCTCGCGCCCGCGCTCGCCATCGGTGCGATCGCGCTTGCGTGGGCCTCGCCGCACATCGTGCGCATCGCGCACTACGACGCTGACAGAGCTCTGCTAGCTACGCTGATCATTACGATCATCGCCGCGCTGGTCGCGCAATTGGTGTCCGGCGTGCGCGCGCTTGCGGAACAGGGATTCGGCTATGACGCGTTTCGTCGCGCAGTCGTCGCCGCGAACCTCGAGCGAAGCGCGGTGCGCGCGCAGCGGACGCTGGGGCCGCGATGGAGCGAGCGGCGCCGTCGCCGCACCTGGGCGCTTGGCATCGGCTTTATTGCGTCGGCCCTGGTGCTCGCCGTGGTGCGCGCACTCCGGACGAATCTTGGCAATGGGATATACGAAGTTGGCCGCACGGGGTTGCTCTTCGCGGTCGTCGGCGCAGTGGCCATGATGAGTATTGCGTTGCTCGTTCTTTCCGACGTCATCGGGGCCGTGACGACCACGCCCTTGTTGCATCGGATTTGGACCGGTCCGATCGGGAGAGCCTTCTACCGGATCGCCACGATGGGACTCACGGAATCGCCGACATCGACTCCGTCGGTGTCCTCGCAAACACGCTGAATCTCCGAAGTGGCGACCCGTCGCGTTGGCGCGATCTTCGATCTCGATGGAACGCTCGTGCAGACCGAGGCGCTCAAGGCGCGGTCGTACGCGCGCGCGGCGATGGAGCTGAGTCCGGAGACGGTTCGCGCGCAGGATATCATCGTCGCCTACGGCGACATGGTGGGCCATTCGCGCGAGGAGGTCGCGGCGATGCTGCTCTCGCGATTCGATCTCGCGTCGCACGCGGCGCAGCGGATGGAGGCGCTAGGCGAGTCGACGCCACTCGACGCGTACATGGCGCTCCGGCTCGATATTTACGAGGCAATAATCGCCGACGAGCGGCTGATCCGCGAGCAGGAATATCCCTGGTCGACGTCACTGCTGCGCGAGCTTCGGCGAGAGGGCTATCCGGTGGGAATCGCGACGATGTCGCATCGCAAGCACGCGGTGCTCGTGCTCGAGCGCCTCGGGCTCACGGGCGAACTCGATGTGCTCGTGACGCGCGAAGACGTGCAGTTGGCGAAGCCCTCGCCGGAGATTTTCCTGCTCGTCGCGCAGAAGCTCGGCGCGAAGCCGCACGATTGCTTCGTGCTCGAGGATTCGCTCCCCGGCGTGCGCGCGGCCAATGCGGCGGGGATGCGCTGTGTCGCGATGACGAACGACATGACCCGCGACGCGATCCACGCGGCGCGGGTGCTTCCGGATGAGCGCGTCGTCGATGATCCCGCGCGGCTCGACCCGGTTGCGCACGCGGTGCTCGCGGATCTGGCGCGCGGCGAGTGAGCGTCCCACAATAGGCTCTATCGCCTTCGGGGGGAGAGATGGCTGCACCACGCAAGCGCATCATCAAGCGGTACGGCTGGGTGCCGGATCTACCGGACCAGCGCGACTTCTCGTTCAAGGTGCCGCGCCGAGTGTCGGCGAAGACGCTGCCGACCAAGCTGGACCTGCGGCCGCAGATGCCCGCGATTTACGATCAGGGACAGCTCGGTTCGTGCACCGCGAACGCAATCGGCGGCGCCTTCGAGTTCGAGCTGCTGAAACAGAAGGAGGAGGATTTCGTGCCCTCGCGCCTCTTCATTTACTACAACGAGCGTGTCATCGAGCGCACGGTGGACGAGGACAGCGGCGCGCAGCTGCGCGACGGGATGAAGACGCTCGCGAAGCAGGGGGTGTGTCCCGAGCCGCAGTGGCCGTATGTGCTCTCGCGATTCGCCGACAAGCCGACGACGGAGTGTTACGCCGAGGCGAAGAAGCATCTCGGCGTGACGTACATGCG
>JBBRYY010000035.1:0-29124 GCA_038237245.1 Gemmatimonadales bacterium | reverse complement strand
GTCTGATACGACGCCTTCTGCGTCGTCTCGCGCGCGCGCTTGCCGTCCTTCGGCAGATCGGCCAGGCGCATGTCGTGGCTGAGATGCTCCGAGATCTGCCCAATCAGACTCGCGAGATTCGCCTCCTTCCCTTCGGCGTTCGCGGTATGCTCGACCTGCCCCGTCGCCACATCGATCATGTAGGTGGCGATGCGGATCGTGCCGTGACCGTCGCCGGTGAAGATCCCGCGAATCATCCACTGCGCGCCGAGGATGCGTCCGACGTGCGATGCCGTCTCGTCGTCGAGGCGCGAGTTGGGATCGACCTTCTGCAACGCGAGCACCCGGCGCAGGCGCGCGGGCTCGACGGTGCGTAGGGCGGGGTTGCGTCCGAGCTCGATGAGGATGAGCTCCGGCACGCCGCTGATGAGCGGGTTGAGCGCGATGTGCTCGTCGCCGACGACGCTGTTCGAGAAGGGGAGCGCGCCGACCAACGGCCACGATTCGTGCTGCTGTGCGCGGAGCCGAAGTGCGCTCGCGCAGATCATCGCGAGGGGCACGACGAGCATCGCGGTCGAGCGGAGAATCGGGCTTCGGCGTTGCATGCTGTCTCCCGGCTACACGGTGAGCGTCGCACCCTCCGCGGCCGCCAGTACTTCGAGACGCGCGCCCTTGTCGCTCACGCGTTTCTGGCATGCCGCAATCTGCTCGCTCACCGCGGTATCGGAGCGCTCGGGATGGTGATGAAAGAGCACCAGCCGTTGCACTCCCGCGTCAAGCGCGAGGTCCACGACGTCTTCGTACCGCGAGTGTCCCCACCCGCGGTGCCGCTCATACTCGTCGGCCGTATACATGGCATCGTGCACGAGCAGCGAAGCCCCACGCACGAACGACACGAGCTCCTCACGCCACTTCGGCGCCGACGAATACCCATCGGCGTTGCCGAGCTCGTTATCCGAAATGTAGACGAGTGCCGGGCTTCCGGCGTTACCGTCGGTGATGCGATAGCCAGTTGCGCCCCCCGGATGGCGTAGCGCAACCGTTTTCAGGGCGAAACCCGAGCCGCGCTCGATCTCGTTGAGTGCGCGAAAGTGGACCTGCGCGCGAAATGCGTCGAACGTCACGGGGAAGACTTCACTCGACATCTGCGAGCGAAGTGCGTGCTCGATGCCGCCCAGCGCGGCGGGGACGGCGCGGAAGGTGAACTCGTGTCCGGCCTCGTACAGCGGGGCGAAATAGGGGAGCCCCTGAATGTGATCCCAGTGCGCATGGCTGAGCAGAATGTCGGCGACGATCGGCTTGCCACCGGCGCGCTCGAGGAGCGAGCGGCCGAGGTGGCGGATGCCGGTGCCGCCGTCGAGGATCATGAGCGCGCCGGTGCCGGTGCGGAGCTCGAGGCACGGCGTGTTGCCACCGAAGTACGCGGTCGATGCGCCGGGGGAAGGCACGGAGCCGCGCGTTCCCCAGAATGTGAGCGTGATCGTCATGTGGAGCTTACGCGCTCAGACTTTCACTCGCGCCAGCGCCTCGAGCCCCTCGCGGTTGGCAACGGAAATCTGGCGCTTCTCGACGTCGATCAGTCCGCGGTCCTGGAAGTCGCGCATCGCGCGCGAGACGGTCTCTCTGCTCGCGCCGATCATCTGCGCGATCGTCTGGTGCGTGAGGCGCTTCTCGATGACGGTGCCCCCGCTCTCACCCGCGGCATCGAGGAGCAGTCGCGCGATCCGTCCGTCGACGTCGAGCAGCACGAGTCGACCGATTTGTTCATCGGCGCGACGCAGGCGGCGCGACAGCTCCTGCAAGAGCGCCCATGCGACGGCGGGCGATTCGAGCACGCGCCGACGGAAGTCGTCGCGATGCAGCACGAGCAGCGTCGCATCTTCCATCGCGATCACGTGCGCGGAGCGCGGGCGGCTGTCGATGAGCGAGAGCTCGCCGAAGTGGTTGCTGACGCCGAGGATGCCGAGGATGACTTCGCGTCCGTCTTCGCCTATCAGCACGACCTTCACGCGTCCGGAGCGGACGATGAAGAGGGAGTCGCCGGGATCGTGCTCGAAGAGGATGACGCTCCCCTTGGGGTAGCTCCGCTCTCGCGTGACCTCGGCGAACTTCGCGAGCTCGGCGACGTCGAGGCCGCTGAGGAGGGGTACGGTGGAGAGGAAGTCCGCTGTTTCCACGGGCGCGCCAAGTAGGAGAGGGAGTGTACGTGGCTCGTGATTGTCGATTCGCGGAAGCTAGAGAGACAGATGTAGGCTGTCAAACGCCTGGGCGACGCCACGCAATCCGGCGGATATTCCCCGGTGGCCCACCCCAGCACTATCTACGCACCAGCGGCGCTTCGCCCGATCCCGCCTCGCTGTGCGAACGCCTCGAACTCCTCGAGATCCGGCGATTCGTCGACGATCGCGCGGATCCTGTCTCCCTTCGCGTCGACGAACGCGATGTCCTGCCTGGTGCCCGTGCGCTTGAGGACGTCGACGCGACTGATATCGCTAAGATTGAGCGCGAAATTGATCGGATTCGATTCATAGATTTGCCGCAGGGTCATTGTCCGGAGCATGTCGTCCAGCTTCGCGCGGATGTGCTTTCCGCCGAGCAGCGACTCAATCATCGACATGTTGTCCAGCGCCTGGTCGCCGAGTGCTATGGGCACGAAGATGAAGTACACTCGCGTCTCGCTCACCAGGAATGCGTTCTGCCCCCAGGGGTTGAGCTTTCTGCCCGACTCCGGCGTAAAAAACTGCTGCGGGACCTTGCGACCGAAGCCGACCTTCTGAAGGAGGCCACCGGCGGCGATCGTGACGCCAGCAATCGAGAGTGTGATCGTCTCGCCTGCATCGATCGTGATCGGCGCGACGTCGATCGGATTTACGATCGCGCGTGAGACGGTTTGTCTGTAGCTCTGAATCGTCATCGCAGCACCGATGACGCCGACCACCACCGCCAGCAGGATGAGCTGCGGTGAGCGGGACATGATGAAGAGCGCATCGAATGCAACGATAAGACCCAGCCACGTGACGAGCAGAAATTGCTCGACGGGTTTGACGACGACGTTCGTTTTCTGGGCGAGCGGAATCGCGAACACCGCCCAGGTGCGATAAACATCACTGACGGTGCCACCGACTACGACAAGCACGAACATGGCGCCGAAGAGGTAGGGAACCGTCGTCGACGTGTCCAGCGGACCGAAATGGCGCAACGCGGCGACTGTCAGTGCCACGAGCATGACGCCGAGAATGACGTCGGCGATTGCACGCGCCCACGCAAAGGGCCGCGCCATGTCGACCATGCGCTGTTCGAACTCCAGGAGTGCGGTTGGATTGGCCGGCATCGGTCCTGACGCGGCGGAACCGAGCGCGTCGAGCTCGAGCCCCGTGCTGCCAATTACCGATCGCAGCATGGAGATTCGGTAGAGGTCCATCGCCATCGTAATGGCGATCGGGAGGAATACGAGGACAGCGGCAAGATGGACGAACGTCGGCGACAGGTCGAACGTGCGGATAAGGTACGAGGACCCCGCGATGCCGAGAATGAGCAACACGACGCCGCTGAACGCGTTGGTGGTGACGGTCCACCACAGCGCCGCACGAGTGTAACTGCGCCGCTTTCTGGCGTTGGTGGCGATTGTCATGGCGCGTCCATTCGGCGGGAAGGATCGAGCGTGGCGCGAAGGGGTGATTTCAGAGGAAGAATGTGCACTGGGCCCGGTCGTCCATCAAGCGCGGCGACCTCTTGCGGTAACTGGACACTCGTTCTGCGCGCTTCGTCGCGGATCAGCCTCCGCAGAGTGCCCGACCCAGACCCCGGGAACCTCGCCGCAGTCTGCATCGTTAACCCTTTGTCAGCTTGATCTTTACCGCCCGGCTGGCTTATATTTCGAAGCTGTCCCCGACCCACCTCAGCGCGCCCGAGGCATCATGAAAGCTGATATCCACCCGACGTACGCGACCGCCACGGTCAAGTGCGCCTGCGGCAATGAATTTACGACCCGCTCCACGCAGTCCGAGATCCACACCGACATCTGCGGCAACTGCCACCCGTTCTACACGGGCAAGCAGAAGCTCATCGACACCGCCGGTCGCGTCGAGCGCTTCCGCCAGAAGTACGGGAAGCCGGCCTGAGCATCAAGGATCGGCTCGATGAAGCGCTCGCCAGATTCGAAGAGGTAGAAGGCGAGCTTTCGGCCGCTCCGAGCGGGCGGGACCCGTCGCGATTCGCCGAGCTTGGGCGAGAGCACGCGCGGTTGGCCCCCGTGAAGGAGTTGGCGACCCAGCTTCGGAAGTACGAGAGCGAGCTCGCGCAAACGCGCGAGCTCGTTCTCGTAGATGACCCGGAGATGGCCGCGGAAGCGCGCGCCGAAGAGGAGACGCTCGTTGCGCAGATCGCCGCGCTCGAGAAAAAGCTCACACCGCTCCTCCTGCCGCGCGATCCGCTCGACGACCGCCCCGCCATCCTCGAGATCCGCGCGGGCACCGGCGGCGACGAGGCCGCGCTCTTCGCCGCCGACCTCTATCGCATGTACACGCGCTACGCCGAGCATCGCCGCTGGCGCATCCAGACCATCTCGCACTCCGACGGCACGCTTGGCGGCTTGAAGGAAGCGATCTTCAAGGTCGAGGGCGACGGCGCGTTCGGTCGTCTGCGATGGGAGAGCGGCGTGCATCGCGTGCAGCGCGTGCCCGCGACGGAGAATCAGGGGCGCATCCATACGTCGGCCGCGACGGTCGCAGTGTTGCCCGAGGCGGAAGAGGTGGATGTGAAGATCGAGGACAAGGATCTGCGGATTGATGTGTTTCGCTCGTCCGGGCCCGGCGGTCAGAGCGTCAACACCACCGACTCCGCCGTGCGCATCACGCACATCCCCACGGGGATCGTCGTCAGTCAGCAGGATCAGAAGTCGCAGCTGCAGAACAAGCTGAAGGGGATGGAGGTACTGCGCTCGCGCATTCTGGACGCGCGGCTCGCGGAGATCGAGTCCGCGCGCTCGCGCATGCGCAAAACACAAGTGGGCACCGGCGACCGCTCGGCGAAAATTCGCACGTACAACTTCCCGCAGAATCGCGTCACCGATCACCGCATCGGCTACACGTCGCACGAGCTCGCGCACACGCTCGACGGCGACCTCGACGACATGATGGATGCGCTCGCGATCGCGACGCAGAACGAGATGCTCGATGGCTGACATCACGAACGCCGCGACGCACACGAGCACGGTCGGGATGCTCGTGCGCGAGATGGCAGGCGAGCTGCATCGCGTCGGCATCGATGAGGCGCGCCGCGAGGCGAGCGACATCGTCGCCGCCGTTTACGATGTGCCGCGCTTCTGGGCGATCATGCACGAGCTCGACGAGGTCGATGTCGTTCGCGCGTCCGCATGTCGCGCCGCGGCCCGCATGCGCGCAAGCGGCGCGCCGTTCGCGTACGCCGTCGGGCGCTCGGCCTTTCGGCATCTCACGCTGCACGTCGACGAGCGCGTGCTGATCCCGCGGCAGGAGACGGAGCTGCTCGTCGATGAGGTGCTCGCGCGCGAGGCGACGGGGCTCGCGGTCGACATCGGCACCGGCTCGGGGGCGATCGCCCTCTCGCTCGCGAGCGAGGGGAAGTTCGACCGCGTCATCGGCACCGACATCTCGCGCGGCGCCGTCGATGTCGCGCGCGGGAACGCAGAACGGATCGCGCGCGAGCTGCATGCGCCGGTGGAGTGGCGCGAGGGGTCGTTGCTCGCGCCTGTGAGGGGGGAACGGGCACGGGTGCTGGTGTCCAATCCGCCTTACATTTCCTTCGACGAAGCGCCCGCGCTCCCCGATTCCGTGCGCAACTGGGAGCCGCCGCTCGCGCTCTTCTCGGCGCAGGGCGGGATGGCGATTACGGCGCTCCTGATTCGCGGGGCACCAGACGTGCTTGTAGCTGGTGGACTTTTGGTGATGGAACTCGATTCGCGACGTGCCTCGTTGGCGGCGGAGCTCGCCCTCGCTGACGGCCGGTATCGCGATGTCGCGGTGAGGCTCGATCTCGCCGGACGCGAGCGTTTTCTGATCGCGAGACGAAAGGACGAATGACCGTGTTGGAAGACAAGGCGAAGGAGCTTGGCCGCTTGATCGGCCAGAGTGCGGAATACAAGGCGGTGAAGCGCTCGAACGACGCGCTGAACCAGGACAAGGACGCGGTGACGCTGCTTCGCCAGATGGAGCAGATTCGCATCGACGCGCAGAAGATGATGGAGCGCGGCGAGCAGCCCACCGAAGAGATGGAGAACAACCTCGACGCCCTCCTCGGCCAGGTGCAGGGGAAGACGGTGTATCAGAACGTCGTGGCGTCGCAGGAGAATTTCGAGAAGGTGATGGCGCGGGTGAACGAGTGGATTCTCGACGGCATCAAGAAGGGCGCGACCAGCTCGATCATCACGCTGGCGTGACCGTGGCGCGCGGACGGCTGGTCGTATTCGAGGGACCGGAGGGTGCGGGGAAGACCACGCAGCTTCGCCTCGTGTGCGACTGGCTCGCCGCGCATCAGAAGCCGTATACGGCACTCTCCGTGCGCGAGCCCGGCGGCACCGCGCTCGGCAACGAGATCCGGCACATGCTGCTCGAGCCGGGACGGGAGATGAATGCGCGGGCCGAAGCGCTGCTGTTCATGGCGTCGCGCGCGGAGCTGATTGCCGAGGTGGTGAAGCCCGCGATCGCGCGTGGAGAGCTCGTGCTCGCCGACAGATTTTTTCTCTCGACGTACGCGTATCAAGTGGTCGGCCGCGGGCTTTCGTTCGAGGAAGTGCGCGCGGCGAACAGGCTCGCGACGGCGGGGCTTGTCCCCGATCTCACTATTCTGCTGACGGCGCCTTCGGCGATTCGCGATGCGCGCATCGTGGCGCGCGGCGGCGCGGACCGTATCGAGAGCGCGGGCGATGACTTTCATGCGCGCGTCGAGCGCGCGTTCGCGGAGTGCGCGACGGCCGCATGGCAGCGCGAGCATCCCGAGTGCGGCCCGATCGCGGCCGTCGAGGCGAGTGGCACGGAGCACGAGGTGCTCAAGCGCGTGACGGCCGAGCTGACGTCGCGCATGCCGGAGCTCTTCCCCGACAAGAGTGCAGTGGCGCGTGTCTAACGCGGAGATGCCGGACGCGAACTCCGGACGGCTGCGCGCGCGTGCCGTGGTCGCAGTCGCGGCGCTCTCGCTCGTGCTCGTGCTCGGTGGCTGGCTGCTGCGGCGCGGGCTCCATCGCGACAACGGCGCGTACGAGCGCGCGCAGCTGTTCGAGCAGGTACGATCGCACGTCGAAAGGGATTTCGTCGATGCGATCGCGGACAGCGACATCTATCGCAAGGCGGCCGAGGGAATGGTGCGCGAGCTGCACGACCCGCACTCGGTGTACCTCACGGCTGATCGCCTGCGCGCGCTCACGGAGAGCACGACCGGGCACTACGCGGGGATCGGCATCCAGATCGACGTGCGCGACGGGTGGATCACGATCGTCGCGCCGCTGCCGGGGACGCCGGCCGAGCGCGCGGGGATTCAGCCGGGCGACCGCATCGTGTCGATCGACGGCAAGAGCACGAGCGGGTGGACGCCGGACGACGCGCGCGGCTCGCTTCGCGGCAAGCCTGGGTCGACGGTGTTGTTGCAGATCGAGCGACCTGGAGTGCCGGCGCGAATTCCGTTCACGCTCGCGCGCGGCGAGATCCGCGTGCACTCGGTGCGGCACGTCTCGATGATCGGCGATGGCGTCGGGTATCTCGATCTCACGATCTTCAGCGACTCGAGCGAGGAGGAGGTCAAGCAGGCGGTGACGCAGCTGCGCGCGCAGGGGATGAAGACGCTCGTGATGGATCTGCGCGCGAATCCGGGAGGGTTGCTCGAGCAGGGGATTCAGATCGCGGATCTCTTTCTCGATCCCGGGATGCCGATCGTGTCCGTGCGCGGACGCGGCGTTGCGCAGTCGTACGTGGACGAGGCGAAACAGCTGTGGCCGGATCTCAAGCTGATCGCGTTGGTTGATGAGCACAGCGCGAGCGCGTCGGAGATCGTCGCGGGCGCGCTGCAGGATCACGATCGCGCGGCGATCATCGGCACGACGTCGTACGGGAAGGGGAGCGCGCAGTCGGTGTTCCGCCTCGACGACAGCGCGAGCGCGCTCAAGCTGACGACGGCTCGCTGGTTCACGCCGTCGGGGCGAAGCATCCAGAAGGCGGCTGTTGTTCTTCCCGGCAGTGATGACGATGAGGACGCCGCGCCTCCTGGGGCGGCGAAGGGTGTCGCCGCGGACAGCGGTTCGGAGCTTCCGCTGGCGAAGCGGACGCCGTTCAAGACCGACGACGGGCGCGTCGTGTACGGCGGCGGGGGGATCACGCCGGATCTGTTCGTCTCGGCGTCGGACTCGATCAACGGTACGCGCGCCTTCTGGCGGATGATCGGCGCGGGCGCGCCGAAGTTCCGCGATGCGCTCACCGAGAGCGCGCTCGCGGCGAAGGGCGCGCATGCGGTGCAGGCGCCGGATTTCGTGGTGACGAGCGCGCTGCGCGAATCGCTCTGGCAGCGCGTGTCGGCGAAGGGCATCAAGCTCGATCGGGTGCACTTCGACTCGGCGCGCGCTGCGGTCGACCGGCTGCTCGGCCTCGAGATCGCTCGGTATGCGCTCGGTCCCGAGGCGGAGTTCAAGCGGCGACTGGACGACGATCGCGTGATCGCAGCGGCGCTCGAGCTGACCGTGGGCGCGCAGGTGGAGAACGATCTGCTGCGACGGGCCGGCACGCGGCGGGCCGAGAAGCACGAGGACGTACCGCACACGACATGACGCTACTTCGCGTGTTCGTGGTCGGCGCGGGACGAGCGGGGCGCGCGCTGGCGCACGCGATGCGTGTGGCGGGGGTCGATGTGGTGGGGCTGCACGGGCGGCGTGAGGGGGCCGACATCACGTGGGGGACGTGGCCGGCGTCGCTCGAGAGCGCGACTGTGGTGCTGGTGGCGGTGGGAGATGCGGAGCTCGACGGCGTGCTCACGGAGCTGTCCGTTGCCTCGCTGAGCGCGGATGTCGCGGTGCTTCACGCGAGCGGGAACGCGGAGCCGGCGGCGCTCGACCTGTTGCGCGAGCATGGGCATCCGTGCGGCACCTTCCATCCGCTGCTGCCGCTGACTGATCCCACGCGCGCGACGGAGCAGCTGCGGCGCGCGTGGATCGGCATCGATGGCGACGAGGGGGCGCGGGCCGCATCGCGGGCGCTCGCGGCGGCGATCGGAGCGCAGGTGCTCGAGATTCCCGCGGGCGAGAAGACGCGCTATCACGCCGCCGCGGTGTTCGTCTCGAACTTTCCGGTCGTGCTGATGTCGGTGGGGATGCGACTGCTCGAATTGGTTGGAATTCAAGATAGTTCTGCCAGGAGTGCGCTCGGCATGCTGCTCACGGCGGCGGCGCAGAATGCTTCCGCGGTGGCGCCGGCACAGGCACTCACGGGGCCGGTCGTGCGCGGGGATGTCGAGACGGTGCGGGCACATCTCGCGGCGTTGGGGGAGACGCCGGAGATACTGGAGTTGTATCGGGCGCTGTCGAGGGAGGCGTTGATGATCGCGGCGGAGGCGGGGGCGGATGCGACGAGGGTAGAGGAGTTGCGGAAGGTCTTGGACGAGCCGTGAGTTCCTGTGCTCATCGCTCGCCCCCGACCGCTAGTCACACTACTGCCAAGCGCCGGACGCGATGATTTTGAATTTGCGATCGAAGTGGAACAGTATGTCGTTCGGACTCGCAAAGCCCGCGTAGTCACTGCCGGTCTGCATCAAATAGATCGGGCCTTTGATCGGAATCTCGAAGAAGCTCTTGTTGAGCGAAGCAATCGCGCGCTCGCACGTCGCTTCGTCCGTCACCCACTTCGCGGCCTTTGTCTTCTTGAACTTCAGCATCCGGCGGGAGGCAGTGTCGTCGTCGGCAACGACGATCTTGTGAATGAACTCCTCATAGATCGACGCCTTGGGAGCGGTACTTGAGCCGCAATTCGGCAAATGGGCGCGAGACGCGGTTGCGCTCGAGGTGGCATCGCTTGTCGCCAGCGCGAGACACAGCGCTCCGATGGCCACCGCCAATTGCGCGGACATCCTTCGCCGATGCTAGCTGGTGGGCCCATCGAACACCTTCACCCCCGCCGGCACCTTGAACACGAACGCGCTCGCATCCACACTCGCGTTCTTCGCGAACTTCGTCACCGTGATCAGGCGCGTCACCCCGCTCTGATCCACCGTCTCCACCCTCCGTAGCAGCGCGTCCCCGTCGTTCACCCAGAGGGTCACCTTCGTGAACGGCGACGCCGTGCTCTTCGGCGAGAGCATCACTGCGTGCGTCGCGCTGCCATCGATGCTCGCGGCCGCACCGCCACTCACCGTGTAGCTCTTCCGCGGCGACTCGAGAAATTGCGCGGCGAAGTCCGGCGCGCCAACGTCCGCGCCGAGCTTCGCGCGGATCACCTGCCCGGGATTCGTGCTCGGCAGATACACCCACACGAACTGTCCGTCACTCACGATGCGGTCGCCCGAGCCCTCGCCGAACATCACCGCGAAGCGCGAGGGACGGCGCTGCTGCAGCTCGCCCTGAGAGGTCACCTTCGTGCCAGTGAGCGAGTTGTCGATCGTCTGCGTAAAGGAGATGCGTGCGGTCTTGACCATCGCGTACGCAGCAACGGCGCGATCGAGCGTGCTATCCGCGCTCTGCGCCGCGACCGACCCAGCGGGTACTGCGAGCACGATACCGACAAGCACCGCAGTGCGAGACCAATTACGAGCGATTTTTCCCATGCGCAATATTACCCCGCCGCCACCGCGGCGGTCCTCGGTGCCGGAGTAATCGTGCGCCCGAGCGCCGCCGAGATACTCCTCAGCTCGCCCACGAGCTGCGCGAACTGGTCCGGGTACAGCGACTGTGCGCCATCGCTCAGCGCGCGCTCCGGATTCGGGTGCACCTCGACGAGAACTCCATCCGCCCCTGCGGCCACCGCGGCGCGCGCCATCGGCGTCACCAGATCGCGAATGCCCGTGCCGTGACTCGGGTCCGCGACGATCGGGAGATGCGACAGCTGCTTCACGATCGGGATCGCCGTGAGATCGAACATGTTGCGCGTGGCCGGATCGAAGGTGCGCACGCCGCGCTCGCACAGGATCACGTCCTTGTTCCCGCTCGCGAGCACGTACTCCGCGCTCAACAGGAGATCGTTGATCGTCGCCGCGAGGCCGCGCTTCAGCAGCACGGGCTTGCCGAGTGTGCCGACGAACTTGAGCAGCGAATAGTTCTGCATGTTCCGCGCGCCGATCTGGA
This sequence comes from Gemmatimonadales bacterium, assembly GCA_038237245.1. Lineage (GTDB taxonomy): Bacteria > Gemmatimonadota > Gemmatimonadetes > Gemmatimonadales > Gemmatimonadaceae > FEN-1250. The sequence continues at coordinate 17,855 of JBBRYY010000035.1, read as the reverse complement.
TGCAGTCCGCATATTCGGCGACGAGCTCCGCGCCCGATTCGTCCATCGCCTCGGTCACGATCGCGAGCCCCGTCTCCTTGCGCGCAGTGGCGAGATACTGGAGTCCAACCTCGCCGAGCCCCTGGAAGGAATACGGTGAGCTGCGCGGCTTGAAGGCGCCACCGCGGAGACACGACGCGCCCGCCGCCTTGACCTGATGCGCAGCGAGCACGATCTGCTCCTCCGACTCCACCGAGCACGGCCCCGCCATGATTACGACGTCCCTGCCACCCAGCTCCACGCCGGGCGCGATCGTCACGACGGTGTTCTCCGGCCGCCATTCGCGCGACACCTGCTTGTACGGCTGCGTGACGTGAATGACCTGCGCCACTCCCGAGAGCGCGCTGATGCGCGACGAGTCGACGCGGCCATCGTTGCCGACGAGCCCCACCGCCGTGCGCTGTGCGCCGGGCATGGGGCGTGCCTGGTAGCCCATCTCCTCGATCACCGAGACGACCGCGTCGATCTCCGCTACGGACGCGCCGTGCTTCATTACGACCAGCATTACCCTTCCTCGATGTCAGTGAACCAGCCGTCGCTCGCGATGGTCACCTCGCCCGAATAGCGCAGCGCGATGATCTCGCCAATGTCTTCGTCCAGCACCGGCGGATAGAAGTGCGTGAGCACCAGCCGCTCCGGCTCCGCAACCTCTGCCATCACGCCGACCTGCGCCGGTGTCAAATGGCTCGGTACCGCGAGCTCTTCCGGCAGCGAACACTCGCACAGCAGCACGCTGCATTCGCGCGCCCACTCGGCTACCGCCGTATCGAAGCCGGTGTCGCCCGTGTACACGACCCGCGCGGCGCCACGCACTACGGAATATGCAACGGATTCGGCCGTGTGGGGGACCTTGTGCGCCTCGATCGTAACTCCGTCGCCGAGATCTGCACGCTCGCCAGGCGCCAGCTCGCGCACCGTCACCGGAAATCCCGGATCGTTGAGCGTGTTTCCATAGATCGCCGCAAAATGGTCGATGAGCTGCTGCAGCCCGATCGGACCGAGCATCGTGAGCGGAGCCGATCGCGGCGGCAGCGTGCCGTACTTCCACGCGAAGAGCAGCGTGGTGAGGTCGAGTGTGTGATCGGGGTGGAAGTGCGTGATCGCGAGATGCGAGATGCCGAGCCAGTTCACGCCGCACTCGCCCATGCGATGCACGACGCCGCTGCCGCAATCCATGAGCAGCGTCACCGCGCCGGCTTCCACGAGATGTCCGGCGTTCACGCGCGTAGATGGCGACGCGGTGCCCGTGCCAAGCGTGGTGAGCTTCACGTCGCGAGCGGCCTGCTAGACCGTCGCGGGGATCTCGCGCTCCGGCACTTCGACCGCCGCGCCGCGCATCCGCACGCTCACGAAGGACGAAACGCCCGGCTCCTGCATCGTCACACCGTACACCGCGTCCGCAGCCTCCGTCGTCGTACGCGGATTATGCGTGATGACGATGAACTGCGTCTTGTCCTTGAAGCGGTTGAGCATGCGCACGAAGCGGCCGATGTTCTGATCGTCCAGCGGCGCGTCCACCTCGTCGAGCAGACAGAACGGGCTCGGCTTCGTGAGGAAGATTCCGAACAGCAGCGACAGCGCCACGAGCGCACGCTCGCCGCTCGAGAGCAGATTGATGCGCTGCGTGAGCTTGCCGCGCGGGCTCGCGTGTATCTCGATGTCGCAATCCAACGGTGTGTCAGGATTTTCCAGGCGTAAATCGCAGTCGCCACCGCCGAAGAGCGTCATGAAGATCTGGCGGAAGTGTTCGCGCACCTGCGTGAACGTCGTGAGGAAGAGCTCGCGCGCGGTCACATCAATTTCCTTGATCGCCTGGTGCAGCGAGTTCTTCGCGTCGATGAGATCCGCGCGCTGCGTCGTGAGGAAATCGAGGCGCTTCGACTCCTCCTCGTGCTCCTCGATCGCGAGCGCATTCACCGGTCCAATGCTCTCGAGCTCGGAGCGCAGCTGCGCGACCTCCGTGCGCAGCACCGGCTCGTCGATCTCGCTCGGCGGCACGGCCGCGAGCATCTCCTCGAGCGGACGACGCCACTCTGCCTCAAGGCGCTCGCGGATCGCGGTGCGGCGCCCCGAGAGCTCCGTGAAGCGCAGCTCGGCGTGGTGCAGCGACTCCGTGAGCGCGTGTGCGCGCTGGTGCGCCGCATCGCCCGCGTGCTCGATCTCCTGGAGCGCCGCGTCGGCATCGTGCACCGCGCGCTCGGCGTCGTCGAGGCGGCGCTGCGCATCCGTGAGCGCCGCGGCGCGCGCGTCGAGATCCATCCGCCATGTGGCCATGTGCTGCGCGAGCTCGCGGTCGTGCTGCTCGATGTCCGTGAGCTCCGCCTGCAGCGCCTCGAGCCGAGTCCCCGCCGTCGCGACCTCGGCCGCGAGACGGCGCTCGCGGTCGGCCGCGTTCTGCAGCCGCGCCATGAGCTGCGCCTCGATCACCTGCGCGGTGCCGCGCTCGTCGCGCGCGAGCTCCTGCGCGCGCTGCAGCTCGCCGAGCTGCGTGCCCGTGCCCGCGAGCTCGCTCTCCGCGCGCTCGAGCGCCACCGCGCTCTCGTCGCGGCGACGCTCGACGTCCGCGAGACGCGACACGAGCTCCTGCTGGCGCGACTGCACGCGTTCGTGCTGCACGTCGAGCTGCTCGACTTCCCGCGCGGCACGCTGACGCCGGCGCTCGATCTCATCGCGCTGCTCCGCCGCGCGGCGCACGCTCTGCTGCGCGATGCTTGCGGCCTCGATCGCCTTCGCGACCGCCGCCTCCGCGCTCTGCAGCGCGGCGCGCGCCTCGTCGGCCTCGCGTACCAACCCCGCGCGCGATGCATCCGCGCGCTCGAGCGCCGCGCGCGCCTCGGTGAGCTCCGCGCGCCGGCGCAGCGGGCCAGTGCTCGGCGCCGAGCCGGGGAGCCACACCGCGCCGCGCGCGTCGACGAATGCCGTACCGCCGTCCTCCTGCTTCACGTGACCGAGCAGGTTGCGGATCCACGACTTCGCAGGTTCGGCCGTTTCGACGAGATCGGCGAGCGTTCCCGACTCGGCCTGCTCCTGCGGCGGGGCGTCCATCGGCAGCAGCAGCAGCGGGCCGGGATTCACGCGCGCGTGCCACGCGCGAATCGAGTCTGCGGCGGCGCCGTCGCGCACGATGATGGCGTGCACCGTGTTGCCGAGGAAGCGCTCGACGGCCTGCGCGGATGCGGCGCCGGTCGACACGAAGTCCGACAGCGGGCCGACCACGGCGCCCTCGCCGAACTGATCGCGATCCTTGAGCAGCTGCGCCGCCGCGGGCGCGAGGCCGACGCGCTCGCGCTCGAGCGCCTCGAGTCCGTGTACCTTCCCCTGCAGCGATGTCCAAAGCTCCTCGGTGCGAAGACGCTCACTGCGCGCGGCACTCTCGCGCGCACGCGCTTCGTCGGCGGCTGTGCGCGCAGTGGTGACGCTCGTCGCCATCTCGGCAGCCGCGGCGTCCGCCTCTTCCTTGTGACGGTTGGCGAGCTGCAGCTCATCCGCCGCTGCCGTCACCGCCTCGGAGATCTGCTCGCGCTCGACGCCGAGCTGCTCGGCGCGCTCTGACAGCTCGCGCTGCTCGCGCTCGGCGCTCTCGCGGTCGAGTTCGAGGCGACGCCCTTCGTCGCGCAGCTCGCGCGTGCGGCGCTCGTGGTGCTCGAACGCCTGCCGCGCATTCGTCACCGACGTGCGCGCGCCTTCCTCCGCGCTCGTGCGCGAGGCGAGCGTCTCGCGCGCGCCCGCGAGCTCGCCGTCGAGCTGGCCTCGCTCCTGCGCCACGAAGTTGCGATCCTCGGCGAGTCGGTTGCCGAGCTCCTCGCCGGAGCGGCGCTCGGCGTCGGCGCGCTCGCGACGTGCGAGCGCGTTGCGCTGGCGCTCCTCTGCAACCTTCAGCTCACTCTCGAGCTGCGCGGCGTTCGCACGCTGCTCGGTGACGAGGCGCGACAGCTCCGCGCGTCCGGCTTCGGCTGCAGCGCGCGAGCCGTACGCGCTCTCGCGCTGGCGTTCGACCTCGTGCACGCGCTGCTCGGCGATCGGGAGCGTCTCGCGCAGCGAAGTGACCTGCAACTCGAGGCTGGCGAGCTCTGTCTGCCACGCTTCCATCTCGCGCGAGACGAGCGTGATCTCGGCGACGAAGCGCTTCGCCATCAGCTCGCCGTGACGCTCGGCCTTCTTCCGCTGGCGCGCGAGTGAGCGCACCTGCGACTGGACCTCGGAGATCAGGTCGTCGAGGCGCGAGAGGTCGACCGTCGTCTCTTCGAGACGGCGTGCGGTGGTGCGGCGGCGGTCGCGATAGAGCCCGACACCTGCGGCCTCCTCGAAGAGCTCGCGCCGATCGTCGGGGCGGTCCGATAACAGCGCGTCGATCATCTTCGCTTCGATGACCACGCCGCTGTCGGTGCCGAGACCGGTGCCGCGAAGCATGTCGTGAATGTCGCGCAGTCGACAGGCGGTGCCGTTGAGCATGTACTCGCTCTCGCCGCTGCGCGAGAGGCGGCGGCTGATCACGACTTCCTTGAACGGCACCGGAAGGGAGCCGTCCTCGTTCTCGAAGTACAGCGAGACTTCGGCGATGTTTACCGGGCGGCGCGACGACGAGCCCTGGAAGATGACCTCCTCCATCTTTGCGCCGCGCAGCGTCTTTGCGCGCTGCTCGCCCAGCACCCAGCGGACCGCGTCGGAGACGTTGGACTTTCCACAACCATTGGGGCCGACTACGGCCGTGACGCCGGGTTCGAACTCGAGCGTCGTGTGATCGGCGAACGACTTGAATCCCTGCAGCTCGAGCTTCGTCAAACGCACTAGAAAGATCTCCCGGTCCGAATCGTCACCGTCGGCTGGTCGCCGTTGGCCTTAAAGCTAGTGACCAATGGCTGCGCCTGCTCGATGGTTCGGAAGGCTCCAGCGAAGAGGGTAGCGCTTCCATCCGGCTGCAACAGTGGGTACACGGGAAGACCCTTCGACAGATAGGCGCGGACGAACATGGACGCCTGATCCTGCGACACGCCTTTCTGCACGAGCACGGCGTACGGGAGCTTCACGATGTGCGCGGCGTTCGCGTTGCGATAGCGCTTCTCGCGCACGGCGCGCAGCAGCGAGTCGGCGCCGACGGAGTCGGGGAATGCGCCCGCGATGACGACGTACGAGAGCTGGCCGTCGGCGCGTGGATAGGGCGCGAAGGTGACGACGGGGAAGTTGCGCGCGGACGCCTGATCGAGCTCGCCGTTGGCGCCGGTGAGCGTGGAGACGTCGGCGAGGACGACGGAGTACGGCGAGCCGGTGCTCTCGATGCTCGCGGTGGCGCTCGCGGGCGCGCTATCGTGCAGGGTCGAAGTCGGATTCGTCGATGCTGACGGCACGGGCGCGGCGAGTGCGGTCGGCGCGGGGGCTGCGATCACGTGCGCGGCGGGGTGCGCGGAGTCGGGCTTCGCGGCGAACGAGTCGGTGCCGTCGTTGCGCGAGAGCATCGATGTCGTGAGCCAGGTGAGCAGCGCGGCAGCGATGAAGGCGCCGAAGACGATCGCGACCCAAAAGGAGATCGCCTTTGCGTTTCCCGGGCGCGCTACCGACGGGCCAGTGAACTCCTCCTCGCGCGCCCACGGCGGCACGAGCTCGGGATTCGGGGTGCGCTCGACGCGCTCATCGACGCGCTCGTGCGGGGGCAGCTCTTCGACCTCGGCGCTCAGCCCGCGAGAGGCACGGCTCGGGTTGGCGACCTGCTCCGGCTCGTCGTCGACGACGTCGACGTCGATGTCCTCGACATCACCGTCGGAGCCCTCGGGGATCGCCTGGATGGCGCTCCAGTCGTGGAACGAAGGGCGCGGGGGGACAGGAGGCTCGGCAGGCGGCACTGGCGGCGGCGGAGGCGCCAGCGTAGCGGGAGGGGCTTCCGGCGGTGCTGCGCTCACCGGCGCCGATGGCCTGACGGGTGTCGGGATCGACGTCGTCGCTCGCGTCGATGAAATAGCTGCTTCCGACGGCGGGGTCGGGCGCGCGGGGATCACCGGGAGCCGCGCATGCGCGAGCACGCGCGTGCCTGGCGCCGCCGCGACGTTGCCGACGAGCACCACTCCATCCATCACCTGGATGAGCGACGAGAGTGCGCTCGATTCTGCCGGCGCGACGATGAGCAGCAGTCCATCGGCGGCGCGAAAGCCATCGAGGAGCTTGACCCAGCGATCGCTGCCGAGGAGCGCTTCGTGATCGATCGGTGGCGCGCCGCTTGGGAAGATGATGAGATTTTTCGCCGGATCGACCGTGTACGCGATCTTGTTGAGCGACACGCCGTAGAAGAAGCTGTCGATGAGACCGTACGGCGCGTCCATCGGTACGAGATCCTCGAGCGGGCCGAGCTCGCCCACGGTGTCTGCGACAGCGACGCGCCGTCGCCGCGCCTGCACGCGCGCGATCCCGAGCGCGACCTCCGCCGCCGTCGAGGGACGCTCGCCAATGACGACGGCGCCAGCGCACGCATCGAGCGCCGCCGCGTGCCGGTTGCCCTCCGCTTCCCACATCGAGAGGATCGGACCGAGTGGCGTCGACATCAGGGCGCTCCTTCGTAGATCCAGTACGCCTTGCCGGAGGTGCGCGCGATGCGATCGGCCTCCTCCCGCGTGTTGAACGGACCGATCACGACGCGGTAGATAGTGACGCCTTCGCGCGTCGTCGCGACGAGTCGTGGTGTCGCGCCCTGCACGTGCACATCGCGCAGCGCATCGCTCGCCGCCTCCTGCGCACGAAGGGCCGCGAACTGCACCGTGTAGCCGCTCTGCTTCGGCGCGCTGTCGGCCGGCGCCGCGTGCGCCGACGCAGGGTGCGCCGGCGGCGCGCCCGGGGCAGGTGGCGCGGCAGGTGGCGCCGGCTTCGTACCGTCGCCGGCGAGCGTGTCGCCGGGGCTCGGCGCGGCGCCCGCGAAGGGATTCTCCGTGGTGTCGCGCTGCACCGTGTCGTTCGACTCGAAGGTCACCGGCTGATCGAGGCTCGCGGCGCGAGGACGGAAGCCGTTCCAGCTGATGAACATCCAGTCGTCGGCAGCGCCGCCCGTGGTCGTTTTGCGCGGCGCGAGCGACTCGGCGTCGGCGAAGACCACATCCTTGCCGCGCAGCAGCGCGAGCCAGCCATTCGGCGCGACGGCGGGGAGATCGGCGCGCCACTGCGTGGGCGCCTCGGCCACCATGCGATCGGTGCTCACCGAGATCACGTACGCGGTGTCGCCCGCGGATGCGCGCGCGAGAACGTAACGGCCGGTGGGATCCATCCGCAGCGCGATGGCCGCGGAGGGGAGGGTGATGTGTGTCGTGATGTTTCCACTGTAGCGGTCCACCACCAGCAGCTCGTTGCTCGAGTCCGCCGCCGCGTAGATGCGATCGCCGCTCGGCGACGTCACCACCGCGCGCGGCTTCGCAGGAAGCTTGAGGCTCGGCACGATCTGCAGGTCGCGTCCGCGCACGCCGACGAGCCCCGAGTCTACCGGAAAGTAGACGCGGTCACCGGCCGGCGTGCGAATCGACCGCGTGACGCGCGGCAGAAGCACGCTGTCGGCGATGCGATCCTCGGGGGGGCGGATGAGCCAGACCATCGTCCCTTCGCCGCGATTGGCGAGCACGAGGAGCGTTCCGTCGGGCTGCGGCACGACGTCGTGCGCTGGGGACGGAGGCTTGAAGGTCCAGCTGCCGGCCGGAGTCAGGCGGGTGACGGATCCGTCGACGCCGACACCGTAGGCCGCGGAGCCATCGGCGGAGACGAAGTCGGAGAGCTTGGTCGCGGGGTCGCGGGTAACGTCGCCGCGTCGGAGATCGATGCGTACGATGCCGCCCTTCGCATCCTCGGCGAGCACCGATCCGGCACCGTCGTCGAAGCCGAGGAGGCGCGCGAGGGCAGGGGCCTTATTTCCGGCACTCCAGACGACGGAGTCGAGGCGCGGATAGGAAAATGCGCGCGCGACTCCGCCGCTCCGCGGAAATCGGAGTACGATTTGATCCGGTCCGTTCGCGCTGGCGCCGGCTGTGCTTACCGTGCTTTCGACCGCCGGACGTTTGTCCGCGCCGTGACACGCAGCAAATGCAAGCGCCAGCGCCAGAGGCGACGTTCGCACGAAGCTGAAACTACGCGATCAGAACACAGGATACAACGAGAATTGCCAGAATCCGTGTCGTCCTGGCGAGTCCTGCGGAATCGCGTAATCCCATCGCAGGATCACGTAGTTGAACAGATTGACTCGCACTCCCACGCCGTAGCTCGTGAGCAGGGAGCGTACGGTCGCCGGATTGTCCTGGCTGTCGCGCCTGAACTCGACCTTTTGCCCGTTGAACCAGGTGGTGCCGGCGTCGTAGAAGAAGGCGCCCTCGATGGGCGGAAGCGGGATGGCGCCCGCCAACCGCGGGCGCACTATCGGGAAGCGAAGCTCGACGTTCGCGAAGGCGACCTTGCTGCCGAGCAGGCGATTGCATCGCTGCGCATTCTGGACGTCGGCGGGGCAGTTGGCGTTCGTGATCGTGAAGCTCTGATTATCGTAGCCGCGAATGAGATCGCTGTAACCGAGATATTTCTGCAAGCTGTCCGCGTCGCGACCGTAGGACAAATTTGCCGTGACGCGCGTGGCGAGCGTGAGATAGCTGAACAGCAGCGCGTCATAGCGGCGATAGTCGCCGAGCAGCCCGAGCCACCTGAATTGTCCGACCGCAGGCGTCACGCCGAAGCGATAGCGACGTCCGTAGATCGGTCCGGTGTAGCCGAACAGCGTGTTGTCCGACACGAGCGAAAGGCTCGGCTCGAGGTAGACCTTCTTGCTGCCGTCGACCTCCTGCTGCGTCGCGTTGGAGAGCGGATTGCCGAACTGGTCGACAATCTGCTGGAAGACGAGGAACGAGCGTTCGAGGTCCGACAGCGTGAGCCCGAGCTCGACGCGGGTGAAGCGGTTGAGCGGGTAGATGCCGACTCCGAACGCCTCGCGACTGAGATAGCGCGCGATGACGCTCTGCTCGGTGAGCGTGCCGTTGCCGTTGTCGATGAACTGGAAGCCCTGGCCGAAATAGTACGGCGACTGCGAATAGCCGACCGAGTACTGCAGGCGGTGCGCGAGATTCGTGTAGGCCGCGAGCCCTTGCGCGTCCTTCAGCCGTCCGTTGATCGAGAGCGCGAAGGCGAGATGGTTGTTCCCCGTCATGTCGCTCAGCGAGATCGCGGTTCCGCCGAAGACGCCATTGCCGAAGTTGTCGCGCGAGTAGCCGACGGTCGGGCGCGCGACGAAGTCGGGGGAGAAGCGGATGTGGTACTTGTACTGCTTGAACTGATTCGTATCCGGGAGCGTGGCGAAGCCGGTGTCGACCATCGCCGCGACGTTGACGCGCGCTTCGGTGCGCGGGCCGGAGTCGGAGAGCGCGCTCGAGGCGCGGAAGGTGGTGCCCGAGCGATAGTAGGAATACGAGAGCGTGTCGATCAGCGCGGAATCGGCGCGTGCGCGCGCTGCCGCGGCGGCGCTGTCCGAGCGCGACGCCACCATCTGCGCGACCGCCTGCGGTACGAAGGGCTTCCGCTTGAGCAGGCGCGGATTGTCGATCGTCCAGACGGTGTACTCGCCGTTCTCGAGATAGGTGAACGCCAGCTTGTCCATCTCGTGCGACCACGTGATCGCCGGGCTGAATTCCGTCAGCGAGATCACGCCGCCGACGACGCTCGTCAACTGGTAGTGCTGCTTGTCGGTGAGATCGTAGAGGAAGATGTTCTGTCCTCCGGTGCGATCGGAGACGAACGCGATCGACTTCGAGTCCGGCGCCCACATCGGATTGATGTTGAGCCCATCCTGTCCGGGAATGAGCTCGACGTTGCCGCCGTCGACGTGGTAGATCGCGATCTGCCAGTGCGGAAAGCGCAGATTCGCGAGATCAGCGCCCGGACTCTGGTCGGTGGCGAAGGCGATCATCGTTCCGTCGGGCGACCACTGCGGCTGCTCGTTCGCGAATTGGTCGTGCGTGAGCTGCGTGAGGTTCTTCCCGTCCGCATCGATCGTGTACAGATCGGTGATGCCGCCCTTGTTTCCGGTGAATACGAGATGTTTTCCGTCGGGCGACCAGCTTGGCCCCACGATGCCGTCGAGAGCGAGCTCGATCTTCGCGACGCGTTTTCGTCGCTGCACGTCGAGGAGGTAGAGCACCTCCTTCCCTCCGCCGAGCGCGGTGAAGGCGAGCAGCTTCCCATCGGGCGAGAAGGAGCTCTGCGAATACAGAATTCCAACTTCCTGGTAGTCCGGATCGAAGGTGCTCTTCACCAGCCGCGAGATGCGCTTGCCGGTTTTCGCGTCGCCGAGCCAGAGGTCGATGAAGACCTGGCCCTTGAGGAAGCTGCCGTTCGAGAGGAAGGCGATGTACTTGCCGTCCGGCGAGAGCGCCGGCGCGAGGAAGACCTGTCCGCCGCTGATTTTCTGCGAGAGGAGCGGCTTCGCGAACTGGCGCGGGCGCTGGAGCGTCGCCACCTCGGGCAGGTACTTCACCTGCATGGCTTCCTTCCACTCGTCGCCGAGGTCTTCGAGCGACTCACCCGTCTCGCGCTTGAAGGCTCGCTCGACGCCCATCGAGGGGACGTCGGCCATGATGGCGCCGATGATCTCGTCACCGAAACGCCCCGCGATGTACGCCCAAAGCGGCTGGCCGTAGCGGTACGGGTCGTAGCGGTCGGGCCGCTCGTTCATCTTCACGATCGTCGGCAGGTCGCCGTTGATCGCGGCGTCGCGCATCACCGTGGACGAGCGGGCGTAGTCCGGCCCGAGCGACAGGTACTCCGCCATGCCCTCCATGAACCAGAGCGGCGGATTCACCTGCGTGAGCTGCGCGATCCCGCCGCCCGCGCGCCCGCGCGCGAAGATGTCGAACTGGAACTCGTGCGTCATCTCGTGCGTGAGCACGTGCTCGAGGCCGCGGAAGTCACCGGTGAAGGGCATGAGCATGCGATGACGGAGTGGCTCCGTCACACCGCCGGTGCCCTCGCCAAGATCGCCCGTGACGTTGTTCTGTCCGAAGTCGGCGCGCGAGGCGAAGAAGAGAATCGGCTTCTTCTCGCGGAACTCGTGCCCCAGAATGTGCGACAGCCGCGCGTAATCGCGCTCGGCCATGCGCGCGCCCTGCATCGCTGCGATGCGCTCGCTGGGATAATAGTGAATGAGGAAGTGCTCGGTCTCGATGACCTGCCAGTCGAAATCCTTGTACTGGACCTGGTTCTGACCGAAGTACTCCTGCGCCTTACCTCTCGAAGCGAGCATGCCGCTCGCAGCAAGAGCGACGAGCGCCGTACGCCAGACAATGCGTAAGCTCATACCTTGGCTTCCTCCGCGTCGATGGCGACGATCCGGGCATCACCCCATAGGCGCTCGAGCTGATAGAAGTCGCGCAACGTGGGGTGGAAAACGTGCACGACGAAATCGACGTAATCGAGAAGAACCCAGCGTCCCTGCTGCAGCCCTTCGACGTGATGTGCGCGCACCGCTTCCTTCTTGAGCTCATCCACCACGTGCTCGGCGATGGCGCGCACGTGCGTGTCGGAGGAGCCGCTGGCGATGAGGAAGAAGTCCGTGGCGTTCGAGACCTTGTCCAGATCCAGAATTACGACGTTGTTCGCCTTGAGGTCATAGCACAACGCGGCCGCACGCTGGACTTGCGCGAGAGAAGAAGACACTGGTTCGAGGCGCCTGATGGATGTGATGGGAACGCACGACACAGAGAGCTCTAGCGCGCAATATGAGCGAAAAACCGGGGGGCTACCACCACCACTACACGAACGCCCGGCGGAAGTTTCCGCCGGGCGTTCCAACCACGCGCAGAGGAGGAGCGCTGTTTACTGCTTGATCACCCAGACGCGCACTTCGGGCTTCACGTCGGCGTGGAGGCGAACGGGGACCTTGTAGACGCCAAGCGCCTTGATCGGCTCGTGAAGGTCGATCTGGCGCTTCTCGATCTCCGGAAATCCCTGCGCGTGCAGCTGCTGCGCGATGTCCGCCGAAGTTACCGAGCCGAACAGCTTGTCTTCCTCGCCGACGCGGGCGGAGAAGGTGAGCGACACCTGCTCGAGGCGGTTGGCGAGCTCCTGGGCCTGACCGCGGCGCTCGTTCTCCGCCGCCTCTAGATGCGCTTTCTCGCGCTCGATGCGCTTGCGATTGCCCGGTGTCGCTTCGTACGCGAGTCCGCGGGGGAGAAGAAAGTTCCTGCCATAGCCGGGAGACACCATCACGATGTCGCCGGGCTGGCCGAGGTTGTCGATCGCCTGCTTGAGAATCACTTCCATCGGAGTGCTCCTAGTTAGTAGCGCCGGGGCCTGCGGGCGAATTCGCCGTCCGCACACGTCGCCGCCAATCGATCCACGTATCGGTGACTCCCAGCCCGACTGCAAGCGGGAGCGACACCGGCAACAATACCACTGCGACTGCGCTTGCCGCCAACTGCGATGCGAGCGTCGGCTGGGGGTAGAACCAGGCGATCACTCCAAAGCCGCGGAGCGCGTAGAGCGCGCCGAAGAACACCACGAGGTTCGCCCCGACGACGTGGAGCGAGTCGAGCGCGGGAAGAACCGAAATCGTCATCCCGGCGACCAACGCCCAGATCAGCTCATCGCTGAACCGGAAGAAGCGAAACGGCGCCATCGCCGCACCGAGTCGCGCGCGGCTCATACGGTGGTACAACCCCCACGCCAGCGCGCATGCCGCCAGCGACTCGAGCGCGAGCAGCGCCGGATACAACGGTGCTGCGAAGCTCCCCGACGCGCGCTGCAGCTCGATCGCCCTGTCGCCCGCCCACTCCCGCACCGCGGGAGCGAAGTCGGCGCCGGGGAAACCGCGAGCCCATTGCGCGAGCGTCGCCGAATTCCGCAGCTGAAACTCGTTTGCAAACACATCTTCGATCCGTCCGGCCGCGTGCGGCGCGAACGACATTCCGATCATCGCGATGAGCGCCGCGATTCCGACGGCCGCGAGCGCGCGGCCGAGAAACTGGCGCCGCCACCCGAGAATGCAGACGAGGCCGAGCGAGCCGGCGACGAGCACTCCCCATGATCGGGCGAGATCCGTGTACGCCTCGCTTCCCGGCCGCGAAGGAATCGCCAGGAGGAGCCCCGCGAGCGCCGCCCATGCGAGCGCGAGCGCGGAGGAGCCTCCCCTGCGCCACCCCGCGATGAAGCAGGCGGCGAGCGCGGGCACTAGCAACAACAACGTATCGACAACAGGTGCGGCCGCCCTCACGACCGGTGCGTGCGAGAGCAGGAGGAACGCCAACAGCGCGATCACGATGCGCGTCCAACCCTGCTCACGCGGCGGAGCCGCGAGGGCGTCGCTCATACTATGCCTGGTGACCCCGAATGTACGGCACGAGCGCGAGGTAGCGCGCACGCTTGATCGCGGTCGACAGCTGGCGCTGGTGGCGCGCGCAGACTCCGCTCAGACGACTCGGCAGGATCTTGCCAGTGTCGGTGAGGAAGCGTCCGAGGGTACGATCATCCTTGTAGTCGATGAACCGCACGCGGGTTTCGCAGAATGGGCAGCTCTTCTGTGGGCGTCGCATGCTAATCCTCGTCGTCGTCGTCGTCACTCGCGCGCCCGCGTCCAGCGGCGATCTCTTCCTCGGTCATCGGCGGCGCGCCGACTTCGTGCTCGTGCAGCGTGATGAGATAGCGAACGACGCTCTCATCCAGCTTGAGTGCGCGCTCGTACTCCGGCAGCGTGGCCGCTTCGGCTTCGAAGTGCGCGATGGCATAGTGACCCGTCTCGCGACGGCCGATGGGATACGCCAGCTGGCGCTTTCCCCAGTGCTCGACGGCGACGTCGCCAGCGCCGAGCAGCGCGTGCACACGCGTGAGCGTGTCGGTGATGGCCTGATCTTCGAGAGCGGCATCGAAGATGTAGACCACCTCATACGTGCGAGGCATTGCTGTAATTCCTCCCTGTGGACTGCCGCCTCCCGCGCGGACGGCGGGAGGAGGGGGGCAAGTCTTGTTAACCCCGGAAGTTAGCCTCGCCGAGGGGTGCCACGCAACCGCTGCCGCATGGCGCGCGCGGTGGCGCGGAGGGCAGCGCTGAGCGCGGGCTCCTGCGGCGGCGGAGCCCGCCGCGCTTCGGAGGCGGAGGCGCCGGGCTGCATCATCTCGCGCGTCTCGGTGCAGAACACCGAGCGCCCCGAGAGCTGGGCGATGTGCGCGGAGAGCGCGGCGTCGCTCTCCACGAAGAGCCATGCCCCCGTCTCGAGGTAGACGTCGGCCTTGAAGCGCGCGTATTGCTTCGCCGCACGGCGGGCGGCCATGTCGGGGTACTGCATCATCCGCAGCTCGCCGTAGACGACGTCGTGCCGCTGCAGCCACTCCTCGGTTTGTGCACGGTATTTCTCGAGACGCGAAGTGACGAGCCAGCCCACGGGCGCGGTCGGGAGCATGAGGGCCGGCGTCTCACAGAGGAAGCGCAGGTAACGCTCGCCATCATCGTTCTCTTCGTCGGTGGGATCGATGCAGAGGACGCCGTCGATGTCCATGCAGCTGTTCGCCAGCACGGTGCCGTGCATGAGATTCCATTCGAAGACGCGCGGCATCTCCACGACCTCGCGATACAGATCGACGTGCGAATCGAGGCGTGCCTCCGGCGCCATGTAGACCGCGGCGTACGTGAACCGGTGCGGAAGCCCGGCCGCCGCGAGCTCAGCCTTCGTCTTCGCCATCGCCGAGCCGGAGCACACGCTGTCGTCGACGACGAGAACGTGGCGTGGCCTCCAGAGGAAGCGGCGCGGATCCTCGCCCTTGAAGCGCGCACCGGACTGGATGACGCGCCCCTCCACGAGCCCCGCGACATCCGTCATCGGAACGTTGAGGTGGAGCGCAAGGAGATTCGCGACGAGGAGCCCGCTGCGCGGAACGCCGGCGACGATGTCGATGTCGCGCGGGAGCTGCGCGAGCCAGCTCACGACGGCGTCGTCGAGCTGGGCGACGGTGCGGTATTCCACGCTACTCTGTCCCGCCGAAAGAGGAAGTCATCTCATCGATGGACGATTGCGTGAATCGTCGCGCAATTCGCGGCGCTGTCGGCGACGGGGGTGCGCCAGCGCCAGGCCATGAGCCGCGTCCGGGGCGCGAGCGGCACGGAGTCCATCGTTGCCGCGATGTAGTCGGCGACGGCGGGCTGAATGCTCCACGGCGTACGCCACTGTCCACGCTCGGCCACAACGAGCCCGGTTGGAAAGCAGGCGCGCAGCTCCTCGAGCGATGCGATGGTGCTGACGACGGGACGCGCGAGCTTACGGAAGACGAAGTACTCCGGCTTGCGCGGGTTGCCGAGGTAGTCGACGCTGAGGAGGACGTCGGCGCGGTGGAGATAGTAGAGCGACTTGAGCTCGGACGACGAGATGACGACGGCGGCGCTGTCTGCGGCGGGGGCGAGCACGGCGTGGGCTGCGTCCCAATCGGGCTCGCCGCGGTAGAGAAGGGCGAGCTGCCAGTCTGCGTCGCTGGTGCGGAGCATCTTGATGGCGTACGACGTCGCGCCGTTGCCGATGAGTGCGAACGCGGCGATGAAGGTTGCGACGAGTGCGAAGGCTATTGTCCGGGCGCGCGGCGATGTGGTGCGACCGGCGAGCCAGTCGAGCGTGCCATCGACGACGGTTGCGAGAGCGGGGCGGAGCCGGCTCGCACCCTCGGCGACGCCCATCCCCGCGATCGCGAAGAACAGCGGCATCACGGAGAACAGATAGCGCTCGGCCTTCCACGCGGCGAGCGAATGCGCCGCGAAGACGACGAGGAAGGGGATGAAGGCGAAGAGTGCCGCGCGGGTATTGCGTTTTATCGCAAGCAGAACGAGGAGCGGGAAGAGCGTCCAGAGCGTCGCGTACTGGTCGAGAAAGAGATCGTGGTAGAATCGAACGTTGTGGCGGTTCTGCGCGGCCCACTGATCGACGTAGCTGAACATCGCGAGCTGATTCGCGAACAGTCCGCGATGAATGGCGAAGGCGCCGATCGCGGCGACGATGACGAGGGCGGCAAGGGCGCCGGGGAGATTCGAGCGCAAGAGCGTTGCGCGTGCGCGATCCAGAAGCGCCCAGGTGAGCACGCCCGCGATGCCGACGATCGTGATGACCTGGAGGTGGAGCGCGAGGAGGAAGAGGAGTAGCGCGCCAACCGTGAGTTGCGCGAGACGCGCGAGAGAGCGCGCCGGCGTCGTGACGGCGCGATAGACGAGCACCGCTCCGCCGAAGAAGCAGAGCGTCTGGATCGTGTAGAAGCGCGCGAGCTCGGAGAGGTAGAGCGATTCCGGCTGGAAGCAGAAGAGCATCGCGGCCATCCAGGCGGCGGCGCGACCGGCGGTGGAACGGACGAGCGCGAAGAGCGCGGTGACGAGCGCGGCGCCCGCGAGCACCGCCGGGATCCGTGCGACCGCGAGGCTCTCGCCGAAGACGCGGAAGAGCGCCGCGACGAGCCAGGTGAAGAGGCGGGCGCGTGTGTACGGCTCGCCGCCGGGGGTGAGCTCGAGCGTGCCGCGCTGAAGGAGCGAGTGCGCGGCCATCACATGGTTCAGTTCGTCGACGTACGGCGTGTGGTGCAGTCCCACAAGGCGACTTGCCAGCGCGATCGCGAACACCGCGAGCGGTGCGGCGATGGCGGCCAACTGCAGCCGCGATGGTCCGGTGGTGCCCGTGGATGACATGGGGGAAATCTACTGTCCCAAAGAAGACGCCCGCGACGATCGTCGCGGGCGTCCGTACTGCTGTATTGAAACGTGCTAGCGAATCAGCACGTGCAGGAAGGGCTCAGCTGACCAGCCACTGGGCAACGCCGCCGTGGCGGGAGCATGCGCCGGTGCGATGGGCGGAGTGCGAATACATCCCGTCCTTGCATTTGGCGATGGCGCCGGCGGGGTCGTTGTTCTCGGCCTTGCCTGAGCCGCCCGTGTTGCTCGACGCTGACGAAGACGTGCTGGTGCGCGACGTCGTAGTGCTGGTGGTGGGCACGCGAGCGGCGGGTGGGGCGGGCGCGGGTGCGGGGGCCGGAGCCGGTGCGGGCGGCCGAGCCGCTGGCGTCGCCGGAGCCGGCTGCGGCGCGGTGGCCGAGGCAGCGGTCGCTATTCCGCCATGGCCCGAGCAGGCGCCGCGGCCGCCCTTCGAGGACGTTCCATCGGTGCAGGTCACGGAAGACTTCGTGGACAGCTTGACCTTTGCCGCCGCGGTGGCCTTCGCGTCTACGCCGCCGTGTCCAGAGCAGGCGCCGCGGCCGGTGGCCATGGAGGTTGAGCCGTCCGTGCAGACGGAGCTCGTTCCCTGTGCGGACGCTTGCGTCGATAGCGTACAGAGTGCGGCGATGGCCGCGGTGGCAATGAGAAAACGCACGCGCATGGTGGGCTCCGGAAAGATGGGATGACGATCTCCAGCTCAGTGGCGCTCGCAAGGCGCGGTCCCGTGACATTGCACACCGTATCATTTCCGCGCCAGTCCCGGGGGTTAGCAGGCTCGAGGGTGACTGACAGCGAGTGACGGGCGTCGATATAACGAGCTGAACCGTGAACCGCTCTTCTGTAATGCCGACACCCTCGGAGCCCCGCATGCGATTCGACGGACGCCACCTTGCCGCCGCGCTTGTCATCATCCTCGTGATTACGGTCGAAAGCTCGTGCCGCTCCGACAGCTCGTCGCCCGTGGCGGTGGCGTCTGTCCAGGTAACGCCGGCCACCGGCATGGTGAACGTCGGCAGCACGTTCTCGCTGACGGCGCGAGCGCTGGACGCGGGCGGCACGGTGATCACCGGGCGCCCGATTGTCTTCGTCTCCTCCGACACGAACATCGCGACCGTCGCGTCGTCCGGAATCGTTACCGGCGTCGCGC
>JBBRYY010000034.1:0-29534 GCA_038237245.1 Gemmatimonadales bacterium | reverse complement strand
TATCGGCCGGCGGAAATGGAAGACCCACGCGGAGGCGCGCCACGCGATCTTCGCGTACATCGAAACGTGGTACAATCCCCGCCGTCGGCACTCGACCCTCGGCTATCTCAGCCCCGTGCAGTACGAAGTCCAGCTCCACAAAGAGGCGGCATAATCGTTCGTAACCCTGTGTCCACTAAACCGGGTCAAGACCATCAACACTCTCGACCTCCGCCCATCCGTTCCAATCCGTGCTTCTGATCTGTTCAATTCGTTTCTCCATGCCGTTGATGAGGTGAGACTACTCGATGCGGGCCGTGGACAATAGATGATGCGAGTCAACGGTTGCGATAGACAATGACGGATGTCTGCGAAACCAGAAGGCGGGATATTCGAGGAGGCGCTGACACGCTCGATCATCGGCGCTTGCTACGACGTGTACACCGAGCTCGGATTCGGTTTTCGTGAGTACATCTATGCCCTCGCGATGGAGCGGGAGCTGCTAGCAAGGGGCCATCGGGTCGCACGCGAGGTCCCGATTATGGTTCATTATCTCGGGGAACCGCTCGCATCACAGACTCTCGATATCATCGTCGACGAGAAGCTCGTTCTTGAGACGAAGGCCACGGAGCGCCTCCATCCGGGCGCAAGATGGCAGCTCTTCAGTTACCTCTGCGCGACTAATATGGAAGTCGGGCTACTGCTGCATTTCGGGCGAGAGCCGAAGTTTTATCGACTCATCTGCGAGAATCGCCTGAAGCGACGACGATCATAAATAAAGGCGCTCCGGCTCTTGCTCATGCGCTTACGTGCACTTCAATCGCGCTACAAAGCAGTTCTATCGTCGATCCCCCGTGAAATACTATCGGGTATGACTTGGGGCCGATCCGCGGTCCGCGATTTTCGAATCCGCGCAATTTCGCGCGCGTGAGATCAGAGACGCTATTTTCCACGAAATTGATCTACCCCTGTCCGGTCTGCATGCCGAAGACCGTGTGTAACATCAGCGAGATGTCGCTCACGAGCAGGGTCAGACTCTTTCCTTCGCATAGCTCATAGCCGCAATCACTCGGACATTCCATGTGTAACTCGAGATTGCGATCGCCGTAGTCGGCGACTCGGTATTCGATGCTCGTCACGGTGGAATCGTGGAGCAACAAACTCAATTCCTGCATCTTTCACGGCTCCAGCCCGCGGTCGACGGTGACGGTGAGGGTGCCATATGAGTGATTCGGTACCTCTTCCGTTTTGTATTCCTTGCCCATGTGGGTGCCGCCGAAGGCTATCGTGAGGGAGTGACGGCGGATCGCTATGCCGAAGTCGTAGCTGTTGACCCACGGGATGCGGTCGACCGAGAAGGTCGTGTCGTTTTTCGCGTAGCTGCGGTCGAGTAGCTGATTGTACGCCACCAGCGATTCGCGCACCCCGCCGTACAGCCAGATGCCGAAGTCGCGCGCGCCCGCGCGTGCGCGAGCGGCGGGACTCCACGGATGCGACAAGTGATAGCCGATGCGCGCCTCGAGCTCGCCGTAGGCACTCGTGCGCGCGTTGCCCAGTTGCGCGCTCCACGATGGGAGCACATCGAAGAAGTTGTGGCCATCGAGCGCCGTGACGGTGTAGCGCAGATGATCCGTGTACGACACGCTCGCGGCCGGAAAAAATCCCAGCTGGTAGCGCCACCCCGGCGGGTCGACCTGGCTGATGACGTGATGAAAGCCTTTCTGCAGCGCCTCCGCGCCCGACTCGCGTCCCGTGATCCCCGCGACGAGGCCGAACGAGGTCAGCCGCTGCTCGGAGATGATGTTCGCAGTCACATCGGCGTGCAGCCACCCCGCGAAGGCGCGGTCGCCGGGAATCGGCGCGGAGATCGTGCTATCCTCCGGCGCGCCAGGGGTGAGTTGTGATGCGCGATGGCTCAGCGGCTCCGGCGTGTACATCTGCTGCGCGATCGCGAACTCCGTCGTGAGACAGCGCGCGCCGCCCGCCTCGTGACCCGTGCACGGCGCCGCCGAGCGAAGGAGTCGTCCCCACAGCGGCGCCGTCGCGCGCGAGAGCGAGACTCGGATCCCGTTCGTGTACTCGCCGTCGGGGCGCTCCTTCTGCGGGAGCCAGATGTCGAGCGCGTCGTTCTCACCGGTGACGAATGTGCCTGGAACGGCCTGCGCATGAAGCAGGTGCGGCGAGATCGCGACGCACGCGATCGATAGAGCCACGGCGGCCACCCGCGACGTCGTCATTGCGCGACGCGTACCCTGCGACCAGAGTTCCTGCGAACGATTCCCGATGGCTGAGGCGCGCCTGATCATGTATTCCGTAGTGAGCCGCACGGCGAGAACGACTGTCCTCGCGCTTCTCTCGGCGCTGGCGGCCGGCTGCCACCATCACGCAGCCAATCCGACATCGCTCGAACCGGACATTGGAATCGAAAGCGGGCCCGAGCCCGTGGCGCCGCTGCTCACGCGCGGCGACAAGGTGCTCATCGTGATCGATGGCGAGAAGCGGGGTACGGGCACCTACAACGGGGAGCGCGTCGTGCTCGATCCGCCCCTCGATACCATCTCGCCCGCACGCATCGACTCCGCGCGGATCCGGGTTGGACCCGCCACGCGAGAAATGTACGGAGTGAGCTATCGGATGGTAGGCGTGCTGCTGGTGTGGCTCAAGCCAAACTGAATCTTGAGGTCAGCTCGTGCGACCCTTCCGGCTCGCCCAGTCGCGACCGTAGATCGAGGACAGCGTCAGCGCACCGGCCGCCGTCATCAACACGCCCGTCGCTCCAATGACGGTGGCGTACAGCGGACCGCGCTCCCATAGCAGATTCGGCGGCAGGAAGAGCACGACGGCCATCGCGACCCAGCAGAGCGCGGTGCCGACGAGCCACACGGCGACGATCATCTGCGTGCGATCCGACTCGACCGAGCGGCTCTTGCGCCGGGCCATCGTCACGAGAAACGCGGCGGCCACGATCAGGGCCACGATCGACACGCCCTTTTGCGCGGCGGAGTCGACGCCGAGGAAGAAGAGGGCGCCGACGAGGCACGCGAGAACCGCGATCGTCAGTCCCTGATAGGCGCCGATAGTGACTCCCTTCTTACGACGAAGCATCGTGTTCTCGTCGGCGTACGGATCGGGGCGCTTGCGCTCAGCAACCTGGCTCATGCCGTTTACTCCGGGCGTGGATGCATGTCGTGCACATAGGGGTACCAGAGAAAGACGCACGGAGCGGGCAGGCGGCAACGTCCGCGTTGACCCCGTCAGGGCGCTATCGGCGCCTCTCCCCGCTCGCCACTATTGATGGTCGCACCGCCCGCGCTTGCACACTCGAGAGGACGCTAGGATGACCAACAGCCCTGTTCGCATCGCCTTTGCGCTCGCCGCCATCACCGCTTTCTCCGCGCGCCTTCCGGCGCAGGACAAGCAGTCGGCTGCCCCGCTCACCATCGACAGCTTCGAGGCGGTGAAGGCGGTCTCCGATCCGCAGATGGCGCCCGGCGGTCAGGCGGTGCTCTACTCCGTGCGCACGACGAATCTCGCGTCGAACAGCCGCGGGTCGATGACCTACAAGGTTGCGACCTCTGGCGGCATCGCGACTCCATTCCCCGACGCGGCCACGAGCGTCGGTGAGGCGCGCTGGTCTCCCGATGGAAAGCGCATCGCCTATATCGCGGGCGACCAGCTGTGGGTCGCGGATCAGGCGGGGGGCACGCGGAAGCAGATCACCACGCTCTCCGGCGGCGCGACGGGACCGATCTGGTCGCCGAACGGCGAAAAGATCGCCTTCACATCGCGCGTCTATCCCGCGTGCAGCGACGACGCGTGCAACGTCACGCGGTCGAAGGCGGCGTCCTCGAATCCGGTAAAGGCGCACATCGCCGATGCGCTGATGTATCGCCACTGGAACGCATGGGACGACGGCACGCGCGCGCATCTCTTCACCGTTGGCGCTGATGGCAATGGTGTCGTCGACCTCACTCCCGGCGCAGTCTACGATGTGCCCCCCGGTCCCTTCGGCGGGAGCGAGGGTTACGCGTGGGCGCCCGACGGACGCGAGCTCGCCTACACCGCAAAGAATGCGGGACGCGAGGATGCGTGGAGCACGGACAACAATCTCTACACGGTGTCGTCCGCAGGCGGCGCGTCGAACGTCATCACCTCGGCGAACAAGGGCGCCGATGAGAATCCGGTGTACTCGCCCGACGGCCGCTACATCCTCTACCACTCGCAGGCGCGCGCGGGCTTCGAGTCGGACCGCTGGCGCCTCATGGCCTACGATCGCGCGAGCCATGCGTCGCGCGAGCTCCTCCCCGCGTGGGACCGCAACGCCGACAGCTACGCCTTCATGGCCGACGGGCACAGCCTGCTCATTCAGACCGTCGACGCGTCGCGCGAAAAGTTTTATCGCTCGACGTTCGCGAACGGCGCTGCGGGTGCGCCGTCGCTCGTGCTCTCCGAGCGCAACAACGCGTCGCCGTCGCTCGACCGTGCGGGACGCGTGCTCGCGTGGGTCCAGGACGCCGCCGATCGTCCCGCCGAAGTCTTCGTCGCCACGCTCGGCGCCGGCGTCTCCGGGCTCAAGCAGCTCTCGCACGCGAACGACTCGCTGCTCGCATCGCTCAAGGTGTATCCGGTGGAGGATTACTGGTTCAAGGGCGCCAACGGCGACAGCGTGCAGGGGATGATCCTGCGTCCGCCGCAGTGGGCGCCGGGAAAGAAATTTCCCGTCGTGCTCCTCATCCACGGCGGACCGCAGGTGCCGTGGCTCGACCAGTGGCACGGGCGCTGGAACTATCAAATGTTCGCGGCGCCGGGTTATGGTCTCGTAATCATCAATCCGCGCGGCTCACCGGGTTATGGGCAGAAGTTCGTCGACGCGATCTCGAAGGACTGGGGGGGCGCGGTATACTCCGATCTCATGCTCGGGCTCGACGCCGCACTCGTGAAGGCACCGTGGCTCGACGGCACGCGCATGAGCGCGGCCGGCGGATCGTACGGCGGCTACATGGTCGACTGGATCGCGGGACACAGCGATCGCTTCAAGGCGCTCATCAGCCACGCGGGACCGTACAATCTCGAGAACATGTACGGCGCGACCGAGGAGCTCTGGTTCCCCACCTGGGAATACGGCGGCGCCTACTGGGACTCGACGGCGATGGCGCAGAACTACCGGAAGTGGTCGCCGCATCTCTACGCGAAGAATTTCAAGACGCCGACGCTCGTCACCGCCGGTGAGCTCGACTACCGCGTTCCCTACACCGAAGATCTCTCCTTCTTCTCGGCGCTACAGCGACAGAACGTGCCGTCGCGGCTCGTCGTCTTCCCGGACGAGGGGCACTGGGTGCAGAAGCCGCAGAATCAGAAGCTCTGGTGGAGCGAAGTGCAGGGATGGCTCGGCAAATATCTCCAGCAGCCGGCCATGTGAGGGGGTGAGCCGACGCGCTCTTGCATATCACTTCCCCGTTCCTATCTATCAGCAGGCACGCGGACGAACATGCGCCCGTAATTTTCTCTCGCGAGATATGGAGGTCGGACGTGATACGTACTTCGTTGGTCGCTATGGCGGTGATTCTCTGCGCGTGCTCGTCGGGGAACAGCGGCAGGGAAACGACTCAGGCCCCGGACCTGCGCTCTACGCTGCAGCTTACGCGAGTCGACATGCCGAATGGGGCGAGCATCGAAATCGACTGGGAGCATCAGCACACCTATGAGGAGACGAAGCTGCTCGTAGGCGTCGACAAGGCATGGTCCGAGTATCCGACCGTGTTCGGCGAACTCGGTATCGAGCCCAACGTCATTGACTCGAAGCAGCACGTCTTCGGTAATGCCGGTGTAAAGGTGCGAGGCTCGCTCGGACGCCAGCGCTTGTCCCGGTACATCGACTGCGGCGCGACCGCGGGGATGGCGAACGCGGATCAGTACGACATCATCGTGCGCGTCGTCTCACAGGTCGTTCCCGCCGATGCGGGGCTTGCAACCATCCGCACGCAGGTCGAGGCGAATGGGCGGGCATCCGGCGAGTCGAGCACGAGCGCACGCTGCGTGAGCACGGGGGCGCTCGAGGCGCGCATCGCGCGCATGATGTCCGAGCTGGCGACGAAGTCTGGGAATTAGCAGCGATCGACGGCTCGGCGAATCGCCGCGCCTAGTCCGCGCGAAAGCGCAGGAGCATTTCGCCAATCTGGATCATGTCCCCATCGTCGAGCAGTCGAGTGCGCGCCGATGAGTCGAGCTCTTGCCCGTTCACCAACGTCGGATTGCTCGCCGAGAGATTGGTGATGCGCCAGCGCCCCTGCTCGTACTGCATGCGTGCATGAGTGCGGCTGATCGTGTCCGCGGGTAGCTTGATGTGACGGTGAAGCGGGCCTTCCGCTGCGCCGATCGTGATGTCCGCGGGCTCTCCTTTCAGGCGCATGAAGCGGATCGCTTCGCCGACATTGCTCCCAACCTCGACCTCGAGATGACCAGGGAGCACCTCTGCCCCCTTCACGTTGCTTGCTGGTGTCTGGCGATCGCGCCGATCGCGACCTCCGGTGACCATCATGGGCGGAAGTGCGCCATGCCGATGGCGCCTCGACGCACGTTTGCGCGCCAGAAACACCCCGCTTGCCGCGATTGAAATCGTGGAAATGAGGAGTACAATGCTCACGGCAATCACCATGAGCGGATTATCCAGCAGCACACTCGGCATTCGGCCCGTCGATCAATGATTTTGAGCAACCGTCACCTTCCGTTCCCCCATGCAAGCGCATGATACACTATCGAATCGTTTCGGTAAGAAGATTTAACATTTCTTCGCGCCGAGTGCATAGGTTCGTTCCAGGGTGGTCCCTCTAACTGCAACCCATGCGCCTACTTAAAGCAGCCTTAGCCGTGGCCGCCGCGTCGGCGTATTTTGTGGCGCCGCCCACGCCCTTGCGGGTGTTGCGAGCGACTCCTGCCGACACCGCCGGACGCGCGGCCGCCATCGAAATCACCTTCGACCGTCCTGTCGCAGGGTCGCTCGACCGGTCGGTGGACCCGCGGACCATCCTCTCGGTGGTACCTGCGGTGCCCGGGCGTCTGGAGTGGCGTGATCCGGTAACCATCGTGTTGACGCCGGCAGCATTGCTGAGCCCGGCGACGCGCTACGTCGTGACCGTTGGAAAGGGCTTTCAGGCGATGGACGGTAGCCGCCTGGCCGCTCCCTACACCTTCTCCTTCCGCGTGCGCGCGCCCGTGCTCGTCGGCGGCTCGCCCGTGGCGAAAAAGACGGTGCCCCATTTCCTCACCCCGAGTAGTGGCTTTGCGCTCGTCTACGATGGTCCCGTCGATCTCGCCCAGCTCTCGGCGCGGTCCTATCTCGCGATGGATGCGTCGTGCGCCGGTGGTGCCCGCGCCATACAGCTCGAGGCGCGCACGCAACGGCCGCTCGACCAGAAGGATCCGTGGGACTATCACGACTACAGAAACAGAGGCGCCGACTCGCTGCGGCGCGTCGTCTCGCTCGTTCCCGCGTCGCTGCTCCCGCTCGCGTGCGGTGGTGCGCTCGTGGCGCCGCTCGAGCTTTCCGCCGACCGTCCTGCACTCTCGAAGTGGAGGTTCGAGACGTACGGCTCCTTCCATGTTGTCAACGCGACGTGCGGAGTGTCGGTGAAGTTCTGTCCGACCGGACCGATCATCGTGCGCTTCGCGACGCCGGTGCGCGGCTCCCAGGTGATGCGCCACGTGAAGATGGCGCCGACCGTCGCGTTCACCATCAACGACACCACCGAAGAATCCGACCGCTTCGTGCTCGTTGCCCGGCTCAAGCCGCACGTCGCCTACGCCGTCATCGCCGACACGACGATGCGCGACATCTTCGGGCAAAAGCTGACGGGTAATCCCGCTGCGGGATACCGCACCACCGGCTACGAGCCCTCGATCGACTACGCGTACGGACGCATCACCGTCGAGCGCGGCGGCTTCGGCACGCTCGCGGTTGCGCACGTGAACATCGACACGCTCGTAGTCACTGCGGCGCCGATTCCCGACTCGCTCGAGGGGCAGTTCATCCGCCGCTCCGAATGGAACCTCGGCGATCTCTGGACGAAGGTGCGCGCAGGTGCGCACGAGACGCGCATCCCGATCTCGATTTCCGCCGACAAGCCGGGCGTCACCGGGATCAAGCTCCCGACCTCGGCCACCGGCAGGCCGACGTTGTGGGCCGTGCAGGTCGAGCGCCCGCATCCGGACAGCGCGACGCAGCGCAATCCGACGATCGCCGTCGTGCAGGTGACCGACCTCGGTGTGCACGCGAAGATCGGGGCCGAGTCGGGGGTGGTGTGGGTGACGGGCGCGAGCGATGGGAAGGCGCGCGCGGGGGCGACGGTGACGCTCTACGACTACACGGGGCAGATCGCTGCGACAGCGACAACCGATGCGCAGGGGCTCGCCACCCTCACGGGCTTTCATGGCAAGCCGGCGGCGGTGCGCGACACCGCCGCGGCGGATGAATCCGACGAGGGCGATGGCGGCGACGGCGGCAGCGGCTTCCAGCTCTTCGAGGGCTACGTCGCGGCGTCGCTTGGCGGCGACCGCGCGCTCGTGGGCGTGAGCGCCTACGATCCGGATCTCGATCCCTGGCGCTTCAACATCTCTCCCGCGTGGGGCGGTGATCGCGTGCCGGCAGCGGGCGCGCTGTTTACGGAGCGCGGCATCTACCGCCCGGGCGACGTGCTCTACGCGAAGGCGATCGTGCGCACCGGAGCGCTCGGCGCGCTAACCGTTCCCGCGCGCGCCGACTCAATGCGCTGGCTGTTCACCAGCCGCGATGGCAATGCGATGCTGGACTCCGTCGTTGCGCTATCGTCGTTCGGCACCGCCGATGTGTCGATCCACATTCCAGGAAACGCCGCGATCGGTACGTACACGCTGCAGATCCGGACGAAACGCGGTGCGCAGTGGCTGCCGGTGGGCGACGCGAGCTATCGCGTGGCGGAATATCGGGCCCCGGAATTTCTCGTCGACCTCGCCGGCAGCGATGCGCCGCGCTTTCCCGGCGACTCGATGCACGCGACCGTGCAGGCGCGCTATCTCTTCGGTGCGCCGATGGGACGCGCGCAGGTAACGTGGCAGGCGTGGCAGTCCCCCGCGTACGTCACTGATGACATCAAGGGCGCCGAGGGCTACTTCATCGGCGACAATGGCTGGTGGTGGGAGGACGAGGAGAACATGCCGCGCAACAACGTGCAGGTATTCGCGAGCGGCACCGACACGCTCGACGCCACGGGCGCGCGCGTGCTTGCGGTCGAGCTTCCAGCGCCCCAGAAGGGGCGCGCGGTGCGCGTGTCACTCGCAGCGAACGTGACGGATGTAAACCGTCAGAGCTCGGGCGCTCGCACCTCGGTGATCGTGCATCCCGCGTCGTTCTACATCGGCGCGAAGGCGATCGGCACCAGCTTCTTCTGGAAGTCTGGAGTGCCGCAGTCGATCGGCATCATCGCGGTGAAGCCCGCGGGCGGACGCGTGCGCGGTGTGCGGGTGCACGGCGTCATCGCGCGCCGCGAGTGGCACCAGGTGCATCGCGAGCGCGATGGTGTGGCCGAGACGGTGGGCGAATGGGTGACGGACACGATCGCGAGCTGTGAGGTGACGACGGGTAACGATCCCGTGCCGTGCAATGTGACCCCGACCGCGGGGGGCACCTACACCGTGACGCTCCGCTCCGTCGACGAAAAGAAGCGCGATGCGACGACGACCTTCTATCGCTGGGCAACGGGCACCGACTGGGTGCCGTGGGACGACGAGAGCCGGCTCAAGGTCGACGTCATCGCGGACCGCACGAGCTACGCCGTCGGCGACACCGCGACGGTGCTTTTCGCGTCGCCGTTCACGGGCGCCGAGGCGTGGATCACCGTGGAGCGCGAGGGGCTGATCGAGCAGCGGCGGATGACGCTGACGTCGGGATCGACGACGCTGAAATTTCCGATCACGGAGGCGTACGCGCCGAACGCGTTCATCTCGATCTTCATCGCGCGCGGACGCAGCGCGCCGCCCGGGCATCTCGACGATCCGGGACGTCCGACGATTCGCGTAGGCTACACGGAGTTGCGCGTGACGCCGGAGGTGAAGCGACTCGCGGTGGAGGTGACGCCGGCGCGCGCCGAGCTTCGCCCGGGCGACAGCGCGAGCATCGCGGTGCGCGTGCGCGATGTGAAGGGTGCTGGGCAGCGATCGGAGGTCACGCTGTGGGCGGTGGACGAGGGGGTGCTCGCGCTGACGGGGTACAAGACTCCCGATCCGATCGACCAGCTCTATCGCGCACGGGGCATTGGGATGCGGCTCGCGAGCAACATGGCGAACGTCGCGCCGCAGATTCCCGAGGGGGAGAAGGGATTCGCCGCGGGGGGCGGTGGCGGTGCCGATCGCTCCGACGTGTTGCGCAGCCAGTTCAAGACCACCGCCTTCTTCCTCGGCTCCGTCATCACTGATGCCGACGGCCGCGCGACCGCGACCGCGAAGCTCCCCGACAATCTCACGACGTTCAAGGTGATGGCCGTGGCGGTGACCGCGGGCGATCGCTATGGCAAGGGTGAGTCGTCGCTGCTCGTGACGCGGCCGCTCGTCGCGCGCGCGGCGCTTCCACGCTTCGTGCGCCCCGGCGATGCGTTCACCGCGGGCGCCGTGGTGAATCAACGCGCGGGGGGCACGCCTACTGTTCGCATCGATGCATCGGCAACTGGCATCGAGCTGCGCGGCGAGAAGAGTAAGAGCGCGACGCTCGAGGCGGGGCGCGGGCGAGAAGTGCGTTTCTCCTTCCACGCGACGCCGGCCGACACCGCCGCCTTCCGATTCGGCGTGACGAGCGGGAAGGATGCGGATGCGCTGTTGACGAAGGTGCCGGTGCGCGCGGAATATCTGCCGCACTACGTCACCGTCGCCGGCGTGCTGCGCGACTCCGGCTCCGCCGAGATGACGCTCGCGGCCGGGCTCGATCCTGCGCGCTCGCGCGTCACTTTCTCGCTCGGCGCATCACCGGTTGCCGTGCTGCGTGGGCTCGCCGACGGGCTGCGCGTCTATCCGTACGAGTGCACCGAGCAGGTGACGAGCGCGGCGCTCCCGCTGCTTGCGCTCCTCAATGCGAAGGGCGACACGACGCTCGCGCGCGCGCGCATGCAGCGCGACGTCGCGCGCGCAGTAGCGGTGATCAGCGGCCGACAGCGCTCGGATGGCGGCATCGGGCTCTGGCACGCGCGCGACTGGACCTCGCCGTGGCTCACCGAGTACGCGGGGAGCTTCCTCCTCGCCGCGAAGAGCGCAGGCGTTGCGGTGGATGACTCGGTGCTCGCGCGGCTCGACGACTATTTGCGCAAGGATCTCAACGCGGGGACGTCGACCATGCAGTTCACGCCGATCGCGAGCTGGTACACCGACCGTCGCACGCGCCTCTCGGATCGCGTCGCGTCCGCCGATTTCCTCAGTCGAATTGGGAAACCGGATATCGCGGCGGAGCATCAGCTCGTCGCGCTCGCGACGCAGCTCTGGTGGGAAGACAGGCTGCGTCTCGCGGAGGTGCTCGCGCGGCGCAATGCGATGAAGGAGGCGACGGCGCTGATCGCGCCCGCGTGGGCGCAGGTGCATCTCGAGGGGACGCGCGCGGTGCTGCCCGTCACCTCGAAGCACGACTTTTAC
This sequence comes from Gemmatimonadales bacterium, assembly GCA_038237245.1. Classification (GTDB taxonomy): domain Bacteria; phylum Gemmatimonadota; class Gemmatimonadetes; order Gemmatimonadales; family Gemmatimonadaceae; genus FEN-1250. The sequence continues at coordinate 17,909 of JBBRYY010000034.1, read as the reverse complement.
TTCGCGTCGACTGCGCGCCCGATGGCACGGCTGCTCACCGCGACACTCGCGGTGAACCCGACGCATCCGCTGGTCGGTCCGATCGTGCAGGCGCTGCTCGACCAGTCGCGCACGAGCGCCGGGCTGTGGAACACGCAGGACCAGGGATCCACGGCCATCGCGCTCGCGATGTTCGAGCAGCAGCAGAAGACGGCGGCGGCCGCGGGGATCCGCGTGCGCGCGGCCGGGCGCACGATCATCGCGACGTCGGCCAGCGGCACGGATTCGAGCCTATCGCTCGCGGGGTTGCTCACGCCACTCCCCGGCGGCGCGCAGAAGTTGCGGCTCGCGCTCGACCTGCCGAAGGGGAACGGACTCGCCTACTACTACATCACCGTCTCCGAGGTGCCGAAGACGCAGCCGGTGCGCCCGGAGGACACGGGTATCCAGGTGGAGCGGTGGTACGAGAGCTACGACAAGCCGACGCCGCTGGTGAGCGTGGCCGAGGGGGAGCTGGTGCGCGTGCGGATGCGCGTGACCATCAAGTCGGAGCGGCATTTCCTCGTGCTCGACGATCCGCTTCCCGCAGGGCTCGAGGCGGTGGATCTCTCGCTGCGCACGGCGGCGGCGCTGCCTGGACCAGGCGCGGCGTTCGAGGCGAGTGGCAATGCGGATGATGACAGCGGCGGTGATGCCGACAGCGGATCGCCGTATCGCTGGGGCTACGGAGTGTGGGATTCGGGATGGTGGTCCCCGTGGGATCACAAGGAAATACGCGACGACCGCGTGGTGTACGTCGCGACGTATCTCTGGCCGGGGGTGTACACGGCGAGCTACATCGCGCGCGCGACGACGCCGGGAGTATTCATGCGCCCACCGGCGCACGCGGAGGAGATGTACAATCCGGCGGTGAGCGGGCGGAGTGATGGCGGGGTGTTCACGGTGACGCCGGTGGTGAAGGGCGGCGGGTCGCGGTGAAGCGGCTCACGCTGAAGCGGCTCACGCTGGCTGTGCTGATTTGCGTGGGCGTGTCTGCTCTTGCAGCCGCGTCATTCGTGTCGTGGCCGCTGCCGCGCGCGCTCATCGCACCGATCGCGCAGCCCGCGTTGACGATCACCGATCGCGATGGCGTCGTGCTTCGCACCACGCGCGCGGCAGACGGCAGCCGCGCGCGCTGGCTTCCCATCGCGAGCATCGACGCCAAGCTCATCGCCGCGTTCGTCGCGGTGGAGGATCGCCGCTTCTTCTCGCACGGCGCTATCGACTGGCGCGCCGTCGCGCGCGCGGCGTGGCACGATGCGCGGGCGCGTCGCGTCGTTTCCGGTGCGTCGACGATCGCGATGCAGACGGCGCGGCTGCTGCACCCCACACCGCGCACCATCTCCGGCAAAATGGTGCAGACACTCTGGGCGCTCAGGCTCGGCGCGCATCTCTCGCGGCAGGAGCTGCTCGAGCAGTATCTGAATCGCATCCAGCTCGGACAGGGCGCGGTCGGTGTCGAGTCGGGAGCCTCGCTGTACTTCGGCGCGACGGCGCGCGAGGTGAGTGTCGGGCAGGCCGCGATACTCGCGGGGCTCGCGCACGCGCCCTCTGCCGACAACCCGCTCGTCTCGCCGCGTCGCGCGCGCGCGCGGCGCGCGCTGGCGCTCGCGCGCATGCGAAGCGCTGGCGTCGCGACGGAGTCGGACATCACGCTCGCGCTGCAGGAGCCCGTGCTCGCGAGGGCGGCCGTGCAGCGCTTTCTCGCGCCGCACTTCACTACGCACTTTCTCGCGGAGGCCGACAACACGATGCAGCGTGACGTAGGGGACGATGCCGAGGTGCGGACGTCGCTCGACTACGCGCTGCAGAACGACGTCGATCTCGAGGTGAAGCGCACCGTGCGCGATCTGCGCGAGCGCGGCGTCGAGCAGGCGGCCGCCGTCGTCCTCGACAATCGCAGCGGCCAGGTGCTCGCCTGGGTCGGCTCACCCGACTTCTGGGCCGATACCTCGGGGCAGACGGACATGGTCACCTCCCCGCGACAGCCTGGCTCCGCGCTCAAGCCATTTCTCTACGGTCTCGCCTTCGATCGCGGCTTCACCCCCGCGTCGATCCTTGCCGACGTCCCGCACACGTATCAGACGTCCACCGGCCCGTATCACCCACGCAACTACGACCGCCAGTATCACGGCCCCGTGCGCGCGCGCACGGCGCTTGGCAGCTCCTACAACATCCCCGCCATCGAGCTCACGCAGCAGCTCGGCGCGGGAAGCCTGTTGCAGACGCTGCATCAGGCGGGCTTCGCCTCCCTGCACGGGAGCGCGGACTACTACGGACTCGGCCTCGCGCTCGGCAACGGCGACGTGTCGCTGCTCGAGCTTGCGAACGGCTATCGCGCGCTCGCGAATCGCGGCGTGTGGCGGCCGATCACCACGCGCGCCGGGCAGGCGGGCATCGAAAGCGGCGCACACGAATCGCATCGTGTCATGACGCCGCTCTCCGCCGCGCTCGTGCTCGACATCCTCGCCGATCCCGTCGCCCGCGCGCCGGGCTTCGGACTCGAGAGCGCGCTCGACTTTCCCTTTGCCGCCGCAGCGAAGACAGGCACGAGTCGCCACTTCACGGACAACTGGGCCGTGGCGACGACGGCTGGATTCACCGTTGCGGTGTGGGTCGGCAACTTCAATGGCCGCCCGATGGATGGCGTGAGCGGCGTGACCGGCGCGGGACCGCTCATGCATCGCGTCGTCATGCACACCGCGGCGCGGTACGAGCCCGGCGCGCTCCCATCGCCGGCGAGCGCGGGTGCAGTGCACGCCGAGGTGTGCGCGCTCTCCGGATTGCTCGTGGCGGATGACTGCCCGTCGCTCGCCGAGTGGTTCGCCCCGGGCACCGCGCCAACCGTGCGAGACGACTGGCATCGCGGGGGCGGCGTGACCCTCCCGGCCGAGTACGCCGAATGGCGAAGTCAGGGGGGCGACGCGATGCTCGCGGCTGCGGGTGACAGCGTGCTCCACGCTCCCGTGGCGGCCGTCGCCTCCGCGCGGGCGCCGACCTTTCGCATCAGCTCACCGCGGAATGGCGATCGCTACGGCGTGCCCCCGGGCGTCGACGCTCGCTTCGCCACCATCGCGTTGCGCGCCGAGGGCGCCGATGCGCGCGAAGTGCGCTGGTTCGTCGATGGGCGTCCGACGAGCGCGCATCGTCTGCCACTCGTCGCCGGCACGCACGTCATTCGTGCGAGTGCATCTGGCGCGCAGAACGACGAAGTCCGCGTCACCGTCGAGCGCTGAAGCCGCAGGGCCGCCGAGTACTCGATGGCACCACGCACCGACCGGCCGCGTTCACCCTTGACGGGCACGTATCTTTCACGAATCTCGAAGAACAGGCGGGCGGGTGGCTGAAGAAAAGAAAAAGACCGATTACAACAACGCGTGGGTCGAAGCGCGCGAGCTGATTTGGGCGCACCGGAAAAAGCTTGCGATCGCCTTTCCGCTGATGGTCATCAATCAGGCGGCGGGTTTCGTACTTCCTGCGAGCGCGAAGTTCCTGATCGACGATGTCATCGGCAAGCACAAGGTGGGGCTGCTGTACTATCTCGCCGCCGCCGTCGGCCTCGCGACCGTGATTCAGGCCGCGACCTCGTTCGGGCTGTCGCAGGTGATGAGCGTTGCCGCGCAGCGCGCGATCGCCGACATGCGCAAGAAGCTCCAGGCGCACATCCTCCGCCTTCCCGTCAGCTACTTCGATTCGACACAGAGCGGCATTCTCATTTCGCGAGTAATGACCGACGCCGAGGGGATTCGTAATCTCGTCGGGACGGGGCTTGTGCAGCTGGTCGGCGGGATCATTACCGCCATCGTCGCACTCGGCGTGCTCTTCTACCTCAACTGGCAGATGACGACGATCACGCTCCTCGTCCTGCTCTCCTTCGGCGGCGTCATGGCTGTGGCGTTCAAGCGGCTGCGCCCGATCTTCCGGCAGCGCAACGCGATCACCGCCGAGGTGACGGGGCGACTCGCGCAAGCGATGGGTGGCGTACGTATCGTGAAGACGTATGTGGCCGAGCGTCGCGAGGAGAAGACCTTCGCGGTCGGGATCCACAGGCTCTTCCGCAACATCGCATCGACGCTCACCGGCGTCTCGGCGGTCACCGCATTCTCCACGTTGATCATTGGGATCGTCGGTATCATCATGTTCATCATGGGCGGAAATGCCGTCCTTGATGGCAGGATGACGCTCGGAGATCTTATCACCTACGGTATTTTCGTTGGGCTATTAGCGGCGCCCGTAGTCCAGATCGCGTCGATCGGGACACAGATCAGCGAGGCGTTCGCGGGGCTCGATCGCATCCGCGAGATCCGCCGGATGGCGACGGAGGACGAGAACGACGGCACGCTTGACGACGTGTCGGCGCTCGTCGGTGATGTGCGTTTCGACCATGTCTGGTTCGAATACAAGCCAGATACGCCGGTGCTGCGGGACGTGAGCTTCCACGCGCCCGCGGGTTCGACGACGGCGCTGGTCGGCTCGAGTGGATCGGGGAAGAGCACGCTGATCAGCCTCATCATGGCCTTCAATCATCCGCAGCAGGGGAAGATCACGATCGACGATCGTCCACTCGAGTCGCTCAGGCTGCGACAGTACCGCTCGCATCTCGGCGTGGTGCTGCAGGACAACTTTCTATTCGACGGCACCGTCGGGGAGAACATCGCGTTCTCGAAGCCGGGCGCCACCATGGTGGAGATCGTCGAGGCGAGCCGCATCGCTCACTGCGACGAGTTCATCCGCGAGTTCGAGCTTGGCTACGACACCATCGTCGGCGAGCGCGGCGTGCGGCTCTCGGGCGGACAGCGGCAGCGCGTCGCCATCGCACGCGCGATTCTTGCCGATCCGCGGATACTCATTCTGGATGAGGCGACGTCGAGCCTCGACAGCGAGAGCGAGGCGCTCATTCGCGATGGGCTCCGCTCGCTGCGGACGGGGCGCACGACATTCGTGATTGCGCACCGCCTGTCGACGATCGCGAGCGCGAATCAGATTCTCGTGCTCGAAGGTGGACAGATCGTCGAGCGTGGTGCGCAGCCCGAGCTCCTGCGGCTAGGCGGCCGTTACAAGCAGCTGTACGACACGCAATACCGTGCCGAACTGGATCAGTTCATCAATCCGGGCGAGGACTTCACCCTCGCCGAGGTCAAGGACGCCGTGAAGGTGACGGTGCGTCCCGACAGCTCACTCTGAGCACGATGCCGCACGCGCTGCGCGGCATTCACGCTTCCCGCTTCGATCCCCACGGATGAAAAACCAATACTTCATCGTTCGGAATTCCGGTGTTCACGGCAAGGGCGCCTTTGCGCTGAAGGACATCCGCAAGGGAACCCGCCTCGTCGAATACGTCGGAAGAAACATCACGGCCGAGGAATCCGACCGGCTCTACGACGATAAGAACGTGAAGAACCACCACACCTTTCTCTTCTCGGTCGACAAGCGGAAGGTGATCGACGCGACCTACGGCGGGAACGAGGCGCGCTTCATTAACCACGCGTGCGATCCGAACTGCGACGCGATCATCGAGAAGCGCCGCGTGTACATCGAGGCGAATCGCACCATCCGAAAGGGTGAGGAGCTCGCGTACGATTACAACTACGAGCGCACGCCGAAGACGACGAAGAAGGACGAGCAGCTGTACAAATGTCTCTGCGGCTCAGCCGAGTGCCGCGGCACCATCGTCTCGGCCAAAGTCACGATGCCGAGGAAGAAAAAGGCGGCGAAGAAGACGAAGTCCAAGGGGAAGAAGAAGAGCGCTGCGAAGACGAAGCAAACGAAGTCGAAGACGAAGAAGAAGTCTGGTCGCGGGCGGTAGCCCGCGCTCAGCTTCGCCCTCGCACCTCGCCCACGAGCCGCGCGTACACTGCGCCGCGCGTGCGGCCGTCCTTCAGCGTGTAGTCGTATTCTCCCTGGGTGACGCTGCTCTCGCGCACGATGAGCAGATCGCCCGTCCGCCACGTATTCACCGCGGGGCGGTCGGGGAGATAGACCTCCCAGATCGTTCCGTCCGCGAGCACGACGTGCGTCCCTTCGTCGATCACGCGTGTGACCCGATGCGCGTTGTACACGCTCGCCGGCTCCGCGTACGTGCGCGAGGAGTCGGCGCCGCGCGAGGGAGGCGCCTGGTCGACATTCTGCGCTGATGCGCGCACCGACAGCGCGCCACTCGCGATGACGACCGTCGCCGCGAGCGAGAGTGCGTATCCAACGATGCTCTGTGTTCCAATTCGCGTCCGCATGCTCATACCTCCCCGAAATGTCCGTCGTCACTCGAGCGGGCGTCGCCGAAGGCCCGCACTTCGATTCCTGGAAACGTGTCGCAGCGCACAGTTAAACATTCCCTTAAGGCGTGATATTTCCTGCCTTGCAGGCTACGCATCTTGACAAGGATTGACTCGTAGCCATGTTCAATTGACCGCGGACGACTCCTGAATTGTAACGTCCCGATGCATATGCGAAGGTGCTGATGTCGTGGGCTTCCAGAACCACGTTTGGCGTTGTGGCAGCTGCAGTGATGCTCCTCGTCCCAGTGTCGAAAGCGTACGGGCAGGAGGAATGCCAGTGCGCCGCGCCGGGCGGGGAAAGTAGCCGGATCGCGAGCGCGATCGGCGGAGGACTCTTCGCCGGCCTCATCGCCGCAGTGATTCCGTTTCACCACGCGGGCGCCCTCGCGGCTGCGCCGACTGGCGCTGTTGCTCCCTCTGCGCTCACCACGATGTCCGACTCCACCGACATCGCGCCGGGCGACTCCGCGAAGCCGCAGCAGCTTGCGTCGATCGCCGCCGCTCCGAATGGCGCGGGCGCTCCGCACGTCGGCGGCGGGGCGAGTCCGATCTCCCGCACGTCGAACGGCGAGTCTGCCTCGCCGCTTCCGACGATCACGCCGGGTGAGGCTGCGGCCGACGGAATGATTGCGCCGAAGACAGCGACGATGCTTCCGTCGCTGGCGATGATCGGTGTGGGCGCGATGCTCATGGGGATTTTCTTCCTTCGCGTTCGCCGCCCGAGACTCCGCTCGCGCTGATCGCCTGGCACGAAGGACGAACAAAAAAAAAGCGGGACCCGAAGCTCGGGACCCGCTTTCTTCATCCTGCGATGCTAGGGGCGATGACCACCACCACCGCCACCACCACGACGTCCGCCGCCACCACCACCACCGCCGCCGTATGACTCGTGGGAGCCGCCGCTGCTGCTGCGCTCCGGTGGCCGAGACCGACCCTCCGACCTCGGCTCACTTCTCGGCTGCGACCTCGGCTCACTCCTCGGCTGCGACCTCGGCTCCGACCTCGGCTCCGACCTCGGCTCCGACCTCGGCTCCGACCTCGGCTGCGACCTCGGCTCACTCCTTGGCGCCGCCGACTGCGGCTCGGCGCGCGTCGGACGCGAATCTCCGCTGCGCGAGGGATCGCGCTCGACACGCGTCGGTGCTCCCTCCGCGCGCCCAGGAACGCGCGCCGGAGCTCCTTCCGCGCGCGGTGTGACGCGCGACCCACCATTCGTGTACGGCGGACGATCACCGTTGATGCGCGTCCTGAATCCCGACTGGTCCCCCGGCGCCGTGCGACGCGCAGACGGTGAGTCGTTGCCGCGGGATGCCCCGCGCTGCGTGTTGAAGCGTGAAACACCGTAGAGCGGGGAGGAGCCGGTGCGCGAACTCACGAACGTGCCACGATTGCGGTAGCCGGCCGAGCTTCCGAGCGCGAAGCCGGAATGGCTTCCGAGCGCGTAGCCCCCGCCCGGGCCGAGCACGACCTGACGGTTCCGATACGTGAAGCCGTGACCCAGCGTGTAGCCGTAGCCCGTCGCGCCGTAGCCACGCGGATAGTAGCCACCACCGTAGTAGCCACCACCGTAGTAGCCGCCGCCGTAGTAGCCGCCACCGTAATAGCCGCCACCGTAATAGCCGCCACCGTAATAGCCGCCACCGTAATAGCCGCCACCGTAGCCATAACCGTACGGGCGCCCCCAGTAGCCGCCGAAGCCGCCGAAGCCGAAGCCCACGCCGAAGTACGAGGGCGACGGATAGTAGCCATCACACCACGGATCCCAGCCACCGTAGAAGCACGAATACGACGACACAGGAACGACATACGCGCGCTGCGCCGACGCATACGCGCCCTCGACCGTATACGTCGCCAGATCGTAGTCGAAGTGGCTGCCATTGGCCATCTGCTCGACGATGCTGGTCATCGCCGCCTCGGGATCACTCGACGACGCCGAGTCGTTCTCGAGCCTCGTGTAATCCCAGTGGTTGTTGCGGACGAACTCGTCGGGGTGGAACGCATCCATCGAGACGGCTGCGTACACGGTGCCGCTGCCGGTGCTCGTGACCTGAAACGCATCACGATCGCCGCGGCTGCGGATCTCGTAGCTCAGTCCCGACTTCATGAAGTTGTCGTCGCCCGGATCGACGGGAAACAACACGCGCACGCGGCCGTTCGCGTCGGTGTGCAGCACGACGACATACCCGTCGTCGCGTACCTTCACCGTCACGCGGGCACGGTCGCCGCGATTATAGCTATCGTGATCGAGCGTGACCCTGATCGCGGGATTCGCGCTCGAAGTCGCTGGCGCCAGCGTCGCTTTTGGCGCCGCCACGGTCACGACTGAGAACAAGATTGGAAAAATGGCCGAGATCATGGATCCTCCTGGAGCATCCCGAGTTTGGTGCCCGCTGTCTCAGCGGAAAATCCGACTCGCTACGGTATACTTAGGCGATCTTTGTGCCTACTGCTAAGTTCTTGTCTTACATACGTTTGAATTCACGAGACCGTTGAAAATGTCACCGTTCCCGGACAATCGGTGTACGGCCCGGGAGACAGCTTTCCCGCCCCCAACGCCAACGCCGCCGAAGATCCCTCGGCCCCTCCACCCAATGGCGATCGACTTGCACTTTCCCTGCCCATGACCGCTTCACGAATCTTTCTTCTTTCGCCCGCCTTCTGTGGCGGTCAACGCGCCAGGCTGCTATTCAATCCAGACGCCGCATTCCCCATTGCCGTGCGCCTTCGCGCCGGTGGCGTGCCGATCGGTGAGCTGTTCGCCTTCCTCAGCGGCCTCTACTTTCGCGGCAAGCTCGCCTATTCCCACGCCTTCGCCCGTCCGCCGCGCGGCGCACCGGGGCTCCTCGTCATCACACCCACCCGAGGGCTGGTGGACGCCGATACACTACTAACGCTCGACGACATGCGCGAGTTCGCGGAAGTCAACATCGCGACGCAGTCCGATCGCTTCATCGAGCCGCTCACTCGCGACGCTCATGCGCTCGCCAGCGCCTCGCACCACGCTCCCGCGATTCTGCTCGGAAGCATCGCGACGGACAAGTACGTCGACACGCTCGCGGCGGCGTTCGGCGAGCGGCTCCACTTTCCCGAGGAGTTCGTCGGACGCGGCGACATGAGCCGTGGCGGCTTGCTGCTCCGCAGCGTGCGCGAGTCGAGCGAGCTGACGTACATCCGGGTGTCGGGCGCCACGCGCCATGGCGCGCGGCCGCCGAAGCTCGTGCCGGTGCGATGAGGGCGACAGTCGCGAAGAAGAAGACGAAGTCCGGCGCCACGAGCGCACGCGGCGCAGTGAAGATCCCCGCGGGGGTGCGCGACGCCGTCGTCACCACCGATGGCCACGACGTCCCGCTCACGAATCTCGAGAAGCTCTTCTGGCCGAAACTCGGCATCACGAAGGGCGATCTGCTTCGCTATTACGCAGCCGTCGCGCCGGTGCTCCTTCCGCATCTGCGCGATCGCGCGATGGTCATGAAGCGCTATCCGAACGGCGCGGATGGCAAGTGCTTCTTCATGAAGCGTGCGCCGTCGCCGCGCCCCGACTGGATCGAGACGTGCGCGATCGAGCACGGCTCCGGAAGCATCATCGACTTTCCGATGGTGCAGGATCTCGCGTCGCTGCTCTGGGTCGTCAACCTCGGCTGCATCGATCTCAATCAGTGGTACGCTCGCTGCGACGACGTGCACCGTCCCGATTATCTCCACTTCGATCTCGACCCCGTGGTCGGCGCGACCTTCGCGCGCGTGCGCGAGACGGCGCTGCTCGTGCGCGAGGCACTCGAGGCGCTCGGCATGACGGTGCTCGCAAAGACCACCGGCTCGAGCGGCATTCATCTCTACGTGCCGATCGTGCGGGGACCGCTCCAGAAGCAGCTGTGGACGTTTGCGAAGGAATTCGCGCGCGTCATGGAGTCGCGCGCGCCGAAGCTCGTCACTGCCGAGTACCGCATCGCCCAGCGGCCACGCGGCCGCGTGCTCGTCGACTACAACCAGAACGCGTGGGGACGCACGCTCGCGTCGATCTACTCGCCGCGTCCCACTCCGAAGGCCGCGGTGTCGACGCCCGTTACGTGGAAAGAGATCGAGAATGGCGTCGAGATCGACGACTTCCGCATCGACAACGTGCCCGCGAGGGTGAAGAAGCTCGGTGATCTGTGGAAGCCACTTCTCGCGACGCGCGGGCGATTCAAGCTTGAGCGTGTGCTGTGAGCCTGCCCATCCCGCGCAGCTACGCACCAATGGAGGCGCTGCAAGTAGGCGAGCTCCCGCTCGGCGACGAGTGGCAATACGAGCCGAAGTGGGATGGCTTTCGTTGTGTCGCTTTCCGGGATGGCGACACGGTCGACCTCATGTCGAAGTCGGGGAAGCCGCTCGGGCGGTATTTCCCCGATGTCGTTGCCGCCGTGCGAGCAATCGACGCCGAGCGCTTCGTGCTGGATGGGGAGATCGTGATTCCTGTCGGCAAGCTCCTGTCGTTCGACGAGCTGCTCTTGCGCATCCATCCGGCGGCGAGCCGGGTGAAGGCGCTCGCGGCGGAGCATCCGGCGATGCTGATCGTCTTCGACTTGCTCGTCGACGAAAAGGGAAGCTCGCTGGTGAAGCGGACGCTGTCGGAACGACGACCGGCGCTGGAAGCCTTCGCGGTGAAGCGGCTTGCGGGCGCGGGTGCGATCCGTCTTTCGCCCGCGACCACGACCGAGCGCACGGTGCAGCGGTGGTACGCCTCCGTGGGCTCGGCGCTCGACGGCGTGATCGCGAAGCGACTCGATCTTCCGTATCAGAGCGGCACGCGCCTGGGAATGCAGAAGCTCAAGCAGAAGCGGACGGCGGACTGCGTGGTGGGCGGCTTTCGCTACGCATCGAAGGGGTCGTCGATGGGGTCGATCCTGCTCGGGCTCTACGACGACAATGGCCTTCTGAACCATGTGGGCTTCTGCTCGGCATTCTCGGTGGCCGAGCGTGCGGCGCTGACGCCGAAGCTCGAGGCGCTAAGGGGGAAAGCTGGGTTCACGGGGCAGGCTCCGGGTGGGCCGAGCCGGTGGAGCGGTGAACGGACGGGGGAGTGGGAGCCGCTGAGGACGAAGCTCGTAGTCGAGGTGGAGTACGATCATTTCACCGGCGGACGATTCCGGCACGGCACCGGCTTTCTCAGATGGCGACCGGACAAGGCGCCGAAGCAGTGCACGATGTCGCAGGTGGAGCGGGAGGCGGCATCCTCGCTGCTATTGCTCGGGGCGGCGGCGCGATCGGCGTCGAAGAAGAGGGGAGGCGTGAAAGCGAAGAAAGCGCGTGCAGAGTAAACCATAGCAGGCCGGACGGTATGTGTTTTGCCTCGGCGTAGAACATCACGACCAGAGGATTTTATGAAGCGAGTGCTCGCATTGGTGACGATCTGCGCCGTAGCGGTGGGATGCGCGGTGTCCACGCAGCAGGAAGTGCAGATGGGCCAGTCGTACTCGACGCAGCTGAATGCGACGCTGCCGGTGGTAACTGACCCCGCGATCCAGAGCTACATCAATCAGCTCGGGAACTCGATTGCGAAGCTCACCGGACGAGCGGATCTCGACTGGCACTTCTTTGTAGTGAACACCGACGTCGTCAACGCGTTCGCGCTGCCGGGCGGATACATCTACGTCAACCGCGGCGTGATCGAGCGTGCGACGGCGATGGACGAGCTGGCGGGGGTGATGGGGCACGAGATCGGGCACGTCGTCAAGCGGCATTCCGTGAAGCAGATGCAGACGCAGCAGGGGGCGAATGTCGGACTAGCGCTGACGTGTGTGCTCACGCATGTGTGCGACAGCGAAGCGTCGCAGGCGGCGATTCAGGTTGGCGGCGCGGCGGTGTTCGCGAAGTTCAGCCGGCAGGACGAGAAAGAGGCGGATGAAGAAGGCTTCAAGAACGTGATTCGCGCGGGAATCAGTCCGAAGGGGCTCGTCTCGTTCTTCCAGAAGCTGATGTCGGAGCAGCAAGGCGGGAGCTCACCGGTGGACGCGTGGTTCAGCGATCACCCGCTCACGCAGGACCGGATTGCGGACATCCAGAAGATGATCGACGCGAAGGATCCGGCGATTCTCCGGACGCTCACGGAGGACAACACTGCATTCCATCAGTTCAAGGATCGGGTGCACGCGCTGCCGCCGGGACCGAAGCCCAAGGCGGCGACGCCGTAGCCGGCTAGCGCGCGGGGATGGCGGTGTAGACGACGCGCATCGCGCAGCTGTCGGCGGCGGTGCGCGCGCGGTAGCGGAGCTTCAATGCGGACAGATGCCCCGCCTGCTCGACCGGCGACGCCGTCTCCGGCACGCTGGTGAGGTTGTTCCAATTCGCGCCGCCGTCATTCGACCACTGGACGAGGGTGCGCCCAGCGCTGTCGTCCGATGGGAGCGTGCGCGCGACGCACGGCGTGATCTCGGCGATAGTGACGACGCGTGAGAGATCACCCTCGGAGGCGACGATCGCGGGGGCGTCGGCCTCGGTCCACCCACCGGTGCCCGATGCCGCAGGGAAATGCAGGCTGGCGATGACGGGCTCAGTCGTCGCGAAGATCCCCCAGCGGGTGTGGGCTCGCACGACGAGTGCGTCCGGGGCGCTCGCGGTGGTCGCCGCGGTTTCGGCGGTGGAGATCACTGCGAGTGCGGCGATTGTCGCGACGACGTAGGGCAGAAAGGGCGGCATCTTTCGTTGCAGCGTGACGAATGAGTGACGATTGCTAGCGTCAACAGACGCGACACGGATGAAAAGGAAACGCGCTTGCCGGGGTGCGCGCGCGCGAGCAGTTATCAGGTGGCACTCGTGCGACTTTCGAGTGTAGCAATCGTCGATGGCGCACAGTGTGCATTCTTCTGAATCACCTTTCCCGGAACACCGATGCAGCGTAACGGCGAAGTGAAATTGCGAGGGGCCGTAGTGCGTGGCGCGGTGGCGGCAGGCGCGCTGGCGCTGGCGCTGGTCGTGTCAACGTCGTCGTGCGCGATGCTGCACGGTGCGCGCGCGGGCCGTCCGGGGATCGAGGTGGTGGTGGGGAACGATGTACGCCCGGCTCGTGACGTCGTGGTTTTCCTCGAGCGCCCAAATGGGGTACGCCTCCGCCTCGGCTCTGTACAGTCCGACTCGACGCGCACGCTGACGTATCCGTCGCACCTGGACCAGGGCGAGTACCAGCTCGTCGCCCTCGACGAATCCGGCGTTACCGTAGTCTCGCAACGCGTCTCGCTCTCATCGAATGAGCAGCGCGTGGTATGGAAGCCGGGCGCTCGGAACGCGACGACGAGCATCCTCCGCTGAAAAACCGGGCTCTTCGGAGCCCTTTTTTCGGCACTTGATCTTCGGGGTTTGTTCGGGTATTGTTGGCCTCCTAACCTTACCCGGAGCTCACCATGATGCAACCCCCAATCTCGAAGCGAAGCTCGAGCTCCTCATGTCGCTGGCCGGCGACGACAAGGAGGGGCTGCCTACGACGCAGCTGCCGCCGAGGTTGCGTCATGCGAATGATGTGGGGGCGCTGAGGCCGTTGAACCTGAGGCCGGTTCGCATCGGGAGCAGCGGTCCGCGCACGACGCTCATGCGCATCCTCATGACCAACGCATGCAGCTTCAACTGTCACTACTGCCGGATGCGGCGTGATCGCGACATGCCGCGGACGCTGCTCAAGGCGGCGGAGCTCGTGCGGATCTTCCTGGCGGCGGTGGCGCGCGAGTGGTGCACTGGACTCTTTCTGACGACGGGAATTCCCGGGCGCCCCGTGAAGGTGATGGACGATCTGATCGAGGTGCTGACGCTCCTGCGCGAGAAGCATCGCTTCGCGGGATATATCCACGTGAAGATGGTTCCTGGTGCGCAGGTGGCGCAGATCGAGCGGCTGACGCAGCTCGCGACGCGCGTGTCAATGAATCTCGAAGCGCCGTGCGGCGACACGCTCGCGCGCATCGCGCCGGAGAAGGATCTCGGCAGTGCGCTGGTACAGCTCGAGCGCGTGCGCGGACAGGTGAACGAGCGGCGGAGCGAGGAGCGGGAGGGGCGCCCTCGGAACGCGTTGCTCCCGGGAGGGACGGCCGGGATGACGATGCGGTTCGTGGTGGGCGCGACGCCGGACACCGACCGCACGATCATGGGGAAGGTGAGCGAGCTGTACGTGGGGCGCGGAATTCATCACACGCACTTCGCCGCCTTTCGACCCATCCGCAACACCCCGCTCGAGAACGTGCGCGCGGCGCCGGCGGTGCGCGAGCAGCGGCTCTATCAAACCGACTATCTGCTGCGTGACTACGGCTTTGCACCGAGCGAGGTCGTGTACGATGAGAATGGAAATCTGCCGCTGGCGAACGATCCGAAAACCGCGTGGGCGCTCGCGCATCCCGAGCACTTCCCGATGGAGGTGCGGACGGCGACTCGCGGGGCGCTGCTGCGCGTGCCGGGCATCGGGCCTGCGAGCGCACGGCGCATCGTGACGGCGCCTGCAGACAGTGCGGTGGGCGGAGCAGCTCGGCTTCTGGCGGCCAGATGAAGAGGTGGGCGCGTACCACCTCCAGTACGAGGTGAGCCCGGGGACGTTTCGATAAAGAAATTCTCGCGCGAATCGGTTGCGCCGGGCGCACACCGGCGATAGCCTCGCGTGATGACTGATAATTGGCGCAGGTCCAGACTCCCGCTCGTGCTTTCATCGCTCGCGATGATGGTGATCGCGATACCTCCGACGGCGCGCGCGCAAAGGACGACGCAAGCGCCGGGCGGAGGTCGGCTGACCCTCGAGCAGATCTTCGGCTCGAGTGAGCTCAGGGCGCGCGGCAGACCATCGCTCCGTTGGACGGGGGACGGCAAGGGCTACACGATGCTCGAGCCGTCGTCCGTCGGCAGCGAGGTGCGCGACATCGTGCGCTACGACGCAGCCACCGGGCGGCGCGAGGTCGTGGTTCGCGGTAATCGCCTCGTGGCGTCCGGAAGCGGTGACGCGCTGGTGGTCGAGGACTATCAGCTATCGCCGGACGGCAAGCGCGTGCTGATCTTCACGAACTCCGAGCGCGTGTGGCGGGAAAATACGCGCGGCGACTACTGGGTGATCGACGTCGCATCCGGCGCTCCCCGAAAGCTCGGCGGCGTCGGCGCGGCGCCATCGACGCTCATGTTCGCGAAGTTCTCACCGGACGGCGGGCGCGTCGCGTACGTGCGCGCGAACAATCTGTACGTGGAGGACGTGACCAGCGGCGCGATCACGCCGCTCACGACCGACGGCTCGCGCACCGTGATCAACGGCACCTTCGACTGGGTGTACGAGGAGGAGCTGAACCTTCGCGACGGATTCCGCTGGAGCCCGGACGGAAAACGGATCGCGTACTGGCAGCTGAACGACGAGGGCGTGCGCGACTTCCTGCTGATCGACGACACGGACTCGCTCTACTCGTTCACGATCCCGGTCCAGTATCCGAAGGCGGGGACCACGAACTCTGCGGGGCGCGTCGGGGTCGTGAGTGCGAGTGGCGGGGCGACGCAATGGCTCGCGGTGCCGGGGGAGCCGCGCGAGCACTACATCGCGCGGCTCGAGTGGGCCGCGAGCTCGGACGAGGTCGTGCTGCAGCAGCTCGACCGGCGCCAGCACACCATTCTCGTCATGCTCGGCGACGCGCGCACGGGGGCGGTGCACTTCGTGCTCACTGAGAAGGACAGCACATGGGTGGATGTCGTCGATGACCTGCGCTGGCTCGACGGTGGCAAGCGCTTCACGTGGGTGAGCGAGCGCGATGGATGGCGAAAGCTGTACAGCGTGTCGCGCGACGGGTCGTCGATCCATCCGATCACGGCGGGCGCGTTCGATCTGCAGAACCCGAGCGCGGCGTTCGGGGAGCCCTACGTCGTCGGTGTCGACAGCGCCGCGGGGTGGATCTACTTCACGGCGTCGCCCGATGCGCCGACGCAGCTCTATCTGTATCGATCGCGGCTCGACGGCACGGGGAAGGCCGAGCGTGTGACGCCGGCGGGGCAGACGGGGGTGCACGAATACACGGTGGCTCCGGGCGGACGGTTCGCGCTCCATCGGTATTCGACGTTCACGACGCCGGCGGTGTACGAGCTGGTGAAGCTGCCAAGCCATGCGGTGCTCCGGACGTTGGTGGACAATGCGGACTTGCGCGCGAAGCTCGCGACGCTCGATCGCGGCAAGGTGCAATTCCTGCGCGTCCCCGCGCGCGACGGGACGCTGCTCGATGCGTGGGTGATGACGCCGCCCGGGTTCGATCCGAAGAAGCAGTATCCGGTGCTCTTCGACATCTACGGGGAGCCGGCGGCGCAAACGGTGCTCGATGAGTGGGGCGGAGATTATCTCTGGCATCTGATGCTGACGCAGCAGGGCTACATCGTGGCGAGCATCGACAATCGCGGAACGCCGGCGCCGCGCGGGCGCGCGTGGCGGCGGAGTATTTATGGAGCGATCGGCGTGCTGTCGAGCCAGGATCAGGCGGACGGCGCACGTGCGCTCGCGAAGGCGCTGCCGTACGTGGACTCGACGCGCATCGGCGTGTGGGGGTGGAGCGGCGGCGGGTCGCAGACGCTCAACCTGATGTTCCGATCGCCGGAGCTGTACAAGGTGGGAATGTCGGTGGCGCCGGTGCCGGATCAGCGGCTCTACGATACGATCTACCAGGAGCGCTACATGGGGCTGCCGGAGGAGAATGCGGATGGCTACAGGCGCGGCTCGCCGTTGACGTACGCCGCGAAGCTGCGAGGCGACCTGCTCGTCGTGCACGGAAGTGCGGATGACAACGTGCACTATCAGGGGACCGAGCGGCTGGTCGACGCGCTCGTGGCGGCGGACCGTCCGTTCACGATGATGGTCTACCCGAATCGTTCGCACTGCATCTGCGAGGGCGAGGGGACGAGGCTGCATCTCTACTCGCTGCTGACGCGGTATCTCGAGTCGCACCTGGCAGCGGGCGCGAAGTAGTCGCGCTTGAACACAAGCATCAACTTCTGGAGACAGCGACAAAAAACCGAGAGAAGCACGGACAACAAACGGAAGCTAGTCCCGCGGGGGTAGTTGTCCGTGCCATCCGTTCCATCGTTTTTCAAAAGCAGTTGACTGTTCTACGCGCTGTATTTTTTATATTGAATGCAAGAGATTTATTTCGCGTCGCCCTTGTACGTGACGTGCCAAATGCGGCCGTGTGCATCGTCCGAGATGTAGAGCGAGCCGTCGGGAGCGACGGCGAGGCCGGAGGGGCGATACTTCGCCGTGGTCGGTTGCGGAGTCGGTGAGCCCGCGAAGCCGTTCGCGAAGGTTTCGTAGTCGCCCTTCGGTGATCCGCCAGAGAAGGGGACGAAGACGACGCGATACCCTTCCTGCGGCTCCGGCGCACGATTCCACGAGCCATGGAAGGCGATGAAGGCGCCGCCCTTGTACACCGCAGGGAACTGCGAGCCGTCGTAGAACACGAGCGCGTTCGGCGCCCAGTGCGCCGGAAAATATTTGACCGGCTCGATCTTCTTGTCGCAGTCGCCGATCGCCTTGCCGCCGTCGCCGCCGTACTCGGGTGCGAGCACGAGCTTCTTCTGCGTGGAGTCGAAGTAGCACTTCGGCCAGCCGTAGTCGCCGCCCTTCACGATCTTGAGCAGCTCTTCTGCCGGCAG
>JBBRYY010000033.1:0-29955 GCA_038237245.1 Gemmatimonadales bacterium | reverse complement strand
GCGTGGCCGGCGACGATCGCCTGGTTCAGAAAATATCTGAAGTAGCGTCGCGATTCGGTGAGAGGCTCGCTTTGACGTACTTGTCGTACCACGCGACGTAGCGTTCGAGGCGATCCTTCTTGTAGCTCGGCGTCGAAATGCCATGATGCTGATCGGGGTAGATGATCAGCTGCGTGGGGACGCCGAGCGCTCGCAGGGCGGTGTACATCTGCTCGCTCCCCGCGATCGGCACGTTGAAGTCCCGGTCGCCGCCGAGGAAGAGGGTTGGCGTCGTGATCTCGTTGGCGTGATAGAAGGCATAGGATTTCCGGATCCACGCCTGCGGATCATTCCACGGGCCTTCGCTCGAGTTTGGAGTGTACTGGTCCGTGCCGTAGTTGGCGAGCGCGTTCGCCGTGCCCGCACCCGAAATCGCCGCCTTGAAGCGATGGTCACGCGCGATGATCTCGTCCGTGAGAATAGCGCCGTTGCTCCATCCACCGATGCCGAGCTGCGCGGGATCCGCCAGCCCGTACTTCACGACGTAGTCGACGGCGCCGAGGAGATCGAAAACTTCCTTCATCTTGAGATCTCCGGCGGCAGCGCGCTGGTGCCGCGCGCCGCGTCCGCGACTGCCGCGATAGTTGAGCGCGACGACGACGTAGCCGTTCGCAGCAAAGATCTCGCGCTCGAAGTTGTACGCGTGCGAATCCTGACAGCACGCGGGTCCCCCGTGAATCCGCAGCAGCGTTGGATATTTCTTGCCGGGAGCGTACGACGCCGGCTTGAGGAGCATCCCATGCGACTCATAGCCGTCCTTCCCGCGCGACGCGAACTCTCCCGGTATGCCGAGCTCGATGTCGCGCATCCACGCTTCGTTCTGGTGCGTGAGCTTGCGCATCGTCGTTCCCTCGAGCGCGTACACCTCGGGCGGGGCGCTGTCACTTGCGAGGAGCAGCGTCGCCGCGCCATCGCGTCCGATCTCGAGCGATGTCGCCGTGCTTTTATCCGCGGCGACTCGCTGCACCGGGCCGCCCGAGGCGGAGACCTTCGCGACGTATTGCGAGCGGTCGTCCTCTTCGAGCATGTAGATCGTGGTGCCATCCGGCGACCAGGCGGGCTCGATCACCTGGCGGTCGAGCGCCGCGGACAGCACGACGGGCTTGCCCCCCGCGCTCGGCATCACCGCGAGCTTCCACATGCGATACGAGAAGTCCGGGAGCGCGACGGCAGTGAGATAGGCGATGCGCGTGCCGTCGGGGCTCCATGCAATGCGGCCGTCGTCCTCGCCGCCGAAGGTGGTGAGACGCTTCGGTTCGGAGCCGACCTTCGCATCGACGACGAAGATGTCGTCGTTCTCGCTCCGGTCCGGATCGCCGGCGACGCGTTTGCTGACGAACGCGATGCGTGCGCCGTCGGGCGACCAGACGGGATCCGCATCGTCGAAAGGTCCGCTCGTGAGCTGCTCGAGCTTCTTCGCCGTAAGATCGAAGAGCGCGAGATGATCGTGCAAGGCGAGTGTGTAGCCACCTGGGTCGGACTTGAAGTGATACCGGTCGATGACGATCGGTCGCTTCGTTCCGTTCTTCGGCGTGGGCGGCTCGAGATCGGTTACCACGAACACCAGACGCTTCGAGTCGGGCGACCACGCGTAGTCGTCGATCCCGCTTGGCACCGCGCTCACGCGCTCTGGCTCACCGCCGCGCGGGTCGAGGAGCCAGAGCTGCGCGCCATCGCCCCCTTGTCGCGACGAGAGAAAGGAGAGCCACTTGCCATCGGGGCTCCATCGCGGCGAGCTCTCGCTTTCCGGCGTGCTCGTGATCTGTCTCTGCTCCGTGCCGTCCCAGCTCACCATCCAGATGTCGGAGGTATTGCGATCGCGCACGGTGTCGACGGTCGACAGCGCGTAGGCGACCCATTTGCCATCTGGCGACCGATGCGGATCGTGCACGTCGCGGAGGCTGTAGATGTCGTCGGGGCGAAGCGGGCGGCGCGGCGACTGAGCCGTGAGTGGAAGCGCGATGGCGAGAAGTGGCAGCAGCGCCGCGCCGAGGCGCGCGGGTCGCGAGAAATGAGCGAGTGCGTTCATCCACGTAAATAGCGCTGTGCGCCGCAGGTATGCCAGCGTGCGCTGCGCGACGACCCTTCGCTATCCCTCGAATGGGGAACGCAGGACGCGCTCGGAGGTTAGTAACTTCTCTCGACACCCCCACCGTTCCTACGGAGCATGCGATATGTCATTCCAAAAATTGGTTCGCTTTGCGACGATCGGTATTCTGCTTGCCGCACCCGCAACGATGCAGGGTCAGGCAAAATCGCTTCCGGAGCAGATCGCCGACGTCATGACTCAACTCGCAGGCGGCGTTCACACCGGCCTTCGCCTCACGCACACGAAGGGGCTCGTGACCACGGGCACCTTCACTCCTGCCCCGTCGGCGAAAACGCTTAGTCGCGCAGCACATCTCCAGGACACCCCGGTCCCCGTGACCGTTCGCTTCTCGGATGGAACCGGCATCCCGAACATTCCGGATAACAACGACAATGCGTCGCCGCACGGGATGGCGATTCGCTTCGCGCTTCCCGGAAACGCGTACACCGACATCGTCGCCAACTCGCACAATGGCTTCTTCGTCGGCAACGGAAACGATTTCCTCGCGCTGCTCAAGGCCATCGCCGGCACCAACGAAAAGAGCGCGCATCCCTCACCGATCGAGCAGTTCCTCGGTACGCACCCGGCGGCGCTCAAGGTGATCGTCGACTCGAAGGCCGCCTCGAAGAGCTTCCAGAATCTCGATTTCTACGGGAACAATGCCTTCATCTTCGTCGATGCGGCCGGCGGGAAGCACGCATTCCGCTATCAGATCATTCCGGTTGCCGGCGTCGTGAAGCTCGACTCGGCCACCGCGGCGAAGCAAAAGCCCGACTACATGTTCAACGCGCTCAAGGCGGCGTTGGCAAAGGGGCCGGTCAAGTACACGATCTACGCGCAGCTCGCGAACCCGGGCGATCCGACGAACGATGGCTCGGTCGTGTGGCCGGCCGATCGTAAGCGTGTCGAGCTCGGCACGTTGAGCGTCACCAAGGTCGTGGCAAACAGCGACTCCGCGCAGAAGGTGCTCGCGTTCAATCCGATCATCCTGACGAACGGCATCACGCTTTCCGACGATCCGCTCCCGATCCTTCGCTCGGCTGTGTACGCGCTCTCTGTATCGCACAGACGCTAGTCGCGCCGTGGTATGGTATTGCACTGGCGGCGCGCTCTTCACGGAGCGCGCCGTTTTATTGCGATCAGGGAGTCGTGCCTGTCGGTCCGAAGCGCTCGGTGCGCACCGACTGCGGATCGTGGCCCAGCGAGACGAGTCCCTCGGCCACCACTTCGACGAGCGGCGTCGGGCCGCAGACGAAGAGATGTGGCCTCGCCGACGGGGGCCACGCGGTCTCTTCGAGCATTGCGCGATCGATGCGGCGGTGATATCCGGTCCACGCGGGAGGCGGCTCGCGCGTGATGGTGTGCACGACGCGGAGCGATGCATCGGCCGCCGCGAGACGCGCGAGCTCGTCGCGGAAGATGAGCTCACTCCAGCTGCGCGATGAGTAGAGCAGCCGCGCGGGAATCGCACGTCGCACCTCCTCGCTGGCCGTCGCGCGGTGGCGCAGCATCGCCATGAGCGGAACGATCCCCGAGCCACCGCCCACGAGCAACAGTGGTCCTCCGTTCGTCACGCTCCATGCGAAGTGTCCGCCAATGGGACCACGCAGCTCGATGGGATCGCCGACGCGAAGGTCTCCGACGAGATACGTCGATACTTCTCCGTCTTCGAGTCGCTCGACGGTGAGTGCAAGGCGCGTCGACTCCGGAGGGGAGGCGATCGAGTAGCTCCGCTCCGTCTGATAGCCATCGTCGGCGGTGAGGCGCACGTCGACGTGCTGTCCCGCAAGATGGCCGGGCCAGTTGGGGACGTCGAGGATGAGCGTGTGCACGCGCGGCGTCTCGATGACGATCTCGAGTACCGTACCGATGCGCCACGCGATGGTGCGCGGCGCGGCGTTCGATTCCACTATCGGCGAGCCGCGATCACGCGAATCATTCGTCGCCAGTATATCGCTGCTCCTTCCACGGATCGCCGCGCATGTGGTAGCCGAGCGCTTCCCAGAAGCCCGGCTCGTCGCGATCGCGGAAGCGGATCTCGCGCACCCACTTCGCGCTCTTCCAGAAGTAGAGGTGCGGCACGAGCAGCCGCACCGGACCGCCGTGCTCCGGCGGCAACGGCTTGCCATCGAAGCCCGACGCGAGCCACGCCTTTCCATCCGTGACATCGGCAAGCGGAAGGTTGGTCGAATATCCGCCGTCGCACAGTGCCACGATGAACGCAGCCGTCTCGACGCCCTTCGCGGCACCCGCGGCGATGATCGTATCGACCGAGACGCCGGTCCACACCGTATCGAACTTCGACCACTTGGTGACGCAGTGGATGTCGCGCGTGATCGTTTCGTGGGGGAGAGCTTCGAACTCCTCGCGGCTCCACCTGGCCGAGCTGCCGCGGGCCCCGCCCAGCGTGAAGCTCCAAGTTGCCGGCGGTGTGTGCGGCGTCGGTCCGGCGGAGAGCACGGGGAAGTCGTGCGTCTCGTACTGGCCGGGAGGAAGCTTGAGCGCGTCCACGGCGTTCGGACGACGGCCGTGGAACCCGCGGGAGATGGGTGACGTCACGAAGGTGCTCCGTTCGCGCTTAGGGACGCAGCGATTGCGGATTCGCGATCCGCTCCGACATCAGCGAGAAAGTTCATCTCGCTCGAGGTCACGATCTGACGGGGATATCCTTCTGCGGCGACCTCGATCATCGCGCGGCCAACGTTCTCCGTCGTCGTGACGTGTTCCGGAACCATGTACCGGAGCACGGGATAGAGTGCGCCGAGCACGTTGTAGGTGGCCTGATAAAGGCGCGTCTTCGATCGTACGCCACGCATCGGCCTGATGAAGCCCGGACGGAACATGTATGCCGCCTTGAAGGGCATCGCGAGCAGGTCATTCTCCGTTTTCCCCTTCACGCGCGCCCACATGCTGCGGCCGCGCTCCGTGCTGTCGGTGCCGTCGCCGGAGACGTAGATGAAGGTGAGCTGCGGGCACACGTGCAGCAACGCGTTGGCCGCCGCAAGCGTGATGTCGTGAGTCAGGCGCCGGTATTCGGCCTCCTTCATCCGGTACGACGATACACCGAGGCAGAATAAGCAGGCGTCGGCGCCTGCGAGCTGATCGCGTATGGAGCCGAAGTCGAAGAAATTCTGATGGAGAATCTCGCGGAGCTTTCGATGCGCAACGCCCGTGGAGCTGCGCACGATCGCGATCACCGAATCGACGCGCGAGGATTCGAGACATTCGAGCAGCACTCCCGATCCGACCATCCCCGTCGCGCCGAAGAGCACGATCTTCATCGTGCGCCCGGTCTGGTGCGGGCGTGCGTCACGCGATCGTGTCCGCCCCGCGCTCGCGACTCCCGGCGGATGCGAACGACCCCGTCTGCTCGCCGCGAAGGAGCTGCTCGATCATCGCGGCGGCCTCGTCGATCGTCGTCCGGCCGGTATTGATCTGCACGTCGTAGAGCAACGAGTCGTGAACGTCGCGATGGAAGTAGCGCTGCACGTAGCGGCGTCGCACGTCGTCCATCTCCCGGGCCTTTCGGGCCGCGGTCGCCGCATCCCAGTCGAAGCGGGCGCGAAGGCGCGCGACGCGCGTCTCGAGCGGTGCAACCAGCCGTACGTGGAACGCTTCCGGGCGGTTCGCGAACATGCACTGCGTTCCGAAGCCGACGACGATCAACGGAAGCGACTGCGCGGCCTCGGTGATCGACTCCAGCGCCGCCTCGGCGATCGCATCGATGCGCAACAGGCTCGAGGTGTCGAACGACGGAGCCTCCGGGGGCGCGACGAGCAGCGCGGAGGAGATGCGAGCAAGAAGGGTGGGCGAGTGCTCTCGCAGCCGCGCGACGGCGGCTTCATCGATGTTGAGTCGCTTCGCGCAGCGACAGACGACCTCGTCGTCGAGCACGGGCCAGCCGAGTCTATCGCCCAGCGCGCGGGCGAGATCGCTGCCGCCCGCGCCGAACTCGCGCGAAACCGTAATGAGCTCAGGGTGTCCGCTCTTCATCGTCAGATTCCTCCGCGGCTGGCGGAAATGCGTTCGCGACCTGCCATGCAAGCATAACGCGCGGCTGCCACGCGGCGGAAGAGATGCACGTGCCGAGAGCGCTAACCCTCCCGGAGGGCCTCGGATGGGTGGATCGTGGCTGCCCGCCGGGCGGGTATCCAGCTTGCCACGAGGACCGCGAGCACGAGCACCGCGAGAATCGCCGCGAAGGTCAGGGGGTCCGTGGGGACGACCTCGAAGAGCAGGGAGCGAAGCACGCGCGTCGCGGCCAGCGCGGCCACGAGCCCGATCGCGCCGCCCACGACTGCGAGCGCGAGTCCGCGCCGGAGAATCATGCGCACGAGAGCATCCCGTGATGCGCCGAGTGCGACGCGGATGCCGATCTCGCGCGTCCGCTGTGCGACGCCGAACGAGATGACGCCGTACGTCCCCATCGTCGCGAGCGCGAGTGCGACGAGCCCGAACAGCGCGAGGATAATGGTGCTGAAGCGTGCGTAGCGCATCGCATCGGCGACGCGCTCCTGCATCGTTCGCATGTCGTAGACCGGCGAGGCAGGGAGCAACCCACGCACGAGTCTGCGCGCGGGAGTGGTGAGGGTGGTTGCGCGTCCTGCGGAACGCACCATCAGCATCATGTTCCCGCGGGGAGACTGATAGTACGAGAGATAGACGTCAGGAGTCGCGGCCGAGTCGAGCGACGAGAAGCGCACATCGCCGATGACGCCGACGACATAGGCGGTGTCCTTCCAGAAGCCGCCTTGTCCGACGCTCACCGGGCGGCCGATGGGATTCTGCCCCGGCCAGAATTTGCGCGCCGCGGCGTCGTTCACGAGCACGACCTTCTGCACGCCGGCGCGATCATCGCGCGTGAAGAAGCGGCCGCGGATGAGCGGAACGTGCATCATCGCCGTCCACGTCGGAGAGATCCAGTGCACTCCAACGGATGGCTCGGTGCCGGGAACCGGCGCGGGTCGGTCGCGGAAGACGATGACGGTGCCATTGCAGCCGCCAGCGAGCGGCGGACAGTCGATGAGCGAGGATCCCGTGGCGCCGGGAAGCGCGGCAGACTGCTCGAGCACCGCATCGAAAAAGCCGGGGAGCGAATCGCGCCCGTACGACTCCGGAGTGTTGAAGCGCATCGTCAGCGTCTCACCGGCGTCGAAGCCGGGATTGACACGCAGCAATTGCTCGAGGCTTCGCAGCATGAGTCCTGAGCCTGCGAGGAGGACGACGGCGACGGCGATCTCGATCGTCGCGAGCACGTTGCGGCTGGTGAGGATGCGCTTCGTGCCGTCGCCGCCTCCGGAATCTTCCTTGAGCGCGCCCGTGAGGGAGCTGTGCGTGGACTGGAGTGCGGGAACGAGGCCGAAGATAATGCCCGTCACGATCGCAAGCGCGGCAGCAAAGGCAAGCGCCTCGCCATCGAGATGGATGTCCGCGAAGCCGATCGCGCCAATGCCGGAGAAACTGCGCACGCGCAGCGCCTTCGCTGGGTCGAGCGCCTCGAGGAGCCGAACGCCCCACCAGGCGATCCCCATTCCAGCGATGCCGCCGCCGATGGAGAGAATGACGCTCTCGGTGAGTAGTTGGCGAATCAACCGGCCGCGGCCCGCGCCAACCGCGAGGCGCACCGCGATCTCGCGGCGGCGCCCCGAGGCTCGCACCAGAAACAGATTGGCGACGTTGGCGCACGCGATGAGGAGCACGAGGCCGACGGCCGCCAGGAGTACGAGCAGCGACTTGCGCACGACGGGATCGACGCGCGAGGCGTCGAGCTCCAGCGCCGCCGCGCCCCAGTGCTCATCGTGGATCTCGGGATTCGGGTAGGCGCGGTCGACGAGCACCCCCAGCCGGGGCGCCTCGTGGATCGCCTGCGCGCTCGTGACGTTTGGCGCGAGGCGCCCGATGAGCGTGAACGAATGCATCCACGCTTCGTTCATCTCCTCCGCGGGATTCGACATCAGGTTGGTCAGCAGCTCGGCGCGCCCAGAAAGTCCTCGAAAGCCGCGCGGCAGCACGCCGACGATCGTGTAGGGCTTTGCGTCGACGTCGATCGTCGTGCCCAGTATCTGCGGATTCGCGTTGTAGTTGCGCTGCCAGAGTTCGTCGGAGAGTATGGCGACGCGCGGCGCGTCGGCGTGGAGATCCTCGTCGGCGGAGAAGTTGCGCCCGAGAGCGGGGAAGACGCCCAGGGTGGGGAGATAGCGCGCGCCGACGGTCTCGGTACGAACGCGCTCGACGTCGCCACTCGCGCCGATCGTATTCTGGCCTTCGCCGTAAAGCGCGACTTCGGAGAAGAGATGCTGCGCATCGCGGAAGGTGGTGAACTTCGGATATGACCACACCATGTCCGGGATCCCGGGCTCGGCCCCGCGCGGGGGCACGATGAGCGAGACCGCCATCAGACGCTCGGGGTGCGGGAAGGGGAGCGGGCGGAGGAGCAGCGCATTGACGGCGCTGAAGATCGCGGTGTTCGCGCCGATGCCGATCGCGAGCGTGAGCATCGCGACGGCGGTGAACGATGGCGCGCGGCGGAAGGTGCGGAGCGCGAAGCGCGCGTCCTGCGCGATGCCGTCGAGGAAGGACAGTCCGGCCATGGCGCGGGTTTCCTCGGTGAGCCGGGTGACGTTGCCGAAGCGACGGCGCGCGGCGGAATCCGCATCGGGGGCGGAGAGCTCTCCGCGCGCGGAGTGCGCGCGATGCATCGCGTCGAGTGAGAGATGGAAGTGCATCTCCTCGTCGAGCTCGCGCGCGTACTTCCGCGCGCCCGTGAGCGCGCCGAGCCGATGCTTGAATCCGTCGAGGAATGACATGCGCGTCAGGCGTGCGTCATGACGCGATGGATCGCGAGGAGCGCGCGCTCGAAGCTCGAGATCTCCTTGCCGAGCTGCTTGCGGCCGGACGCGGAAATCGTGTAGTAGCGCGCGCGGCGGCCGGTGGGGGACTCGCCCCACTTCGATGTCACCCAGCCTTTTTTCTGGAGGCGCTCGAGCGCCGGATAGAGCGAGCCCTGCTCGATGGACAGCACGTCCTCGGAGAGCTTCTCGATGTGCTGCGCGATCGCGTAGCCGTGTTGCGGCTGCAGCGTGAGCGTTTGCAGAATGAGCATGTCGAGCGTGCCCTTCAACAACTCACGCCTGGACAGTCCGGACGCTGGTGCCACCCTCGAGTTCCTTGCGAGCAGCGCGCCCGCCGACAGGTAGAAGTTCTACACGTGATGTGTAGATATTCTACCTATCGCCGCCTCGTGCGCGCAAGAGGGCGCGCCGCGCGGCCGGATCCGGAGACGCGAGCTCTTACTGCGGGCCGCCATTCAGCTTGCCGCCCGGATTGCCGTGCTTGTGCTTCTTGGCATCGTCGGTGAGGCGATTCTTGTCGGAGGCCTTGTCCGCGTCATCGTGTTGGACGCGGTTCTCGACGAGGCGATGCTTTCCCGTGTGCAATTCGCCCTTGAGCTCCTTGTCGTGCGCGTCCTTCACCTCACCATCCGGCACCTCGCGTGGACCCGCGGCGTCGTGCTCTTCCTTCGTGTGCGAGTGCGCTTGTTCCGCGATTGCGGCCTGCGTCTTGGGACCGTGGGTGGAGCTCGGCGTCGACGGATGGCTGTTCTTGCTGTTGCTCATGAATGATCCGGGAAATGGGTATGTCGGGAGCGTGCAAGAAGTGTACGTCGGCGGGGGCAACTGATTGATGATTCCTCATACAAAACACAATCGGCGTCGCATGAGGCACGAACGCGCGATCAGCTTTCGGAAAGGTCCGGCTCGGACGCCTCATCGCTCTCCCCGTCATCGCCTGCAGGGCCCAACTCGAGCACCTTGTTCGCTTCCACTACCGTCAATGACTGCACGCTTCGCAACTTGCTATCCATCACACGCTTCCTGGTGCTGGCCTCGGCAATCGTCCTCTGCGCAGTGCCAAGCTGCTTGTAGAGCCTATCCAGCACGGTGCCGAAGGACACGAACTCGGTTTTTACAGCGGCGAGGACGTTCCACACTTCCACCGCACGCTGTTCGATTGCCATGGTGTGGAAACCCATACGCAAGCTGGTGAGGAACGCCCCGAGCGTCGTCGGACCTGTGAGAGCGATCTGATAGTCTCGCTGAAGTTCTTCGACGAGTCCGGGATGGCGAAGGATCTCGGCATACAGGCTTTCAGTCGGCAGAAACACGATTGCAAAGGGGGTAGTGAACGGCTGGACGATGTATTTCCCACACACATCCTTCGCGTAGCTCTTGACCTGTCTGTACAGCGCGGCTCGCGCGGCCGCAACGCCATCGACGTCAGCGCGGTCGCTCGCATCGAGAAGACGGAGGTAGTCCTCCTGCGGAAACTTGGAATCGATGGGAAGAAAGACAGCTACCCCGGTACCTCCGCGGCCAGGCAGCACCACCGCGAATTCCACGCGTTCTGTAGAGTCCTTCGATGGCGCGTACTCGCAGCAATATTGATCAGGAGTCAGGATATCTTCAAGGATTGCGCGCAGGGTAACCTCTCCGAAGATTCCGCGAGTCTTCACGTTGGAGAGCACCTTCTTGAGATCGCCGACACCAGTTGCCAGCTGCTGCATTTCCCCGAGCCCTTTTTGCACCGACTCGAGCTGCTGCTGCACCAGCTTGAAGGACTCTGTGAGCCTCCTGTCCAGTGTGCCCTGCAGCTTTTCGTCGACTGTCTGTCGCATCAGTTCCAGCTTTCGCTCATTTCCCTCCTGCATCTCTCGTACGCCGAGGGCGAGCTGATCTCGCGACCGGTCGAGCGCGCCGAGCGTCGTTTGCGACATACCGTCGAGCTTCTGGCTGATCTCCGTGCGTAGCAGGGCCGCACCACTCGCGTTTTCCTGGCGTACAGAGCTAAGCTCGTCTCGCAACGCCGAGCGAACGGTCTGTGCCGGATTCGCTTGCGCCCGCAGTACGAGCAGTTGGAGAGCGATGATGACGATGAGGAGGCCTGCCAGCACGTACACCCATGTTTGCGCCATGTACAACCTCGGTTTCCGAAGATCGACTCCGCACGCCGTGATCGATGTCGATCGAGCGCGGATTGCCAGCGTGGTCTCAGCTTGGCAAGATAGGGATGGGCGCCGACAGTCGCGGGCGCAAGCCAGCGGCCGAACGCTACTGCAACGGAGCGTGCCAGCAATGACTCTGATTTCTCGTTCTCGCTGCTCGGTCCTCGCGTGTTTCGTTGCGGTAGCGCTGCTACCGATCGCCTGCGGCTCCGATTCGAGCGGCCCGGGCACGCACAATCGCAGCTATCTCATGGGCTTCTCGAACTTTCCACCCGCCCCCGACACCGCGCTGCAACGGCGTAGCGTCGAGCTGTGGAATTCGCGCTCCGATGCCGCAATTCTGCATCTCGATCCACCATGGGAGGCGATGCTCAACGGCATCGATCCGGATGTCATCGTGAGCGTCACGATCCTCCCGCTCACCAACGTCTACAAGTCGCTCGGAAAGCAGGTCGTCATCGAGACGGATCTCACCAATGGCGTCGACCGAACGGCCGAATCACCGTCGCTCATTGCGCTAGGGCACAGCATCACGGAAGACACCGTGCAACGGGTCTATCGCAAGTACGCGGTCTCGATCGCCAAGCTCGCCGCGCCGGCCTATCTCGGCCTCGCCTCCGAGACGAATCTCATCCGACTGGCATCGAGCCCCGCTGTGTACGCGGCCGTAGTCCGCATGACCAACGATGCCGCAGCCGACATTCGAAACGCGGGGTACGCGACGCCGCTCTACGTCAGCGCGCAGGTCGAAGTTGCATGGGGAAGGATCGGGCTGGGCGGTGCGACGTCCTTCGTTGGTATCGATCGGGATCGCACCGACTTTCCGTTCATCGATGTGCTCGGTCTTTCCTCGTATCCATACCTCGCGGGGTTCGCGGATCCGAGCCAGGTGCCCGCGGACTATTTCTCCCGTCTCGCGGGGACGCCGCCGTTACGAGTGCTCGTCACCGAGGGAGGATGGTCGTCGGCGAACATCGGCGTCGTGCATTCGTCGCCCGCTCTGCAGGCGGCGTGGATCGATCGCGCAGCCACGCTGCTCGACAACGCGCACGTGCTCGCGTGGTTCCAGCTTCAGTTCACCGACATCAATCTCGTCGCCTTCGGCCTGCCGGCGGACGACCCGCAGGTCGCTCCTTTCGCGCGCATCGGCCTCGTCGACACCGCCCTCACGCCGAAGTCGGCGCTCGCGAGCTGGGACAGCATCTTCGCGCGGCCGCACGTCTCGATCTCACCGTGACGCGGCCTTCTTTCGCTCCCACACCGTGCGTCCAGCGACGATCGTCCGCAGCACGCGCAGCGACCGTAGCGCCTTGGGCTTCGTCGCATACGGATCGCCCGAGAGTACTGTGAAGTCCGCAGCGCGGCCGACGGTGATCGCGCCGAGCCGGTTCTCTTCGAATGCCGCATACGCGGGGCCCGCCGTCATGCTGCGCAGCGCGATGTCCACGCTCACGCGCTGCTCTGGGTGCCACCCCGCCGCTGGCGTGCCGTCCGCGCCGCTGCGCGTGACCATCGAGAACAGCGTCGCGATTGGATCACCAGTGTCCGACGCCGGATAATCCGTTCCGCTCGCGATGCGTGCGCCGCTCGTGACGAAGTCGCGCGTGCGCTCCACCCAATGCACTCTCGCCGGACCAACCCGCGCCTCCGCGAAGCGGCTATACTCACCCACGAACACCGGCTGAATCGATGCGATGACGCCGAGCGCTTTGAAGCGCGGGAGTTGATCGTCCGAGACGAGCGACGCGTGCTCGTCGCGGAATCGCAGCGTGCGCGTCGCGGGCTCCGCGCGCGCGAAGGCATCGAGCAACCGGTGATTCGCTTCGTCGCCGATCGCGTGCACGTTCACCTGAAAACCGCGCGCGATGCAGCGCTTGATGATCGAATCGAGCTCGGCATCGCTCACGAGCACGAGCCCACGCTTCCCCGGCTCGTCGAAATACGGGTCGTGCAGCTCCGCACCGCGGGAGCCGAGCGCGCCGTCGAGCACGATCTTCACGCTGCGAATCGTCAGCAGGTCGCGCGTGCTGCCCACGCGCACACCCTCGGCGAGCGTCTGCGTGAGCGTCGAGTCCTGCGCCGACGCCATCACGTACATGCGGGCCGAGAGCTGGCCGCGCGCCGCCAGCGACTTCCAGACGCGCAGCACAGCGAGATCGGCTTGCGCATCGTGCACACCGGTCAGCCCCCACTTCGCGTATTGCGCGAGCGCCGTGCGCAGCTGTTGCTCGATCGTAGCCTCGGTCGCGACGGGCATGGCGCGAGTGACGAGCGACGTCGCCGAGTCCAGGAGAATTCCGGTGGGCGCGCCGGTCGCGTCGCGCATGATGCGGCCACCCGATGGATCCGCACGATTTGCCTCGATGCGCGCGAGTTCGAGCGCGCGGCTGTTCACCCAGATCGCGTGGCCGTCGACGCGGTCGAGAATCACTGGATGGCCCGCGCTCACGCGATCCAGCTCGTCCGCCGCCGGAAAGTTCGGCGGTGACCAGAACGCCTGGTCCCAGCCCGATCCGCGAATCCACGCGCCCGCGGGCGCCCTGCTCGCCGCCGCGCCCACTCTTCGAAGCACCTCCGCCTTCGAGAGCGCATGGAGATCCATCGACTCGAGTTGCTGGCCGAGGAAGAGCGGATGGGCGTGCGCGTCGACGAAGCCGGGAAGGACGAAGCCCGGGAGCGCGACGTGCCGCGCGCGAGCGCCGAGCACGGAGTCGACGTGCGCCAGGCTCCCCACCGAGATGATCGCGCCGTCGCGCACACCAACCGCCTGCGCGCGTGCGCCGAGCGAGTCGAGGGTGATGAAGGTGCCGCGGTAGATCGTCCCCGCATCGCTCGTTTGGGCGAGCATCCCTCGCGTGCCGCAGATCGCAAGCGCGAGGGCGACTCGCCGTGCGAGCGCTATTGCCACGATTCCGTCGGCACGTCCTTCGGTACGGGGAGCGACTTGATGTACGCCACGAGCCGCCAGATCATCGCGGGTTGCAGCACTCCGCCGAACGCCGGCATCCCCTTCGGCCGCCCCTCGGCGATCGAGCGGTAGATGTCCGCGTCGGCGCCGCCATATCGCCAGCGACCGTCGGTGAGGCTCGGGCCTACTGCGCCAACGGCGCCGCCCCCGTGACAGCCGTCGCAGTTCATTCCTGTGAACAGCGTGGCGCCGACTTCGGCGGACTTCGCGTCCTGCGCAATACTGTTGACGACCTTCTCCGCGGGTGGCGCGATGCCGCCCGCGAAGATGCGATCGTCGTGGCGCGAGATGACGAGCGCATTCTCTGCGCCTGCCGCGTTCGCCGCTGCGGGAACGTCGGTCTCCTTGCGACATGCACTCACGGCGAGCGTGAGGATCGCCAGGATGGCGATACGCGAGCGCGAGAGCGAAGTGCGATGAGTCATCTGTCGTTTCCTCCGCTACAGCGCAAAGATCCAGACGATCCCGCCCTGGCTGGTGTGCCGGGCGAGATTCCGTGCGAAGTCCGCCGGCTCGCGCACGTCGTTCGGATCATCGGACTTGTAGTCGCCGGAGAGCAGCAGCCAGTCGCCACCGATGCCGGCGTAAATAGCGACGTACTGTTTCCCGTCCGCCCCCGTGAAGGTGATCGGATCACCGACGACACCCGAGCCGACCTTGAACTTCCAGAGCACGGCGCCCGTCTTCGCATCCGCCGCCTTGAACCATCCGTCGAGCGTTCCATAGAAAACGACATCGCCGCGCGTCGCGAGACTGCCACTCCACACGGGGAAGGGCTCCTCGATCGTCCACGCGCGCTTCCCCGTCGTCGCATCCCACGCGATGAAGGCGCCCATGTTCGGGTCGCTCCCCGCGTGATACGGACTATTGATCCCCATGAACGGCGTCCCTTTCAGATGCGCGGTCTTCACTGCCTCGTAATCCATGCACATGCTGTTCGTCGACGCGTAGAACAACCCGGTGCGCGGAGAATACGCGACCGGCGACGCCGGACTTTTGCCGCCTTCGAGTGTCGGGCAGATGTCCTTCACGTTGCCACGCGACGCGCCGGTCTGCTTGGAGTCGTTGAGCACGGGACGCCCAGTGGCGAGATCGATCTTCGATGCCCAGTTGACCTTCACGTACGGCTCGGCGAGCAGTACCTCGCCGGTCGCGCGATCCATCGTGTACTCGAAGCCGTTCTTGTCGAAATGCACGAGCGCCTTTCGCATCTTCCCGCCGATTTTGAGATCGACGAGGATCATCTCGGCCGCCGCGTCAAAGTCCCAGCTGTCGTGCGGCGTGAACTGATAGGCCCACACGAGCGAGCCGTCGCCCGGATGGCGCGCGAGCACGCTCGCCGTCCACTTGTTGTCGCCGAGACGCTGGTCCGCGTTGTACGGTCCGGGGTTGCCCACACCATAGTACACGAGGTCGAGCTCTGGATCGTACGACATCCATCCCCACACCGGCGCGCCGCCGTGCTTCCATGTATCCGCGGGCCAGGTCGTCTGGCCGAGCTGCGCACCCTTGTCGTAGAACGCCTTGAAGATACCGGCCTTCGCGAGCACGAGGCTGTCGGGGCCGAGGTTCGTCGCGGTCCAGACGACCTTCCCCGACGCGAGATCGAGTCCCTTCACCCATCCGAGGATGCCGAACTCGCCACCCGATGCGCCGACGAGCACGCGATCCTTGACGATGAGCGGCGCCATCGGCGTCGTCTCGCCCGCAGCGAGATCGGCGATCTTCGTCATCCACAGCTCTTTCCCGCTCGCCGCATCTACGGCGACGGTGTGCCCATCGAGGAGATTGTAAACGATCTTCCCGTCGGCGTAGACCGCGCCGCGGTTGACGACATCACAGCATGCGATCCCGATCGCGTTCGCATCGACGTTCGGGCGGTACTTCCACTTGAGCGGATAGCCCTCCTTCGTGAGATCGAAGGCGTAGAGCACGTTCGGATACGGCGTCACCACGTACATCGTGTTGTGGACGACGAGCGGCTGACCCTCGTGTCCGCCGAGCGTGCCGGTGGAGAAGGTCCAGACAGGGTGGAGCTTCTTCGCATTCGCCGGCGTGATCTGCGCGAGCCCGCTGTAGCGCGTAGCGGCGTAGTCCTTCGACGGCATGGTCCAGTCGCCATCGGCCGCCGCGGTTTGCGCGGACGCGCGAGTCGCGACGAGCACCGATGCGAGGGAGAGCGCGAGTGTGGTGACGGAGCGACGCATCAATTCGAGAGTTCGAGAATGTGTGTGGAAGGCTACGGCAACTTGTGGTCTTTTTCTGGCGGCGTGAGGTCGAAGCAACTCTCGCCGGCGCCGTGACGCCAGGAGCGATTGGCCGGCATGTAGACGTCGATGCGCGCACGCTCTGTGGTATCCGTCGGCTGTGCAAAGGTGGCGCAGAGTCGATAGGAGCGCGCGCCATTCACGACGTACGTGTACGGCGCGCCCGATTGCGGATCATTGGACACGCGATCGACCTGGTGCGACGCAATCAAGCTCGTAAGAGAGTCCGGGAGTGCAGCGTGCGTGTCCCAGTACGCGTCCACCGCGCGCGAGAGCTGGCTCAGATCCTCCACGCGAATTCCATCGAGCTTTCGTTCGCGCGCGTGCGAGGGCAGCCCAAGCGTGAGTAGCCCCGCTATGACCACGAGTGCGGCCGCGATCGTCGCCGCCACGCCCGCGCGCGAGAGGGGCTGCGTGCTCATGGCTGGTCCTTCTCTTCGTGACGAAGATCGCGCAGATAGTAGAGCAGTGCCGAAGCCGCGATCCCACCGACGACGAGCGCCTTGAGCACGAATCGACTCGTGAGCTCACCACCGAGGAGGTTGTTCACGAGCCAGGTACCATCCCCGATGAGCACCGACACCGCGATGAAGAGCGTGAGATAGGTACACCACCGGCGTGCAGGCGAGAGGCGCAATGCGGGGTTTGCGGCGACGCGCTTTCCTATGTAGTTGCCCGTCCAGAGAAAGACGGGAAAGGCGACGATGAGCGAAGAGACGCCCCAGCGAATTTCCTCCCCCAGATTTCCGCCGAAATAGCTGCGCTGCGTGACATCGGGGAAGTACTTGTCGATGAAGGCGAAGAGGATGTGCCCGAACGAATACACACTGATGTAGAGCGATGTGAAGAGGACCAGATACAGAAAGGCTTCGCGGGCCGAGAGCGAGGCTCGCGGGCGCGGTACCGGAACGGAAAATGGAGTGTCCGCGTACGATGCGAGCGCACTGATCACCTCCTGATCCGGCCATCCCGCGCTGCGTAACGCGGCGCCGACGGCATCGCGCGACTCGCCCTTGGCGAGTGCATCGCGGACGAACAGATCGAGCGGGGAAGGAGCGGCGGACATTCGGCGGACTCCGAGGCGCGGGTGCCAAGAATATGGCGGTCGCGCGCGAGGGGGGGCCAGCCCTCGCGCCGCTAGCGGGCGCTCACCGAGGCCGATGCCGCCCGCCAGCGCTCCCGCGCGCGCGGCTCGCCACCGCGCACATACGCGTCGATCGCGTGCGCTGCGTCGCGCCCCTCGCGTATCGCCCACACGATCAGTGACGCACCCCGGCGCGCATCGCCCGCGGCGAAGATGCCGTCGACGCTCGACAGCTGATCCGGCCCCGTGACGACGCATCCACGCGCATCAGTAGTCACGCCGAGGAGAGCAGGCAGGCCATCGCGGTGGGCGCCGGCGAAGCCCATCGCGAGCAGCACGAGATCTGCCTCGATGGTGAAGTCGCTGTCCGCGTCCGCCTCGAAGATCGCGCGCCCCTCGCTATCGCTGCGCAGCGAGACACGCGCCCCGTGCAGGCGATGCACGCGGCCGTTGGCGCCCGAGAGCCGCGCGGTCGAGACGCGCCAGTCGCGCGCGCCACCCTCCTCGTGTGCGTGCGACGTGCGCAGCTGCATCGGCCAGAGCGGCCAGGGCGTCGATGCATCGCGCGATGCGGGCGGCTGCGGCATCACCTCCAGCTGCACCACTGCGAGCGCGCCCTGTCGATGACAGGTGCCGATGCAGTCCGATCCCGTGTCACCGCCGCCGATCACGACCACGCGCTTCCCCTCCGCCGAGATGAGCTCGTTCGGCGCGATGACGTCGCCGGCGCCGCGGCGGTTTTGCTGCTCGAGGAAGTCCATCGCGAAGTGCACCCCCGCGAGCTCTCGTCCCGGTACGTCAATGTCCCGCGCGCGCGCTGCGCCGCCGGCGAGGAGAATGGCGTCAAAATCGCCTCGGAGGGCGCTCACGGAGAGATCGCGACCGACCTCGACTCCCGTCTCGAACGCGATCCCCTCGGCCTCGAGCTGCGCGAGTCTTCGATCGAGAACGCTCTTCTCCATCTTGAAGTCGGGGATGCCATAGCGGAGCAGTCCGCCGACACGATCGGACTTTTCAAATACCGTCACCGCGTGCCCGCGCCGGCGCAGCTCCTGCGCGGCCGCGAGCCCTGCGGGCCCCGAGCCGACGATCGCCACGCGGTAGCCGCTCTCCTCCGCAGGTGGCCGTGCGGCGATCCACCCTTCGTCGAAGCCGCGATCGGCGATCGCCTGCTCGATGCTGCGGATGGCGACGGGGCGCTCGATGATGCCGAGCACGCACGCGCTTTCGCATGGGGCAGGGCAAAGTCGTCCCGTGAATTCCGGAAAGTTATTCGTCGCGTGCAGCGAGGCGAGCGCGTCTTCCCACCTGTCGCGATAGACGAGATCGTTCCAATCGGGGATGATGTTCTGCACCGGGCAACCGGTATCCCCCTGGCAGAACGGCACGCCGCAGTCCATGCAGCGCGCGGCCTGCTCGCGCGTGGCGTCATCGCTCTGCGGCGCGTAAAACTCGCGCCAGTGGCCGATGCGCTCGAGCACCGGCAGTCTCCGCGGATCAGCGCGCGGAAAGGACAGAAACCCTTTCGGATCTCCCATGGTCCTGACTCCCGGTGAGTGTGGGTTGGCGTGTCTGCAGCGCGCGAATAGCCTTGTACTCGATGGGCATCACCCGCACGAACAGCGGGAGGTGCGCATCCCAGTCGTCGAGAATGCGACGCGCGCGCACGCTCCCGGTGTGGTGCGCGTGTCGCGCGACGGCGTCGTGGAGGAGCGCGATGTCCGCGAGCTCGGCGACGGGCCCGAGCTCGACGAGCGACTTGTTGCAGCGCTGCTCGAGCCGCAAGCCCTCGTCGAGCACGAAGGCGAGCCCGCCACTCATCCCCGCCGCGAAGTTGCGGCCGGTGGGGCCGAGCACGACGACGACGCCTCCTGTCATGTACTCGCAGCCGTGGTCGCCGACGCCCTCGACCACCGCGGTCACTCCGCTGTTGCGCACCGCGAAGCGTTCGCCAGCGGGGCCGGCGAAGAAGGCTTCACCGCTGGTCGCACCGTACAGCGCGACGTTCCCGAGCAGGATCGCCGTGGAGACGTCGAAGCCGGCATTGCGCGGCGGACGGATGACGAGCCGGCCGCCAGAGAGTCCCTTGCCCACGTAATCGTTCGCCTCGCCTTCGAGCGAGAGCGTTACGCCGCTCGCGCAGAAGGCTCCGAAGCTCTGGCCTGCCGAACCGGCGAACGAGAGCTCGATCGTGCCGTCGGTCAGCCCCTCGTCGCCAAAGCGACGTGCGATCTCGCCAGAGAGCATCGCGCCCACACTGCGATCGACGTTCCGCACCGCGAACGATGCGCGCACGCGCTCGCGATGCTCGAGAGCCGGACGCGAGGCTGCAACGAGGGCGTGATCGAGTACGCGCTCGAGAGCGCGCGGCTGTCCACTCTCGCAGCGCGTTGCCGCACCCGCCGCAACTTCGGGGCGCCAGAGCAGCGAGGCCATGTCGAGCGTGCGCGCCTTCCAGTGCGCCGACATGTCGGCGGCGCGCAGCGCGTCCGTGCGCCCGATCATCTCATCCATGGTCCGGAAGCCAAGCTGCGCCATGATGGCGCGCGCTTCTTCGGCGACGAAGAAGAAATAGTTGATGACGTACTCCGGCTTCCCGTTGAACTTCGCCTGCAGTACCGGATCCTGCGTCGCGATCCCGACGGGGCAGGTATTGAGATGGCACTTCCGCATCATCACGCACCCCTCGGCGATCAGCGGCGCCGTCGAGAAGCCGAACTCCTCGGCGCCGAGCAGTGCCGCAATCACGACGTCGCGCCCCGTCTTGAGTTGGCCGTCGGTCTGCAGCTTCACCCGTCCGCGAAGGTCGTTCAGCACGAGCGTCTGATGCGTCTCGGCCAGTCCGAGCTCCCACGGTATTCCTGCGTGCTTGATCGAGGAAAGCGGTGAGGAGCCGGTGCCACCGGAGTCGCCGGAGATGAGGATGAGATCGGCGCCGGCCTTCGCCACGCCGGCGGCGATCGTGCCGACGCCCGTTTCCGCGACGAGCTTCACCGACACGATGGCCGCCGGATTCACGTGGCGCAGATCGAAGATGAGCTGCGCCAGATCCTCGATCGAGTAGATGTCGTGGTGCGGCGGCGGCGAGATCAGCGTGACGCCGGGGATCGAATGGCGCACGCGCGCGATCGCCGCGTCGACCTTGTTGCCCGGAAGCTGCCCTCCTTCTCCGGGCTTCGCGCCCTGCGCCATCTTGATCTGCAGCTCGCGCGCGCTCACGAGATACGCCGCGGTGACGCCGAAGCGCCCGGAGGCGATCTGCTTGATCGCGCTGTTGCGATCGGTGCCGTAGCGGTCCGGTGACTCGCCCCCTTCACCGCTGTTGCTGCGGCCGCCGAGCTCGTTCATCGCGAGGGCCAGCGTCTCGTGCGCCTCGCGACTCAGCGACCCGAAGGACATCGCACCGGTGACGAAGCGCGTGACGATGCTAGCCGCGGGCTCGACGTCGTCGATCGCGATGGGCGTACGCGTCGCGAAGTCGAGGAGCCCGCGAATGGTCGAAGGGTGCTCACGTTCATCGTTAGCGCTTCGCGCGAAGTCGGCGTATCGCGCGGCGCTATTCGTCCATGCGGCGTGTTGCAGCGTCGAGATGGTGTCTGGGTTCCACGCGTGATGCTCGCCCTGCGCGCGGTAGACGAGCTGTCCTCCGGGCTCGAGCGCCGGCCTTCCCGTTGCCGACGCGAAGGCAGCCGCGTGGCGCGCGAGTGCCTCGAGCGCCACCTCTTCGATCCCGATGCCTCCGAGCCGCGACTTCGTGCCGGAGAAGTAGCGATCGATGAGCGCCGCCCCGATGCCGATCGACTCGAAGAGCTGTGCTCCGCAATAGCTCTGCGCAGTCGAGATTCCCATCTTGGAGAAGATCTTGCGCAGCCCCTTCTCGATCGAAGCCACGTACTTGCCCTGCGCGGTGAGCTCGGTGGCTGCGCCGCCCAGCAGTCCTTCACGCGCGAGGGCGGCGATCGTATCGAGCGCGAGATAGGGATGAATGGTTCCCGCGCCGAAGCCGAGGAGCAGGGCGAAGTGCGACACATCGCGCGCCTCTCCCGTCTCGATGATCAGCCCAGTCTCCGTGCGCAGACGCTCGGCGATCAGGAAGCTGTGCACCGCCGCGGTAGCGAGCAGCGAGGGAATCGGCGCGTGCCGATCGTCGACGCCGCGGTCGCTCAGCACGAGCAGCGTGCATCCATCGCGAACGGCCCGCGCCGACGCAATGCAGAGCGCCGTGAGCGCCTTCTCGAGCGCGCCCGCATGTCCCGTCACCGGAAAGAGCATCGGCAGCGTGCGCGTGCGCATCTGCGAATCCGGGAGCGCGGCGATCTTCGCGCGCTGGAGCGCGGTGAGCACAGGACCGCGCACACGCACCCGGCACGCGTCCGGCGCGTCGTCGTCGAGCGGATTCGATCGCGGACCGATGTTCATGCCGAGCGACATGACGAGCTGCTCGCGAATCGGGTCGATCGGCGGGTTCGTCACCTGCGCGAACTGCTGCGTGAAGTAGTCGAAGAGCAGGCGCGGCTCGAAGGAGAGCACGGCGAGTGGCGTGTCGGTGCCCATCGACCCGATCGGCTCCTCGCCGGCGGTCGCCATCGGGGCAAGCACTAGCCGCAGCTCCTCCGCGGTGTACGCGAACGCCGACTGTTGCTCGAGCAGCGCGCGCGCATCGGGGGCGTCGGGAATCTCGGGAACGGGGAGCGCGTCGAGATCGATGCGGTGTGAGGCGACGCGCGTCGCGTACGGCTGCGCGCGCGACAGCTCGCGCTTCAGCTCATCATCGTACAGCACGCGGCCGGCGAGCGTGTCCACGACGATCATTTTGCCGGGCTGCAGTCTGCCCTTGTGGATGACCTTCGCTGCGGGGAGCTCGAGTGCGCCAGCCTCCGACGACAGCACGACGAGGTCGTCGCTCGTGATCGCCCAGCGGCCGGGGCGAAGCCCGTTGCGATCGAGCGTCGCGCCGACGAGATGGCCGTCGGTGAATGCGACCGACGCGGGCCCATCCCACGGCTCCATCATCGACGCGTGGAACTCGTAGAAGGCTCGGCGGTCCGGATCCATGAGCGGATCGCCCTCCCACGCCTCGGGGATGAGCATCATCAGCGCCTGCGGTAACGAGCGCCCGCCGTGGACGAGGAACTCGAGCACGTTGTCGAGCGTCGCGGAGTCGCTCTGGTCCGCGACAATGACCGGATAGAGCTTGTCGAGATCCCCGCCAAAGATCTTCGATGTGAGCGTCCCCTCGCGCACGCGCATCCAGTTGGTGTTGCCGCGCAGCGTGTTGATCTCCCCGTTGTGGCAAAGGAGCCGGTAGGGGTGCGCGCGCGACCAGGTCGGGAAGGTGTTGGTCGAAAAACGGCTGTGCACGAGCGCGATCGCGGTGACGAACGCGGGATCGGAGAGATCGCGGTAGAAGCGGGGGAGCTGGACCGGCGTGAGCATCCCCTTGTACACGACGACTCGACAGGAGCAGCTCGACACGTAGAAGCCATCGACGGAGACCATGGCGTTCTCGATGCGCCGCCGGATTACATACAGCTTCCGCTCGAGGGCGGCATCGTCGAGCCCTTCACCGGAGACGAAGAACTGCCGGATCGCCGGCGCGGCTGACCGCCCACGCTCGCCCAGAACGCTCTCGTCGCACGGAACGACGCGCCAACCGAGCACCGAATGCCCCTCGTCGGCCGCAATCTCCGCGACCACACGTTCGCATAGCCGCTGTGCCGCAGTGCCGCGCGGAAGGAAGCACATTCCTACGCCGTAGCATCCTGCCGGGGGGAGATCGATCTCCGCGAAGGCCGCATCGCGTGCGAACATGTTGTGTGGGAGCTGCAGCGTGATGCCGGCGCCGTCGCCGGTACACGGATCGCAGCCCGCGGCGCCGCGGTGCGAAAGATTGTCGAGGAGCTGGAGCGACTGCTCGACGATCGAGTGCGCGCGCGTGCCGTGGATGTGGGCGACGAAGCCGAGGCCGCACGCGTCGTGCTCGTGCGCCGGATCGTAGAGGCCCTGACGCGCCGGAAGTCCGTGCATCGCTCACGCTCCTCGAGATGCAAACGGCCCCTCCAAACCTTGCGGTCGGGAGGGGCCAGTGGATCCACTTCTTTCGTGGTCCGTGCTGCGACTACTCCGCGTCCGCGCTACGAGCCCGCCCGATCGTAAGCATCGGAGCGGGCGAATTATTATTGAGCGCGAGCGGAGCGTACTGATTGGTCACAGTGGGTGCCGTGTGTGGATGCTCGACAATCTATACATCACCGCGCCGCCGTCGTCACCGTCAGGACGGACAGGTTCGCACCTGACCGATCGGCATCATCGACTTCGGATGTGTTTCTCCATGCGCGCGTCGGGGACGAGCCACATGAGCGCGATGGCGATGTAAAGCGAGTACGCGATGGGTGGCGCGAAGAAGGCACTCGGTATCGCGATGAGATACCCCGCCAGGGACGCGATCCCCTTTTTGTCCTTGCCGACGGCGGCGGCGAGTCGCGACCCTTCGCCCTGCTCACGGATGAGCGCGCGCAGCAGAAGCTCGTATGCCGCGCCGGCGCAGAAGAGGACGATCCCGTAGAGCGCCGTCGGCACCGCCGCGAAGTGATGCTCGCCCATCCACGCTGTGGCGAATGGAATCAGCGACAGCCAGAAGAGCAGATGCATGTTCGCCCAGAGGATGCCGCCGTTCACGTGCTCCGACAGCTGCAGCATGTGATGATGATTCGCCCAGTAGATCCCGAGGTAGAGAAAGCTCATCACGTACGCGAGAAACGTCGGGAGCACGGGCAACAGTGCACGCCAGCTCACTCCCTCGGGCGCGTGCAACTCCAGCACCATGATCGTGATGAGGATGGCGATCACGCCATCGCTGAACGCCTCCAATCGTCCTTTGTTCAACCCACGCTCCGCATTCGAGGATCAGTTCTGTGCGCCTTGATCGTGCATCGACGCGAGCTCCGCATTGAATCTCGACGCGTTCGCGCTGTCGCCGAGTGCAGTATAGGCAGTGCCGAGGTCCTGGCGCGCGCGAAGCCGCTGCAGACCAGCAAGCTCATCGAAGCCCTGAGGAAGAAGCTGGGAGAAAAACCGCGTTGACTTTGCGCAGGCAAAGGGCAAAGTATGGATTGAGGAGCTCCTGAGGCCCTCAACCGGCGGCCGAAAAGGAAACTTTGGGGCACCAAGCCGTGTTCATATGATGTACGCAGGACACACGGGAGAATCCATGATTCGGTCGGTATTGAGAGGGACAGCGGTTTGTGGTGCGGCGCTCGCGGCGGTGGTGCTGTTTGCGGGGCGCGGAGCCAGCGCTGCAGTGGTTGCGCCGAGTCCCGTGGTTGGGGCGGGGCTCGCCAGCGCCGCCGGCGATGAGGTGGCGATCTTTTCGGGCGGCTGCTTCTGGGGCGTGCAAGCCGTTTTTCAGCACATGAATGGGGTGACGAGCGCCGTATCGGGTTACACCGGCGGCAGCCTGAAGAACCCCGGCTACAATCAGGTGAGCACCGGTACGACGGGGCACGCGGAGTCCGTGCGCGTCACCTTCGATCCCTCGAAGGTTGCGTACGCCGATCTGCTGCGCGTCTTCTTCTCCGTCGCGACGGATCCGACGCAGCTCAATTACCAGGGTCCCGATCACGGCACGCAGTATCGCTCTGTGCTCTGGTACACGACCGTCGCGCAGCAGAACACGGCGAAGGCGTACATCGATCAGCTGACGAAAGCGAAGACGTACGCGAACAAGATCGTGACGGAGATCAAGCCTGCGCAGACGTT
This sequence comes from Gemmatimonadales bacterium, assembly GCA_038237245.1. Lineage (GTDB taxonomy): Bacteria > Gemmatimonadota > Gemmatimonadetes > Gemmatimonadales > Gemmatimonadaceae > FEN-1250. The sequence continues at coordinate 4,749 of JBBRYY010000033.1, read as the reverse complement.
CTACAACGCCGAGGGCTACCATCAGGACTACGCGACGCTACATCCGGATGACGGCTATATCGCGTACAACGATGCGCCGAAGGTCGTGAATCTGAAGAAGTTCTTCCCGGCGCTGTACCGCGAGCAGCCGGTACTGGTCGGCTCCACGCAGCCCTGACTTCGCAGACGATCGTTACCGCGGCGTCATCGCGGTAACGCGGACAATCGTTACCGCGGCACCACCGCGGTAACGCGGAGTATAATCCCCCACGGATCGGCGGCAATCACGTCGCCATCCGAGCGGGAGACCTGAGCTCCGACATTCGCGAGCGCTCGCGCCGTCGCCTCCACATCCGATTGATCCGGCAGGATGACGCTCCACTCGAGGAGTCGCGCGTCGTTCGGCTGCGCCGCCGGTGCCCCTGCGGCCCAGCTATTCGTGCCAAGGTGATGATGATATCCGCCAGCCGACATGAAGAGCGCTCCCGGAAAGTCGAGGCGGACCTTGTCGAGCCCAAGCCCATGATGATAGAAGCGTGCGGCGGCATCGAGGTCGCTCACGAACAGATGCACGTGACCGATCCGTGTCCCCGCGGGAACGCCCTCCCACCTCACGCCAGCGCTCGCGCGAATGAGATCGTTGGCGTCGAGCGTCATCGTCCCGATTTCCAGCGCGCGATTCGACACGCGCCATGCGTCGCGCGGGCGGTCCGCATACACCTCGATGCCGAGTCCGTCGGGGTCGGTGAGATAGACCGCCTCGCTCACGAGATGATCGGCCATCCCCGCGTACGCGCCGAGCGCCGCGAGATGCGCGACGAAGCGTCCGAGCGCGGCACGGTCCGGGAGCAAGATCGCGAAATGATAGAGACCGAGTCGCCCAGGCCCCGGCACGCGCGCGGCACCGGCCCGATGATGCAGCACGACGATCGGCACTCGATCGCCGGGCGCCGTGAGCACCGCCGTGCTGTCATTCACCACTTCGGCGCTAAGGCCGATCACCTCATCATAGTAGGCGATGGAGCGCGCGAGATCGGACACCTGCAGGTGAACGGCGCCAAGCTCGGCCCGCGCGTGAAGCCTGTGGCCTGCCGGTGCGATCGTGTATTCGAACTCCGTTCCGGCCACTAGTGGGCGAGCGTCATTCGTGCGCGAAGGCACCGAAAATCACGATCTTCATGGCGTCGGCCCGCCGCGACGACGCAGCATCGCATCGAGGGAGTACGCGCCCGCGCCGATCAGCACCAGCGCCAACGCCATCGCGAAGTTGGCCAGGACGTGCTCGACGCCCTTCGGCGCGAAGAAGCCGCCCTTGATGTGCACGAACAACATCGCGCCCAGCATGTCACACGCGAGCAGTAGCGCACTCACTCTCGTGAGTGCGCCAAGCAGGATCGCGATGCCACCGAAGAACTCGAGCACCGAGATGAGGGGCGCCGCGATCGTCGCCATCGGGACGCCCATCCCGACGAATGCTTGGGTGACGCCGCCAATCCCGAACTGGAAGAGCTTCTGGTAGCCGTGACCGATGAAGATGGCGGCGAGCACCAGACGCAGGACTAAGGCGGCGCGATCGATGTTCTTGTCGGAGTTGGAAAAAAAGGTCATCATGGTCGTGCCGGGGCTCGAGGAAGGGCTAAGGTATCACGAAACAACCAATTCGGGTGACGCGTGTATCCATGAAATCCGCTGATCTCCCTGGTCCGGCGCTATCGGGGACGGGGAGCTCCCGGCAGATTAAACGAGCAAGCGGGACAATACGTTCGCCAGTCGCGCGATTGTCAATCGATGAGCTCCGTACTCTTCCTGTCGAGGCACGCAGTTGAGCATACGTTCGTTCTCCGCATCGCCCTTTCGCCCGCTGTGCAGAAGTCATGCGCGCACACTCGGCACGCTCATCATGACGCTCGCCTTCGGCACGAGTGCGTTGGCCGCCCAGGGTGGCCGACGGGGCGGTGCACCAGCTCCGTCAGCGCCCGCGCGGCCCACGATCGCCCCGGTACTCTGGGAGCCGGAGCAGATTTTCCCGCTCGCCGATTCCCGTGCGTCGACGCTCAAACTTACTGAGGAGCAGAGAACCAAGCTCGAGACGATCTACTCCCAGATGAAGGCGAAGAACGCGCCCTTGCTCGATGCGATCGACACGTTGCGCCCGCCGCGCCTGCAGCTGCCCACTCCGGGAGAGGGAAGTGCGACGGCCCCGACGCCGCCCGCTCCGACAGCTGAGGAGATCGCCGCCATCGTCGCGCGCCGTCACGCGCTCGGCGAGGCGCGCGCGCAGATTCGCGAGAATATTCGTCTTGCGCGTGATGAGCTGACGCAGCTGATGACGCCGGAGCAGCAAACGAAGCTCGCGGCGCTCGAGTCGTCGGCGCGCAGCGACGCCGAGCGCGGCGACCGTGGCGGCACGGTGCCGGATCACAGCCTTACTGGCGGGCAGCGGTCCGGTCGCGGGCGCGGGCAGAACGGAACCCCCCACTATTAGTCATTAGAGCGGGCTAACAATCCGTGCTAGTGCGGGATCCGCCATAGATTGAAACGTGTCGTCCGACGACTGCTGGCGATGATGCGCTCTCCAGTCACGGTGCACAATGTCAGGACCCCATGCTCCGCCAGTCGATGAGGACGAGCGACTGGCCGCGCTGCGGCGTGCAGAGCTTCTCGACACGCCTCCCGAGGAAGTCTTCGACAGGCTGACGCAACTCGCGTCGAAGCTCCTGCGCGTTCCCGTGGCGGTGGTGTCGCTCGTCGACGCGAACCGCGAGTTCTTCAAGAGCGCCGTCGGCCTCCCAGACGTATGGAACGCGAGACGCGAGACGCCGCGCAGCAGCTCGCTTGCGGAGATCGCGATGCTGGCGAAGGCGCCGCTCGCGATCGAGGATGCGCGCGAGCATCCGCTCGTGAAGGACAACCAGATCATTCCTCAGTGGGGCGTCGTCTCCTACGCCGCGGTTCCGCTGCAGACGAAGGACGGGTACCTGATCGGCAGCGTCTACGTCGCCGACAAGGTGCCGCGCGTCTGGTCGGAGGCGGAGCTTGCGGGGCTCACCACGATCGCGATCGCCGCGGAGACGGAGATCGCGCTTCGCATCGCGCTCAAGGATACGGAGCGGGCGCGCACCGCGATGCAGACGATGCTCGAGCACGTTCCGTATGCGCTCTTCACGGTCGATCGCGAGTGGCGACTCACCTTCGGCAACGACAAGGCGAAGACGCTCCTCGGTTGCGTCCCCGCCACGCTCATCGGATCGACGATCTGGAATGCCTGCCCGCATCTCAGGGGCACCGAGGTCGAGCGTGAGCTCCGACGCGCAATGTCGTCGCGGGGCGGAACGAGCTTCGAGGGCCACCTCGCGCCGGATGACTCCTGGTACGAGGCGTCGGCGGAGCCGAGTGAGGAAGGACTTACCGTTTTCTTCAAGAATGTGTCGGCCAGGCGACAGGCCGACGCAGCGTTGCTCGAGAGCGAGCGCCGCTATCGGTTCGTGTTCGAGGAAGGGCTGACGTGCAACCTCGTCTCCTCGCCTGAGGGCAAGCTGTACGCGTGCAACCGCGCGTTCGCGACGACGTTCGGCTTCGCGTCGATCGAGCAGGCGCTGACGGGCCGGACGGACTCGCTCTGGCGCGATCCGATGAAGCGTAAGGAAATGCTGAACGCGCTGCGAGCGCGCGGCCGCTTCGGCCCCGTGGAGATCGACTCGAAGCGCGTCGATGGTACGCTAACGGTTACGATGATGAGCGCGGTCGCGCGATTCGAGAACGGGATACTCACGGAGGTGCATTCGTCGCTGCTCGATGTCACCGAGCTAAAGAAGCTCGAGGCGCAGTTCCGCCAGGCGCAAAAGATGGAAGCGGTGGGTCAGCTCGCCGGTGGAATGGCGCACGACTTCAACAATCTGCTCACCGTGATCAAGGCGTACGTCCAGCTTGCACTCGGCGAGCTCGACGACGTCGCTCCTCTGAGTGCGGACATGCGGGTGATCGGCGACGCAGCGGACCGCGCAGCGGAGCTCACGCGACAGCTGCTCGCGTTCAGCCGCCAACAGGTGCTCATGCCGCAGCGGATCAACCTTAAGACCATCGTCACCGACATCGAGCCGATGATTCGAGCCCTCCTCGGTCCGGAGATCGTTGTCGTCGATGATGTCGAGCGCCCGGTGGCGGACATCGAGGCCGACCGCTCGCAGCTCGAGCAGGTGCTGATGAATCTCGCGGTCAACGCGCGCGATGCGATGCCGAATGGCGGAACGATCACCATTGCGACTGGCGAAGCGGTGGTGACGACGTCCGATGCCGAGACGCACGACGGAGCGCCGGCGGGCTCCTACGTCACGCTCGCGGTTGGCGACTCGGGAGTGGGCATGGCGTCCGAGATCGTCGCGCAGATCTTCGAGCCGTTTTTCACCACGAAGGGCCCGGGAAAGGGAACGGGGCTCGGGCTCTCGACGGTGTACGGCATCGTGAAGCAGTCGGGCGGCCACATCAGGGTGACGAGCGTCATTGGTGTCGGCACGACCTTCACGATCCTTCTCCCGGCGGCCGCGCCGGTGCTGGCCGGTTCGCCACAGTGATCGGCTGCTAGCTTTCAGGATAACCTCAAAAAGGCACGTTCGTGAACCGCCATCTCTTCGCCACCGATACCGAGTGGGAGCCGTTCGTCGGCTACTCGCGCGCGCTGCGCGTGGGAGATCACGTCTTCGTTTCCGGAACGGTCGCGACCGAGGACTGCGGTGCGCTCGTGGCACCCGGTGATCCGTACGCGCAGACGAT
>JBBRYY010000032.1:0-30406 GCA_038237245.1 Gemmatimonadales bacterium | reverse complement strand
GCAGATCTTCCTCACGCATTCGGATGAGCGCGTGCGCCGAGAGGCGCTCAAGTTGATGCTGCGCATGCCGCAGCACCGGCAGACGACGATCATCGCGGCGCTGAGCGACCGCGACGATGGCATCGTGAAGACCGCGATGGCGGCGGCGCTCGACGACTGTCCGAAGGCGGCGCTGCCGCTGATCATGCGCAACGTGGAGCGCCGGTCGGTGCATCCAGAGATGCGCGCGCTGGGGATCCGCGTGATCGGAGCGTCACGCGATCCCGAGACGCTCGAGTGGCTGCTGAGCTACGCGGTGAAGCGCACGAAAATTCTGCGTCGCATCAAGCTGCTGCCGAAGTCGACGGAGATGCTCGCGGCGCTCGCGGGCCTCGCGCATGGATGGAATGAAGAGCCGACCGTGAAGCCCGTGCTGGAGCGCGCGCAGAAGTCGAAGGACAGCGACGTGCGTTCGGCCGCCCTGCCTCGAAGGAGACCGAGTGACCGATCCGATTCGCTTCCTTAACGCCTTCGGGAAGTCGCTGTCGGCGATGGCGCTGTATGCACCCACGCACCCCGCGCGCGCGAAGTCGGCGCAGCTGGCGTACGAGGCGGTGCAGGAGCTCCAGCGCGAGCAGCTCGTGCTCAAGTTCTCCTTTCTCGGAGACGAGATCGTCTTCCAGAACCGTCAGCTGCGCGAGCTGAAGGATTGGGAGTGGTGCGAGCGCTTTACGAAGTCGGGGATCCAGCGGATGGAGTTCGTCTCCGAGGTGATCAAGGAGGAGTTCGACGACTTCCTCTACGCGATCATGGCGGAGGTCACCCCCGGGTGGCGCGATCCGCGGCACACGCAGCGCCAGGAAGGGACGGAGTACACGAGCATCCGATACGGCGCGATCGGTGTGCGCGGCGACGCCGATCAATTTCTCACGGACCCGCTGCCGACCATCGGGATGAACTTTCCGCTGGACGAGGAAGCGGAGACGATCGAGATGATCTACGGCGAGGTGGAGGCGGGACGTCCGCTGCCGGCCGGTGAGATCGAGACCGTGGTCGCGTCGCTGTCGGTGGCGATGCACGGCGACAGCGAGATCCTGATGCCGCTGCTGCAGCTCAAGGAGTTCGACCAGTACACCACCGCGCATGCGCTGAACGTGAGCGTGCTCGTGATGGGGCTGTCGGAATTTCTCGGACTCGGCGGGCGCGACACGCGCGCGATCGGTGTGGCGGGGCTGCTGCGTGACGTGGGGATGACGAAGGTGCCGAAGGACATCGTGTCGAAGGCGGGACCGCCGACGGATGAGGAGTGGGATGTCATCCGCAGACATCCCATCGAAGGAGCGCGCATCATCCTCATGAGCGAGCCGCAGCTCGATGTGGCCGCGGTGGTTGCGTACGAGCACCACATGCTGCCGGGCGGGCAGGGATACCCGAGGCCGCACTTCGAGCGCGAGTGCCACTACGCGAGCAAGCTGGTACAGGTGTGCGACTGCTACGATGCGCTGCGCACGAGGCGATTCCATCGAGGCGCGTGGACGCCGGAGAGCGCGCTGCGGTACGTGGAGGACAAGGCCGGGACCGTGTTCGACGCGGAGATTGCGAAGGCGTTCGTGAACATGATGCGGCGGTGGGAGCGCCGGATCATCCCGCTCGAAGAGGGGCAGCCGCTGCAGGCGCGTCCGGCCGACGATGGAGCGGAGAGCGCGGCGGTGCCGGCGCATGCGTCGCTCATGACCCCCAAGGGAACCCCAATCGTCCGCACCTGATCGGGCATTTGGGGCGCTTTCCGGGCGTTTCGTCCGTGACGATGGCAGGGGGGTGACGGTCGTATTCCAAGGGGCTGGCGACGGCCAGCCCCATTCTCCGATCACTTGCCGACGCCCGTGCCTCCCCCGCAAGCCAGCACCAGCACGAGCACGCCCACGGAAGCGCTGACCCGCGAGATGGCCGACCTCATGGTCGAGCTGTCTGTCGGGCTGCACAAGTATTCGATGTATCCGGATGGGCATCCGCTGCTCGAGAGTGCGGTCTCGGGGATCACGCGCAGGCTCTCGCTGGTGCTGGCCGAGCGGCAGATGATCGCGATTGCGGTCGCGCGCAATCATCTCGTGGTCGATGGCATCGCGACGGATCCTTCGCACACGGTCACGCGCGACCTGGCGCTCAAGCTCTTTCGCCGGGAGATCGGCGCGATCCGGTTGTACGAGGGGGTGCAGGACAACGAGCTGCAGGAGATGCTCAAGGCAATCGCGCGCGAGACGCCCAGAATGGAGGGCGAGCCCGAGGAGGCGCGCGAGTGGGCGCACGTGCGCCTCTTCCCGTTGACGTACGATCAGCTCGAGCTGCAGCAGGATGCGGCGGACCAGAGTACGGAAGAGCGTGCGGGGTGGGCGACGAATCTGTGGGGGAAGCTCGCAAGCGCATCGCTGGGACTTGGAATCATCGGTGGTGGCGGGAGCGGGGGTGGGGGTGGGGGTGGGGGTGGGGGTCGGGGTGGCGGGACCGGATCCGGCGGCGGCGGTGGTGGGGGGAGTGGCGAGGGCGGATACGGCGACGGGACGGGGACGCTGACGCCGGACACGCCGATGGATCCGCTGGCGCTCGCGAGTGTGATCAATGCGCGCGCGCGTGATCCCGAGTACGACAAAGGGATTCTCGCCTTCTTCGGCGAGTTCATGGACGAGATGAAGGTGAAGAGCGGGCACGCATCGCATCAGCTGAAGCGAAAGGTGTCGACGCTCGTGAGCGCGCTGTCGCCGGAGACGCTGCAGCAGATTCTCAAGCGATCGAGCTCGGGCGCGCAGCGGCGGCAGTTCATGCTGAATGCATCGCACACGCTCGCGGCGGACACGGTGCTCGATCTCGCGAAGGCGGTTGCCGGTGCGTCGGAGCACACGATGTCGGAGGCGCTCCTGCTTTTGTTGACGAAGCTCGCGAAGCATTCAGAGAAGGGATCGACGGGACGGCGTGACAAGGCGGATACGGCGCTGCGGCAGAACATGCGGCAGCTGATCGACGACTGGGATGGCGCGGCTGCGCTCCCCGAGGAGAGCTACTGGCAGACGCTCGAGCAGCTGATTGCGGAGCCGGCGACGGATGCGCCGGCGAGCTCGGGGCAGTACGACGTGAACAACGAGTACATCGTGCAGATGTCGCTCGAGGTCGAGCTGTTCAGCGCGACGGCGAAGCATGCGGTGGCGGAGATGGTGAAGGAGGGGCGCATCGCGGCGTTGCTGTCGATGGTGGACGGCACGCCGGAGACGAACACCGTCGTGTGGACGCTGCGCCGGCATCTCGACAACACGGGGACGATTCGGCGGTTGCTGCGCGACCGGCCGATCGACTTCGAGGTGTTGTATCGGCTCGTGGCGCGCGTGGGCTTTCCGGCGGCGGGTGCGCTGCTGGATGCGCTGGAGCTCGAGGATGACCGTACGGCGCGGTGGCGGCTGTTCGAGATGCTGGCGCAGCTCGGGCCGGATGTCGGCAACGCGGTCATGGCGCGGCTGCCGGGATCGCCGTGGTACGTGCAGCGCAATCTGCTCTTGCTCATGGCGCGGCTCGAGACGTGGCCGAAGAGCTTCACCCCGCTTCCCTATGCCGGGCATCCGGATCCGCGGGTGCGCCGCGAGGCCTACGCGCTGCTCCTGCGCGATCCCGCCACGCGCGGCGAGGCGATCGCGATGGCGGTGGCGGACAGCGACGAGCGCATCGTGCGCGCGGCGCTCAACGCGGGGCTCGAGGGCGGCTGTTCGCGCGAGGCGATCACGGTCATCACGGAGCGACTCACCGCGCGCTCGCTCGACGGGATGATGGCGGTGCTCGCGATTCGTGTCATCGCACCGATTCGGCTACCACTGGTGCTCGACGTGCTGGTGAAGTCCGTCGTCTCGAAGAAGAAGCGATGGTTCTTCTGGCACAAGCTCGCGCCCAAGAGTCAGCCGATGCTCGCGGCACTTGCGGCGCTCGCGACGACGTGGTCGAAGGAGCCGATGGCGCAGAAAGTGTTGGCGCTGGCTGAGGCGGATACGGATCCGGCGGTGCAGAACGCGATTCGCGGGCGGGCGCAGTGAGCAGCGCCGTCAGCCCTCCGGTGAAGTTTCTCTCGTCGCTGGCCCAGAGCCTGTCGACGATGATGCTCTATCCGCGCGAGCACCCGACGTGGGGACGTGCGGTGGATGGCTCGTTCCATTATCTCGTCGAGCTGCAGAAGGAGAATCCGAATCCGCAGTTCTCCTTCATTGGCACGGACGTGATCTATGGACAGACGCCGATGCACGACATGAAGGACTGGCCGTGGGCGGAGAAGCTCGCCGGTGTCGGCGTGCAGCGGCTCGAGTTCATGGGCGAGGTGCAGCGTGCGGAGTACGAGGATTTTCTCGCGGATGTGCTGACGCGCATCGTGCAGAGCGGTGCGGGGGGCGGGGTGGCGAATCGGTCGTCGCACACGTCGAAGCTGCACAGCATCAAGTTCGGCGCGGTGATGGTGAGGGAGGAGGACGAGGAAGAGTGGGTGGAAGGGGATGGCGATGGGTCGGGTGGAGAGGGAGCAGGGCCGAGCGAGGGTGGAGGGGGCGGGTATAGCTACGGCGGGCAGGGAGCGGGAGGAGAAGGGAGTGGGGGCGGGGGTGGTGGCGGCGGCGGGGGATCGGGTGGCGGTTCGGGCGGAGGCGGTGGCACCGGCACGGGCACCGGGCGCGGACGCGGGCGCGGCCGACGCGGCTCGGGCGCGCGCACGCCCACGGGCGAGATCGGCATCCCCTTCGGTCTCGATGAGGAAGCGGGCGCCGTCACGTGGATGTACGAGCAGGTCGCCGCCGCCGACGCCGTTCCGCTCGTCGAGGCGGACGCAGTCGTGCGCTCGCTCACCGTCGCGATGAAGGGCTCGAGCGCGATGATCATCCCGCTGCTGCGGCTCAAGGCCTCCGACCCGTACAACGCGATTCACTCGATCAACGTCGCCGTGCTCACGATGGCGCTGGCCGAACAGCTCGGGCTCGGCAGCCGCGACGTCCACGAGTTCGGGATGGCCGCGCTGCTACACGACCTCGGCATGGCGCGCATCCCGCGCGAGCTGTTGCTCAAGCCGATCGAGCTCACGGTGGAGGAGCGCACGGTGATCGAGCGGCACACGATCGAGGGGGCGCGCATCATCCTCTCGAGCGACCGGCGGCAGGAGCTCGCGGCGTGCGTCGCGTACGAACATCACCTGCGTCCCGATGGCTCCGGCTATCCGACCCGCCTCTTCCGCCGGCCAACGCACTACGCGAGCAAGCTCGTGCGCGTGTGCAGCGTGTACAACGCACTGCGCATCGAGCGTGCGCACCGCGCGCCGTATTCGCCGGAACGCGCGCTCGTGTTCATCGACGAGCGGGCGGGGCGCGAATTCGAGATTGATATCGCGCAAGCGTTCACAGCGATGATGCGCCGGCTCGCGTCACAGGTCACCGAGATCGACCGCGACGCGCGTATCAAGACGCCGTCCGCATCGATGGTCGCGATTCCGGACGACGCAATCCATCACTAGCTCGAGCGACGCGAAGTCACCGCGTCGCCGTTTCCGAGGTCAGCATCTCTTCGAGTGCATCGAAGCTGGCGGTGACGCCACCCGTCATCCCGATCTTCAGCACTCCGTCGCGTGCTTCCTTCGATGCGTACTGCACGGTGAGGGTGAGCGTCGTTTTGCCAGCGCTTTCGACGAACGTCGCCGTGCTGATGGCGTCGCCCTCGTACCAGGACTCATCGAACTTTTCGGTGGCGACGAGTCGCTCGCCGGCAACGATCTCGCGATAGGTGCCGCCCATCCCCATCACCGTGCTCGGCGCGCGCTTCCATACGTAGCGGTATTTCCCGCCGACGCTGAGATCGATCTCGCACACGTCGAGCGACCAGCCGTCGAAGACACCCAGCCAGCGCTTGAGGTACCGGCACTGGGTGTAGGCGTCGAAGACGAGAGTGCGTGGTGCGTCGAAGACGCGTGCCATCGCGATCTCGCGATCGCCCGGCGTCGTGATGGTGAGCTTGCCGCTGTGTTTCATGTGCTGGCTCCGTTGGGGCGACGGGATTCGGGGGTGATGTGCTGCACCGCCCAGCTGTTGCCGTCGGGATCCTTGAAGAACGCGAAGAAAATGCCTTTGCCGAGCTCTCTGATGGGGCTGACGTCCACGCCGCGCGCGATCAGCTGCGCGTGGGCCTCGTCGATGCTCGAGACGACGAGATGCAGCCCCTGCACGGAGCCGGGCGGCGTCTGCACGATCCCCGTTCCGAAGCAGATGGAGCACGCGGATCCCGGCGGCGTCAGCTGCACGACGCGCATCGCGGCGCTCGGCGAGACGTCGTGGTCGAGTTTGAAACCAAGCTTGTCGATGTAGAACGCCTTGGCGCGATCGACATCGGCAACGGGGAGTGGGATGAGCTCGAGCTTCCAGTCCATGGGCATCTACTTCTTCCTCCGTTTCTTCGAGGGGGTGACGGTGGGTTTCGGCGTCTTCGCCTTGAGCTCGTCGAGGAGATCGTCGAGCCGGAAGAACGACTGCTCCCAGAATTCGCGATAACGCTCGAGCCACTTCGTCGCCTCGGCGAGCGGTTCCGCCTCGAGCTTGCGCGGGCGGCGCTGGGCCGATGTGGTGTGCGAGATGAGCCCGGCGCGTTCGAGGACCTTGAGGTGCTTGGAGATCGCGGCCTGGCTCATCGTGAAGGGCTTCGCGAGCTCGGCGACGGACGCATTGCCGGAGGCGAGCCGCGCGAGGATGGCGCGGCGCGTGGGATCGGCGAGGGCGGCGAAGGTGGCGTCGAGCCGCGCGGGCGGCAATTGTCCATAACCGTATGGTTGCATAACCAATAGGTTATCATCAACAACGACGGTCGTCAACCCTCTATTTCGCGCGGTTTACGGCTGGGTGTGCAAGTCGGAGCGCGGGCGGCGTCTCCTTCTCGACCCTGAGGAGACTACCTATGCGCGCCCGGACCCTGCTTCTGCTGCAACTCGCCTTTCCCGCCACCCTGCTCGCGCAGGGATGGATCATCCCGCGTCAGCCCAACGAGCCACCGCCGGTGTGCTTCGACCGGTGTATTGCGCCGAGGCCAGTGGCGCTCGAGCGCACGTCGAGTAACGTGCGCGCGACGCTCGCCGATCACGTGCTTCGCTACGAAGTGGAGGAGAGCTTTACGAATCGCGGTGGCATCGTGCAGGAGGCGGACTACATGTATCCGCTGCCTGCCGGCGCCGCATTTCAGGAGCTGCAGCTCTCGATCAATGGACAGCTCGTGAGCGGCGAGATCATGGATGCGGGGCGTGCGCGCTCGACGTACGAGGAAATCGTGCGGCGCCAGCGCGATCCCGCGTTGGTCGAGTGGATGGGGTACGGGCTGCTGCGCGCGCGGATCTTCCCGATCAACCCCGGTGAGACGAAGCGTGTGCTGCTGCGCTTCCAGGTGATCGCGCCGCGCGAGGGCGATGCGATTCGCATCGACTACCAGCGCGGGAGCGGACGCACCTTCACCACCACCGGCTCGCACGACGGGCGCGAGTCGTCGTTCTCGCTGCGCTACCCGAAGAACGGGCGATGCAACGCGTACTCGCCCACGCAGGACCTCCAGTCGCGCGCGAACGGGGGCCAGTGCACGATCGAGGTCGGCGGCGAGGGCGCGGCGGTCACGGTGCTCATCCCGTCGCCACGCTCCGATCGCGCGGCGATCTCCATGCTGGCGAACGCGGATGGCTCCGAGGATGGCTTCGCGCTCATCACGCTGACGCCGCCGACGGATCGAACGACGACCGTGCCGCGCGACATCACCTTCGTACTCGACGTCTCCGGCTCGATGAGCGGGCGCAAGATGGAGCAGGCGCGCGCGGCAGGGCGCCAGCTGCTCGGCACGCTTTCGAGCAGCGACCGCTTCCGCATGATCGACTTCTCGAGCGATGTGCGCACCTTTCGCGATGACTTCGTGAGCGCGACGCCGTCGAACATCGAGGCCGCGCGGACATATCTCGATCAGCTCCAGGCGAACGGCGGCACGAACATCGACGGCGCACTGGACCGCGCGCTCTCGCAGCCGCGTGCGGCCGAGGGCGATGACGATGAATACACGGGTGCACGCGCCCGGCAGCTCACGCAGCGGCTGTCCGTCGTCCTCTTCGTCACCGACGGCGAGCCGACAGTCGGCGAACGCGACCCCGCGGCCATCGCGGCGCACGCCGCGCGGCTGCGCGGATCACAGCGCGTCTTCACGTTCGGGCTCGGCGCCGATGTCAACGCGCAGCTCATCGAGCAGCTCGCGCTCGAGGGTCACGGCACCGCGCAGTTCGTGCGCCCCGACGAGGATGTCGAGCGTGCGGTGGGCGTCGTCGCGTCGCGGCTCACGAGTCCGGTCGCGAGCGACCTGCGGGTGAGCGTCGAGTGCAACGCATACTTTGGGTGTAGCCAGCATGGCGTGCGACTCGTGCAGTCGCTTCCCGATGGTCCCATCGATCTCTTTGCCGGGCAGGATCTCGTGCTGCTGACGCGATACAAGAACAGCGGCCGCGCAGTCCTGCATTTCGACGGCCGCAGCGCGACAGGCGACGTGCACTGGACGCAGAACGTCGACTTTCCGGATCACACCCGCGAGAACGCCTTCGTCCCACGGCTCTGGGCGACGCGCAGAATCGGATGGCTGAGCGCCGCGCGCCGTCAGAATGGCCCCTCGCGCGAAGTGGACGACGAGCTTCGCACGCTCGGCGAGCGCTATGGCATTCCGACGGAGCTGACGTCATATCTCGTGCAGGAGCCGCAGCTCGCGATGCAGCGGCCGATGGACACGCGGAATCGCGGGATGGCCCAGAACGCTCCGATGCCGGCGAGCGCGCCCGCGCAGCGGTTCGAGGAAGCCAGGAAGTCTTCGTCGCAGCGGGATGCGCAGTCTGTTGGCGCGATGGACAAGCTGATGATAGGCCAGGTTGTGGCGACCGGCGCAGGAACGACGACGAACGCAACGCTGGGCGCGATCGGCGCCGATTCGGAAGGGTCGAGCGTGATGCGGCGTGGCGGGAATCATCTCTTCGTCAGGCGTGACGCTCGCTGGACCGACGTCGCATTCAAGGACGGGATGAAGATCGTGAAGATCAAGGCGTTCTCACCTGCATACTTCAAGGTGCTCGATGCGATACCGGAGCTACGCACGTCGCTCGCCGTCGGTAACAAGGTGCTCGTGACGGGGAAGCATGTGGCGATAGAGATCAACGACGCCGGCGTCGAGCAGCTCGGCGACGCGGAGCTGCGCTCACTCAAGGAGCAGTGGTAACAACGTGCACGACGTCGACCGCCTCTTCCGTGCCTACAACGAGATGCTCGTGCGGTATCTGACGCGCAGGCTCGGGGACCGCGACTGGGCGGAAGAGGTCGCGCAGGAGACGTTCGTGCGCGCGCTGCGGCAGGAGGCGATGACCAACGAGCGCGCGTGGTTGTTCACGGTTGCGAACAACCTCGTGCGCGACGAGGCCAGAAAGGATTCACGCAGGCGCAGACATCTCACGATGCTCTACGAAGAGGAGAAGGAGCGCGTGGTCGAGCCGGAGGAGACGGCGATCGAGCGCGCGCAGGATGCAGCGATGGCGCGGGCCGCGGTGGATGGGCTCGCCGAGCGTGACAGGCTCGCGCTGTTGATGAAGGAGGAGGGGTTGGATTATTCGGAGATCGCGTCGGCGCTCGGGATGTCGGTGGGCTCGATCGGGACGACGCTGTCCCGGGCGCGGCGACGGCTCGTGGAGCAGTACGAGCGGTTGCAGCAGGAGCAGCAGAGGAGGGAAGGCAATGCAGCATCTTGATGAAGGGATGATTCACACGTGGCTCGATGGCGAGCTTCCTCCTTCGGAACGGGAGGCAGCGGAGGCGCACGTGGCCACGTGTGATGAGTGCAGGGCGGCCGTCGCGGAGGCGCGAGGGTTCGTAGCGGCGTCGTCGCGGATACTGACGGCGCTCGACGCGGTGCCTGGTGGCGTGCTGCCGGCGTCGTCGACGTCGTCCGTGGGTGGCGGCGCGCGCACGCCCGCGCGATTCAGGCTTTCGCGCGCGTGGATGGCCGCTGCGGCGGTGCTCGTGCTGAGCACCGCCACCATCATCGTCATTCGACCGCGGGGAGAGTCGCCGGCGATGCGTGTCGCGGATGGGTCGACGGAGGCAAAGGCGACGGAGATGACGCCCACCGCAGCGCCGCCAATGCGCCCTCCCGCAGCGCCGGCGGAAGACCGCCCGGCGCTGGCGGGGAAGATCACGGATAAAACCTCATCGCGCGAATTCGCGGAGCGGAAGGACGAGCGCAGAAAAATCGCCGACAGCGGAACCTTCACCGTCGCGACGAGCGAGCCCGAAGCGCGTGCGCGCGACGAATCAGCCTCCGTCACGAATCTCGCCGCGGGTGCGGGAGCGACGAGCAACGACGCGATGGCGAAGGCGGCCGCGCCTTCGCAGTCAGCGCTCGATAGCAGGAGTGTGCGCGTCGAGTCGCGTCGCACATCCGTCGCCCGCGGCGACACCGTCATCACCACGGTCTACAACGTCCGCGGCGCGCAGATAACGCTCATCGATCGCTCCGCCCCGCAAACCGACATGCAGCGCGCCACCAATGCGACGGCACAATCTCCGTCCAAGCCGGGAAACGTCGCGGCTCCAATGAACAGCATCACCTGGTCCGATTCCACCGGCCGCACGCGCACGTTGCGCGGTCCCGTATCGCAGGCGGAGCTCGAGCGGATCAAGACGGAGCTCTTCGGCGCTACGCCGTAGCCGGCTCCGGCTCTTCGTCGAGCTCCGCGGGTTCGTCACGCAGCGCGCGGAGCACCGTGTTCCCCGCGGCAAGCGCTCCAAGCAGGATGAATAGATAGAAGGTGTAAAACCGCCACCAGACGAGCGCCGCACCAAAGATCGTCGCGGGCATCGCGTGGCCGAGAGTGGCCCTGAAGCCGACCTCCACTGCTCCGCCGCCGCCGGGGAGCGGCGCGAGCGCGCTCCCCCACATCAGCGCGACGGGCCACAGCACGAGTGGCGCGAGCGGCACGTGCACGTCGGTGAGCGAGTACACGATCGCCGGAAGGATCGCGAGCCGCAGACAGATGTGCAGCACCGACGCCAACAGCGCGAGCCCGGTCATGCCGACGCGCATGTGGCGAATGCCGCCGATCGCCGTGCGTAGCGTCGCGAGCGCGCGCTGTACTTTCCTCCATCGTGCGCCGTGCAGCCTGAACCGGCGCGCCCACTTCGGCGCCGGCCCGGTGGTGCCGTACTTCTCGGAGAGGAACCAGCCGATCGCGCCGGTGCCGAGGACGAACAGCGCGTAGAGTCCCACCGCGCCGACGACGCCGAGCAGCGTCGAGCCGGCGTTGCGGAAGATGAAGTACAGCCCGACCGCGACGAGCGCGAGCGAGATCATCTCGAGAAAGAGCTCGGCGTATATCACGAGGAGGATCTGCGCCGCCTGCATCCCCGCTTCCGTCATGATGAGATAGCGCGCAGGCTCGGCGCCCGTCTTGTTGGGCGTGATCGATGCGCCGAAATCGCCGCCGGCGCTCGCGCGCACCGCAAGCCGGTACGACATCGGGATGCGCATCGCGATGGCGCTGAGCCACACCTTCGCGCCGCGCGCGAGGAGTTCGCTGAGCGCCAGACAGAGGAGGACGCCATGCGCGCCGACGTCCATCGAGACGGCCGCGTGCTGCTTCGGCCACGACGAGATGACGATGTACAGCGACACGCCGATCGCCGCCACGAAGGAGGCGATTGCGAAGATCCAGCGCTTGGCGCTCACGGCTGCTCCGCCAAGCGGCTACTCGCACTCCCAGCGTACGGTGATCGAGAGATCCGACCCGTGCCGCTTCCCGACGCCGATACGCGAGAAGTGGCTCGCGGAGAGGGAGCCGATGCGACCGACGGGATCGGTGATCGTTGCGGTACCGCGTCCGTCACCGTACGTCTGATTCTGCACGACGAACTGGAGATTCGAGACCCGCGGTCCGGCGTGTCGGCCGACGATGCCGCTCTTCACGGGCAGCGTTCCTTCCGACGGCTTGATGATCTCGAACGACACCTGCTCGTTTCGCCCGATGGCCTCGACCTTCGTCGTCGGCGAGCTGGCGTCGCCGCCGTAGGAGCACGTCGCGCGCCCCGCGAGCGCGCCGTCGAAGTGCACCTTGCCGGTGACGGTCATTGACACGGTCGTGCCAGTGGCCGCGCGCGAGATCGCCTGGGCGGTGGCGGTCGCAGCCGAGTCGCTGAGCGTATCGACGCGCGCGCGAGGCTTCCTGTCCTTCGCGCACCCTGCGAGAGGGCTCAAAGCGATGGCGAACGCCATCGCGTTTACAATCGTACGCGGTATCACGTGGCGTCCTTGCGGGCAGGGATGGTGATGATCTCGACGCGGTCCTTCTCGAGTAGCGGCACCGCGATGTGCATGCGCCGGGTGTCGATACCGATATCCGCGGGCGACGGGAGATTGCGGATGGCCGAACGAACGTTGCCGTCGCGGATGGAGACGGTGGAGTCGGCCCAGCTGGTGACGATGAGGCGCCGGTCGGCGAGAAGCTCGACGCCATCGTAGTCGCCGGAGCCATAACCGATGATGAACGGCTGCGCGGTGCCGGGGCGCCAGGCGAGAATCTGCGGAACCTTGTTGGATGGAACGACGATGAAGCGATTCCCCGACTTGTCCCAGACGATGCCGTTGGGCGACTGGAGCGAGTCGGTCGCGAGGGCAATCGTCGCCTTGTGCGCGGCGTCGATGCGGAAGATGCGGTCGGAGCCGGTGACGTGCGTCATCGAGTCGCCCTTCAGTCCACTGTCGGTGACGTACAGCGCCCCGTCGCCGCCGACGCAGATGTCGTTGAGGAAGAGCGCGTGGAACGATGAGAGATCGACCGTCGCGACCGTTGCGCCCGTGCGCACGTTGAATGCGCGCACCGCATCGACGTCGGTGACCCAGAGCGTGTCGCCGATGAGTGCGAGTCCCTTGGGGGAGTTGAGCGTCACGCCGTCGCGCCCGCCGGCGATGAGCATCAGCGAGTCGATCGTGCCATCCGGCTTCATGCGCGAGATGAAGCCGTTGTTCTTCGTTTTGTCGGTGGGGCTTCCGTTGATATTCGAGACGTAGAAGACGTCGTTCGCGGAATCGTAGCGCGCGGATTCCGGCGTCTTGAAGCCGCTTGCGGTCGCGGCGAGCCCGGGAGCCGTGGTGTCGATCACGGGCCCCTTCGCAACCGTCTTCGGAGCCGTCTTCTCGCCCCCGCACGCCAGTGCCGCGAGCATCGTTGTAGCCACGAGCGCGCGTCCGGCATTCCCGCCGCACATCATATGTTCGATCCGGGTGTGAGTGTTGTCTGTGGAAGTAGCGGGGTACGCGCACGCGAGTCAAGTTCCGCTAATGCGCAATCGCATTCCCGTGTCGCTTGCCTTCGCCCTCGCCCCCTTCGCCGCGTCTGCACTCCGTGCACAGGGGTGCCCGGTCGCGCGCGCATACTGGCCGACGACGGGGTGGAAGAGCACCGCATCGTCCGCGCAGGGTGTCGACTCGGTGATGCTCGATTCAGCCCTCACGATGTTCGGAAAGACGACGTCCGAGGTGTACGCGGTGGTCGTCACGCGGCACGGGTACATCGTGGGCGAGCGCTACTACCACGATCGCGATTCCACCGAGCGCTTCGACATGCGCTCGGCCACGAAGACCGTCGTCTCGATGCTCACGGGGATCGCGATCGACAGGAAGACCATCCACGGCATCGATGAGCACGTGTCGACCTACTTTCCGGAGTTTTTCGCGAGCGACACGGACGCGCAGAAGAAGAACATCACGGTGCGCCACCTGCTGACGATGACATCGGGGCTGTACTGGGAGGAGGGGCATGGCTCGGAGATCCTGAACTATCAGCGCAGTTGGCCGGTCGCGATTCTGTCGCAGCGCATGATCTCGCAGCCGGGCGCGCGCTTCAACTACACGTCGGGCGGCGCGCATCTGCTGTCCACGATTATCACGCGCGCGACGCACGAGTCGACGATCGCCTTCGCGAACGAGGCGCTGTTCGGCAAGCTCGGCTTCCAGCTGCCGCTGCTCGACTGGTCGACGGATCCGCAGGGGGTGAACGTCGGCGGTGCGGGGTTGACGCTTCGCGCACGGGAGATGGCGAAGCTCGGCTATCTCTATCTCAACGGCGGCTGCTGGGACGGGGTACCGATTGTATCGGCCAAGTGGGTCGCGCAATCGACGAAGAAGTGGAGCGATCCCGGGAAGAATGTGGCGGGGTATGGATTCATGTGGTGGCTGAGTAAGGCGGTGCCGGGTGCATACACGGCGATCGGGGCGGGGGGGCAATACATATTCGTCGATCCGACGCTGGATGCGGTCATCGCGATCGCGGCTGATCCTGCCGGCGACGGGGGGCATTTCGAGATACTGAAGACGCTGGTGATCCCGGCGATGCATTGAGCGGGGGTTGATTCGCAGCCTTCGCTTCACTCACGACGAACGAGGAAGTCGCAGATGAGATTCTCCGGCACGATGATGAAAGCGTCGCTCGCGCTGCTGTGCAGCGTGGTGCTCGCCGGTGGTGCGAGCGCGCAGAGTGCTCGCGCGCGCGGATCTCTCTTCATCGTGGGCGGCGGGCCGCAGCCGCCGGAGCTGATCCAGCGCTACTTCGATCTCGCCGGCGGGAAGAAGGGGAAGATCGTCGTGTTCGCAATGGCGAGCAGCGAGGGGAAGCAGAGTGGGGAAGAGAAGGCCGACGATCTCCGCAAGCTCGGCGCGGATGCGCACGCGTATTACATCGATCAAAGCGAGGCGAACTCCGATTCGATGGTGAAGAACATGGAGGGCGTCACCGGCGTCTGGTTCGGGGGTGGCGATCAGGTACTGCTCACGAAGGCGCTGTTGGGCACGCGCGTCGAGAAGGCGATCCACGATCTCTACGCGAAGGGAGCGGTGGTTGGCGGTACGTCGGCGGGCGCGGCGGTGATGGCGAACCCGATGCTCACGGGAGAGGAGCGGCATCAGGGAGGCATTCGTCCGCCGTCCGACTCGAGCGACCATTACATGACGATCGCGCGCGACAACGTGGAGCTCGTGCCGGGGTTCGGGATGATCAAGGGCGTGCTGATCGACCAGCACTTCACGCGTCGCCGGCGGCATAACCGCTTCATCAGCGTCGTGCTCGAGACTGCGCCCCATTTGGGCGCCGGAATCGACGAGTCGACCGCGCTCATCGTGAATCCCGATGGCCACTGGACGGTGCTCGGCGAGAGCGTGGTGTCGATCTACGATGCGCGCCACGCGACGATCGCGAAGGCCGGCGCACCGGTGCTCGGCGAGTCGGGGCTGATCCTGAGCGTGCTGCCGTCGGGAAGCAGCTACTTTCCGGCAACGGGGAAGGTCGTGTTACCGAAGTAGGTCATGCGGGAACGGCAACAGCTTCTGGAAAGGCGGCACTAAACGGAAGACGGCACGGACAACAAGCGGAAAAGGCACGATGGAGTTATCCGTTTCTTGTCCGTTCCAGTCCGTTCAATTCGTTTCACAAATTTGACGCTTCTGACTCGGCACTGCCCTCATGCGCTGGCTCAGTCGTTCACTCGAACCTTCACGACCACGATGACTAGTACTTCAGACACGCTCGACGCACTTCGTTATCCCATCGGTCGATTCATTGTCCCCGAGAAGATCTCGGCGGAAGAGACGCAGAAGCACATCGAGGAGATTGCCGCAGCGCCGGCTGCGCTGCGGGCGGCGGTGAAGGGGTTGAGCGAGGCGCGGCTCGATCAGCCGTATCGTCCGGGTGGCTGGACGATCCGGCAGGTGGTGCACCATGTGCCGGATAGTCACCTGAATGCGTACATCAGGATGAAGCTCGCGCTCACGGAGGATGAGCCGGTGATTACGCCCTATATGGAAGATCGTTGGGCGGAGCTGCCTGATTCTCGCACCGTGGCGGTGGAGACTTCGTTGCGGCTCTTCGAGTCGGTGCAGGAGCGGTGGGTCGCGATCATGCGATCGATGACCGAGGCGCAGTGGCAGCGCGCCTACACACATCCGGTGCTGGGACGGTATCCGCTCGACCGCCAGGCCGCGCTGTATGCGTGGCATGGCAAGCATCACGTGGCGCATATCGAGCGCGCCACGTGACGTGATGGCGTGTTAGGGAGCTCGCCGAGTGCCGCCGCGAATCAGACGAATGAGGAAGATCAGGACGATCGCGCCGATGAACGCGACGAAGATCGTGCCTGCCAGTCCGCCCATAGGAGCGCTGGCGCCGAGTTGACTGAAGAGCCATCCGCCGATGAACGCGCCGACGATGCCGATGACGATGTCACCGATGATGCCGTATCCAACGCCGCCTACGACGAGCGAGGCCAGAACGCCGGCGACCAGCCCGACGACGAGCCACCAAATAATTGGTTGCATGGAGATTGTCTCCTCAAGGAGTTCGTGAAACAGTTCACGGGCTCAGAGCGAGGCAACTCGCGTGCCTTACCGGTTGGCGGGAGTCCCCACGAGCGCGTCGAGAGACGCCATCCCCATGGCGTGATAGCCTTTATCGACGTAGACGACGCTGCCGGTGATTCCGCTGGCGAGTGGGCTCGCGAGGAATGCCGCGGTGTTTCCGACTTCCCTGGCGGTGAGCGGCTCGGTGAGGGGCGCGTTGGCCGAGACGTAGCTGACCATCTTCTCGATGATGCCGATCGCGCTGGCTGCGCGCGATGCGAGCGGGCCAGCGGAGATGGTGTTGACGCGGAGGCCGAAGCGCCGGCCGGCCTCGTAGGCGAGGACGCGTGTGTCGCTCTCGAGAGCGGCTTTCGCGGATGACATGCCGCCGCCATATCCGGGAATCACGCGCTCGCTCGCCATGTAGGTGAGGGAGAGTACGGAGCCGCCGGCGCGCATGAGGGGGCCGAGGCGACTGACCATCGCGACGAGCGAGTAGGCGCTGACGCTGAGCGCGGTGAGGTAGCCGTCGCGGCTCGTGTCGAGGAGGGCCTTTTTCACCTCGGGGCCGTTCGCGAGCGAGTGGACGACGATGTCGAGCGGCTTGTCGCCGTGGTCGGCGACGAGCTTCGTCGCGAGGCCATCAATGGAGAAGTCGCCGACTTCGGCGTAGCGCTTGCTGGTGCGGATCGACTCGGGGGCGCCGTCGAGCGAGGTGTAGGCGGCGTCGAGCGGGTAGATCGATTCGAAAGCAAACTTCCCGCCGGAGGAGAGCTCGAGCGACTCGTCCATCTTTCCGCGCTCGAGGAGATTTTGGAAGATATTGAGCGCCGGCGGCCACGTGCCGACCACCACCGAGGCCCCCGCCTCGGCGAGTGCCTTCGCGATGGCGAAACCATAGCCTGCGTCGTCCGCGACGCCGGCGACGAGAGCGCGTTTGCCTCTGAGATCGATGTTCAGCATATCGGCTGCGTCCATTGGCTGGAGTGCGTGCGCAGCGTATCGCGCCGCGGCAAAGTAGCTTACACCAGAGCCCACCAGTCTACCAGCAATGACCGCCATTACAACGATCGCAACGCCCGAGCCACTCTCGTCGACGATCGGCCCGCGCTTCGCGCGCGGACTGTGGCGCATCGCCGCCGCGGACGCCTCGTCGGGGAACGAGGTCGAGCTAATGCGCGATGGCACGCAGATCTTCGCGGCCATGATCGAGGCGATCGAGCAGGCGCGTGAGACGGTTGTGCTCGAATCGTACATCGTGAACAGCGACAGCGTCGGAGAGCGATTCGCGGAGGCGCTAATCGCGGCCGCGGCGCGCGGCGTGAAGGTGCGCCTGATCGCCGACTGGATCGGGAGTTGGGTCACCTCACGCGCGTATTGGCGGAAGCTCCGCGACGGGAAGGTGGAGGTTCGCATTTTCAATCCCCCCGGATTTCGGGCGTGGCTCGGTCTCCTGCCGCGCGATCACCGCAAGCTGCTCGCGGTAGATCAGCGCGTGGCGATCACCGGCGGCATCGGACTCTCCGAGGAATGGTCGGGGTTTGTGAAGCGGAAGAAGAAAGCGCCGTGGCGTGACACCGCGGTGCTGATCCGCGGGCCGGCGGCCGAGGATATGGCGCGGGCGTTCGAGACGATGTGGAAGCGCGCGAACTTCGAGGAGCGTCGCGCGGCGCGTCGGCACATCGTGCGGCGCGCGCGGAATACGGACACGGCGCCGGGGCAGACGGCGGGCGCGGTGGTCGGGATCATCGAGGGGGAGCCGTGGCGGCTGCGCGTCGCGCGCGCGCTGCAGATCCAGTCGGTGAGTGCCGAAAAGACGATCTGGATCGCGAGCGCATACTTCTATCCGTCCGGCGCGGAGATCGAGGCGCTGTGCGGCGCGGCGCTCGATGGTGTGGACGTGCGCGTGCTGGTGCCGAGCAGGTATGATCATCCGTGGGTGCGCATGCTGACGCGGAGTGTGTACAAGCAGCTGCTGCGGAACGGCGTGCGGATCTTCGAGTGGAACGGGATCATGATGCACGCGAAGACGAGCGTGATCGATGGTCGATGGGTGCGCGTCGGCTCGACGGACTTCAATCCGCTCGGCGTCGCGATCAACTACGAGCTGGACGCGGTGATCGAGAGCAGGGAGTTGGGAAAGGCGGCGGAGGACATGTTCCTGCGCGATCTCGAGGAGTCGACGGAGATAAAAAACATATCGCGGGCGGAAGCGAAGCAGACGTCGAGCGCGAGGCTGTAGCGCGCGAGGCTTGGCAGTTCGCGATCCGGTATCTTTCGCGGCATGAAAGCAGGGATTTTCGTGATCGCGGAGCTGAGCGATCCAGTGCGCGAGCAGATACTCGAGGTGCAGCGGTGGGCCGACCCCCGCCTCGCGGCGGGCACGCCGCCGCACGTGACGATGGTGGGATCTTCGGGCGTGGGGCCGCTGCCGCTCGGCACGCCGGTGGAGCTGTTGCGCGAGAAGATCGAGCCGATCACGCGCGACACGGCACCGATCACAATGAAATTTGAGCGTCCGCATCGCTTCATGCAGACGGACATCATCGTGCTTCCGCTGGATCCGCACGGGCCGCTGCGCGTGCTGCACGAGCGCGTGGCGCAGACGGGGCTCCCGTTCGAGCGCGCGCGGTTTCAGTTTTCACCTCATGCAACGCTGAGCTTCTATCCGCGGATGACGCCGGAGATGCTGAAGCGGTTGCTGGCGCTGAAGTTCGAGGATGCGGTGGTGATCAGCGGACTGCAGTTTTACTCGACGCCGCATCCGCAGCCGAGCAAGCGGATACTCGATTTACCGTTGGGAGGCTGAAAGCAGGGGAACCCAATTCACTCGAATCAAAGGGTGCCAAACTCCGCTCAGTCATCTATATGATGATCTGTTGAATTGAAGTTGGGAGGCGGTGATGCTGATTCGCGCTTCGACTCGTCATGTCCTCCGCGCTCACAACCCCTTCGCCACCGCCGCCTCCAGCTCCTGATCCCCGCCCAGCCCCGTATACACGATCTTTCCGCCCTTATCAACGACAACGACATACGACGTCGCCGGCACCGCGTACGCATCCGTCGCGCTCCCATCCGCGTCGAACAGCACCGGGTGCGTGTAGCCGTACTTCGTGATGTACTTCTGCACCCGCTCCGGCGACTCGTTCACCGAAACGGCTACCGAGATGAACGTCACCTTGCCCTGGTACTTCTTCACCAGCGACAGCAGCTGCGGCTCGAGCTCTTTGCAGTTGCCACACCACAGCGCCCAGAACTCGAGCACCACCGGGCCCTTCCCTAAATAACTCGCGAGATCGACGCGCTTCCCGTCGAGCGTTTGCACGCTCGCCCCCGGCGCCCTCGTTCCCACCGCGAGCCCCATCGGATCCTGCGCGCGCACGGCCGGCGTGAGCATCAACGACATCGCGCCGAGCATCACTCCAAATCCCAATCGTCGATAAAATCTCACAGCAGCACCTCTCCCATTGTCACGAAGTAATACTCGGCCGCGCCGATCATCAGCAGCGCGAACAGTCGCTTCACCCACACCATCCACGCGCCCGCCTTCGGCAGTCTCGCGAGCGCGCCAGAGAATGTGCCGACCACTATGAGCACTGTCGTCATCCCGAGCGAGAACACGAACATATAGAGGAAGCCGAGCGTCGCGCTGTGCGTCGTCCCCACCCAGGTGAGCACCGCGGCCATCACCGGCGCCCCGCATGGCGCCGCTACGACGCCCGACGCCGCGCCCATCGCGAAGGCACCGCCGAGCCCTCCGCCGCTCCCAGCTTCCGACGCGCGTCGCATCACCCACGCCGGAATCGGCAGCGGTAGCGCGTCGAGCATCACGAGCGCGAAGAGCAACAGCAGATTCCCCATCGCGAACAGCAGCCATGGATTCGTACTCACGGTTCCGAAGAGCGTTCCCGATAGCCCCGCGAGCACGCCAAGCAGTGCATACACGAGCGCGAGCCCGATCGCATAGCACAAGGTCAACACGAACGGGCGCCAGCGCGATCGCGCCCCCGTACTCTCGCCGCCCACCAAAGCGACGGTGATCGGAATCATCGGATAGATGCACGGCGTCAAGCTCGTCAGCACTCCTGCGCCGAAGAGCAGCGGGAGCGCAACGAGGGGTCGCGATAAATCCGGTGTCATTGCAATACTTTAAGCGGTGGCGCGTTCTGAAGGAGTTGCAGCACAGCCTTGAGATTGAACGGCGCAAAATTAAAGGTGAGAAGCTCCGTAATCGGGTGACCGCTCACCTCCCTGGTGACGGGTACCTTGATCGACAGACCACGCCATCTCGTGAAGTACGCGATTCTTCGGCAGGCGCGGCTCGTCAGCGCAATTCCACCGATCGTGCCGTTGATGGACTCGATGACAAGTTCCCGCATCGAGAATTCCCTGTATTTGTTCCTGCCGCGGTAAATCACGCGCCTGTCGGTGACGATCAAAGTACCGGCGTCAACGGGTGCGACGATCACGGCCCCTCTCAGCTCCGACGCGGTCGACCACACGCACTTCCGCATCTGCCGTCCTTTGATCGGAGGTCGCCGGCTCATCCTTACGTTTTCGCATAACACGACGCGGAAGGCCGTGACCAGTCGCTCTCCATCGGCAACCAGCGCAGGCACTGAACCCTCCACTACCTGATCGCTGGTCGCGATCCGAAGGTGCGCGGCTTCCCAGGACATCTTCCACGCCGTGGATCGTGCGCCCGACGAGGATTTCGGGATGGTCAAACCCATTTCCAGCATCCACAGTACGGCTACCTGGATCGCAAAGCCGATGCAGCTCTGAATCACTTCGGGCATCACGCAACCCTCCGCGGGACTTCTCCAAATTAGGCTCGCGCGTTCAAATCGCCAGCAACACCTTCCCCGTCGTCTTCCGCCCCTCGAGATCCTCGTGCGCCTTCCGAGCATCGGCGAGCGGATAGTCGTGCTCCGCCCGCACCTTCAGCTCGCCCCTCGCCGTCCACCCGAACACGTCGCTCGCGCGCCGCAACAGCTCCCCGCGCGTCGATACGTAATTCCCCAACGTTGGTCGCGTCAGAAACAACGATCCCTTCGGATTCAGAATCATGGGATCGATGCTCGGCGCCGGCCCGCTCGATCCCCCGAACAACACCATGTAGCCGCGCGGCTTCAACGAGTCGAGACTCTTCAGAAACGTCGTCTTCCCGACCGAGTCGTACACTGCGCTCACACCAACCCCGCCGGTGATTCGCCGCGCCGCCTGCTGAAAATCCTCCTTCGTGTACAGCACGATCTCATCCGCGCCCGCCTCGCGCGCGAGCTGTGCTTTCTCCTCAGTCGACGTCGTGCCGATGACGCGCGCGCCGATTTTGTCCGCGATCTGCGTCATCAACAGCCCCACGCCGCCCGCCGCCGCATGAATCAAAATCCATTCACCCTTCTGCACGCGATAGCAATCAGTGAGCAGAAAGTGCGCGGTCATTCCCTGCAGCAGCAGCGCCGCCGCCGTGCGATCATCGATCCCATCCGGAATCGGCACGAGCCGCTGCGCCGGCAGCGCCACCAGCTCGGCATACCCACCCTTGATCATCACCCAGCCCACGCGGTCGCCCACCTTCACATCCGTCACGCCGCTGCCGAGTTGCTCGACGATCCCCACGCCCTCGACGCCCGGAATGAAGGGGAGCGGATTCGGATATGTGCCCATCCGCTGATACACGTCCGTGAAGTTGACTCCCGCGACGCGCACGCGAACGATCGCCTCGCCGGCGCCGGGCACCGGATCGGGGAGATCGCGGTACTCGAGCACCTCCGGTCCACCATACCGCGTGATCTCAATCCCCCGCATCGAGCCACTCCTGATCATTAGGCTGCCCAATCGAGGGCCTATGTCTTGCGAAAGCTAGCTCGCGGTCGCCCACGGCCGTGATTCGCATATCTTTCGCTGCGCGTGTCTGCTCCGCGATCCGCGCTTTCCCCGAACTTCGTAAATGGCCCCTCACACCACCCGGCGACGCTCGACGAAGGTCACGACACCACGCCCGCCGGCGCCGGTGGTCATCGAATGCGTCTCGCCTGAGCTCGACTCCGGACGCTACCCGGTCAAGCGAATCGTCGGCGACACCTTCGAAGTCCGCGCCGACATCCTGAAGGACGGCCACGACCTCCTCGCCGCTCGCATCAAGTACAGCGGTCCCGCCGACGGCGAATGGCACTTCGTCCCGATGTTCTACGATCCGAACGCTGATCAGTGGGTCGGCGGTTTTCGCGTGGACCGGGTCGGCCGGTGGACGTACACGGTCGAATCATGGACCGATCGCTTCGGCACCTGGCGCAGCGAGATTCAGAAAAAGATCGGCGCGGGGCAGGACGTCTCATCCGAGCTCCTCGAGGGCGCCGAGCTCGTCGACGCGGCCGCCCGCCGCGCGCGCTTCGGCGAGGTGCGCAACGAGCTCCGCGCCGCTGCACTTCTCATCCGCGACGCGCAATTCTCGGGCGCCGAACGCGTCGCCGCAGCGCTCGACGCCCATCTGCACTCTCTGCTCGACGACAACTACGCGCCGCCGGATCTCACCTGCTACGCACGCGAGCTCGACGTGTGGGTCGATCGCGAGCGCGCCGCATTCGCATCGTGGTACGAGCTCTTCCCGCGCTCGCAGACCACCGACGCCGAGCGCCACGGCACCTTCCTCAGCACTGCGTTCGCCCTTCCGCGCATCGCCGAGCTCGGCTTCGATGTCGTCTATCTCCCACCGATTCATCCTGTCGGCATCTCCGCGCGCAAAGGGCCGAACAACAGCCTCGCTGCCGGCCCGAACGATCCCGGCAGCCCCTGGGCCATCGGCAACGACGCCGGCGGACACTCGGCTGTAGAGCCCAAGCTCGGTACCATGGAGGACTTCGACACGCTCGTCGCTACGGCCACGGAGCTCGGCCTCGAGATCGCGCTGGACTACGCGCTGCAGTGCTCTCCCGATCATCCGTGGCTCACGCAGCACCCCGAATGGTTCTTCGTGCGCCCCGACGGCACGATCAAGTACGCCGAGAATCCGCCGAAGAAATATCAGGACATCTATCCGCTCAACTTCTGGTGTGATGATCGCGACGGGCTCTGGAACGCCTGCCGCGACATCTTCCTGTTCTGGATCGAGCACGGCGTGCGCACCTTTCGCGTCGACAACCCGCACACGAAGCCGTTCGCGTTCTGGGAGTGGATCATCAACGAGGTCCACGCGAAGCATCCGGACATCGTCTTCCTCGCCGAGGCGTTCACGCGCCCGCGCACGATGAAGCTGCTCGCCAAAATCGGCTTCTCCCAGTCGTACACGTACTTCACCTGGAAGAACACCGCCGTCGAGCTGCGCGACTGGTGGGCCGAGATGCATAGTGAGGAAGCGCTCGAGTACATGCGCGGCAACCTCTTCGCGAACACGCCGGACATCCTCCACGAATATCTGCAGCACTTCGGTCGCCCGGCCTTTCGCGTGCGCCTCCTGCTCGCGGCCACGATGTCCCCGCTCTACGGCATCTACAGCGGCTTCGAGCTCAGCGAGAACGCACCGGTGCGCCCCGGCAGCGAGGAATATCTCGACTCCGAAAAATATCAGATTCGCGTGCGTGACTGGACCGCGCCCGGGAATCTCAACGCCGAGATCAAGCTCCTCAACGCCATTCGCCGCGACAACTCTGCGCTACAGCGCATGGACAACCTCACTTTCCGCGACTCCGAGAATCCGCAGATCCTCTTCTTCACGAAGACGGCGCCCGGATGGCGGAACGACCTGCTCATCATCGCCAATCTCGATCCGACGCGCGCGCAGGAGACGGTCATCACCGTTCCCCTCGCCGAGCTCGGGATCGACGGCGACACGCCGTACGTCGTCGAGGAGCTGCTCACCGGCGCGCGCTACAGCTGGCGCGGCGCTCGCAATTACGTTCGACTCGATCCCACTCTTCAGCCGGGGCACATCCTCCGGCTTCAGCGCTGACCGCGCGCACTTTCTCCAACACCCGAGCAATGCCCGACCGATCCACGCCAGCCATCACCGCCAACGACCCACTCTGGTACAAGGACGCGATCATCTACCAGACGCACGTCAAGGCATTCCGCGACAGCGATGGCGATGGCTTCGGTGATTTTCCGGGACTGATTCAGAAGCTCGACTACATCCAGTCGCTCAACGTCAACACGCTCTGGATCCTGCCGTTCTATCCCTCGCCGCTTCGCGATGACGGCTACGACATCTCCGAGTACCAGTCAGTGCATCCGCAGTACGGAACGATCGAAGACTTTCAGCGGCTGCTCGACGAGGCACATTCGCGCAACATCCGCGTGATCACGGAGCTCGTCATCAACCACACGTCGGACCAGCACGCGTGGTTCCAGCGCGCGCGCACGTCGCCGCGCGGATCGCCGGAGCGCGACTGGTACGTGTGGTCCGACGATCCGACGAAGTACAAGGATGCGCGCATCATCTTCACGGACACCGAGGTCTCGAACTGGACCTGGGATCCCGTGGCCGAGCAATTCTACTGGCACCGCTTCTTCAGTCACCAGCCCGATCTCAACTTCGATAACCCGGTCGTCGTCGCGGCTGTGATCGAGGTGATGCGCTTCTGGTTCCGGATGGGCGTCGACGGGATGCGCCTCGACGCGATTCCCTATCTCATCGAGCGCGACGGCACGAACTGCGAAAATCTTCCTGAGACGCACGAAGTCCTGAAGGAGATCCGCGCCGCGCTCGATGCGGAGTTCGAGAATAAGCTGCTGCTCGCCGAGGCGAACCAGTGGCCGGCGGACGTGATCCAGTACTTCGGCAACGGGACGGAGTGCCACATGGCATTCCACTTTCCGCTCATGCCGCGCATGTACATGGCGATCCGCAAGGAAGACCGCAGCCCGATCGTGGAGATCCTCGCGCAGACGCCGGAGATCCCTGCCGACTGCCAGTGGGCGATCTTCCTCCGCAACCACGATGAGCTCACGCTCGAGATGGTGACGGACGAGGAGCGCGACTACATGTACCGCGAGTACGCGAGCCAGGCGCGCATGCGCATCAACGTCGGCATCCGCCGCCGGCTCGCGTCGCTGCTCGACAACGGCCGCCGGCAGATCGAGCTGATGAACGCGCTGCTCCTCACCATGCCCGGCACGCCGATCATCTACTACGGCGACGAGATCGGCATGGGCGACAACGTCTTCCTCGGCGATCGCAACGGCGTGCGCACGCCGATGCAGTGGAACGGCGGATGGAACGCCGGCTTCTCCGATGCGGACCAGCAGGCGCTCTACTTTCCGCTGATCATGGATCCGCCGTACGGCTATCAGGGGGTGAACGTCGCCGCGCAGGAGCGCACGCAGACGTCGCTGCTCCGCTGGATGCGCCGCATCGTGAAAGTGCGCACGCAGCATCGCGCCTTCGGCCGCGGGACCTTCGAGATGCTCCTTCCCGAGAATCGCGCGGTGCTCGCGTATCTGCGCTCGTACGAAGGGGAGACGATCCTCTGCGTCAACAATCTCTCGCGCTTCGTGCAGCCTGCGCGCATCAATCTGCATCGCTTCATCGGCATGGTACCCGTCGAGATGATCGGCAATATCCGTTTCCCGCCCATCGCCGAGAATCCGTATCTGTTCGCGCTTGGACCGCACAACTTTTACTGGTTCAAGCTCTGCCCTGCCGAGGAAGCGCCCGAGCGGCGCGGGGAGGGGAGACGCTGACGCTCACGGTGGCGGGCGCGCTGGAAAATGCGCTCGCCCCAGGCGCGCTCCGCTCCATCGACTCGGAGACGCTTGCCGCCTTCCTGCGCGAGCGCCGCTGGTTCGGGGAGAAGACGCAGCCTTCGTTCGAGGCGCGGATCGCCGATGTGATCCCTGTGTCGGGGGAAGGGCAGCAATGGGCTGTCACGCGCGTCGAGGTCACGCTCCCGGATGGGTCGGTCGCGAGCTATCAGCTCCCGCTCGCCGTGCGCGAGCGCGAGAGGAGCCGCGCGCACGAGCCGGCGGCGGTGCTCGCGCTCGTCGAGAGTGCGGTGGCGAAGGGGCTCCTCTTCGACGCGATCGACGATCCCGCCTTTCGCGCTCGCATCGCGCGCGCCCTCTCGGACGGCGAGCACTTCGAGGGCGACGGCGCATCGCTTCGCTCCGAGAAGGTCTCGCAGCGAGGCCCGCGGCTGAGCGGCGCATCACACGTCATCGGCGGGGAGCAGAGCAACAGCTCGATCATCTTCGGCGAGTCGGCGATCTTCAAGCTCTTCCGGCGCCTCGAAGGCGGCGAGAGCCCCGACGTCGAAATCGCGCGCTACCTCACCGCGCACACGACCTTTCGCCACACGCCGGAGCTCTATGCGGTGCTCGTCGCCGACCACGATGGCGAGCGCACGGTTGCGGGGATGCTCTCGCGTCTCGTCACCGGCGCGATGGACGGCTGGGCACACGCGCTCGCCCGCGCGCGCGCGTACACGCACAGCGATGGCGACGTGCAGTCGGATCCGTTCAAAGCCGAAGCGAAGCAGCTCGGCGCGATCACGGCCGAGCTCCATGGCGCGCTCGCCACACCCACCGATGATCCGGCTTTCGCGCCGAGGGATGCGACCGCCGCCGATGTCGCGCGCTGGGCGAGCGCCGCGCGCCGGTCGGTGGAGCAGGGCTTCAATCTGCTCGAGCGTGTCGCGCCCAAGCTCGATGCGCGCTCGCGCCCTCTCGCGCTCGCGATCGCAGGCCGCCGAATCGACGCCTTCGAGAAGCTCGGCGCCATCGTCAACTCGCTCGGCGGCCCCGCCGCTGCGGGGCTCCTCTCGCGACATCACGGCGATTACCACCTCGGCCAGGTGCTCCGCACCGAGCACGAGTGGATGATCATCGATTTCGAAGGCGAGCCGGTGCGTCCGCTCGCGGAGCGCCGCGCGCTCAATAGCCCCGCGCGCGATGTGGCGGGGATGCTCCGCTCGTTCGCGTACGCGGCCGCCACCGCCGCATCGCACGACGATGCGGATCGCGAACGCGCGGCGCAGTGGGAGGCGATGGCGCGTGCCGCATTCCTCGATGGCTACGGTGACACGAGCGCGCGCGCACTCATCGCGCTCTTCGAGCTCGAGAAGCTCTTCTACGAGCTCGCCTATGAGCTCAACAACCGCCCCACCTGGGTATGGATTCCGCTCATCGGCATCCGAACGCTGCTCGCATCGAGCGTCAGCTGACCGCGCGCGGAACCGAGATGCGGCTCACGTACGGCGCGCATCCGCTCGGCAACGCGACGCATTTCGTCGTATGGGCGCCCAACGCGCGACAGCTCACGGTGCGCGTGCACACGGGCGCTGCGTCGGGCGAGCACATACTCGCGCGCGATGACCACGGCATCTTCACCGCGACGATCGACGGCGTACACGCGGGCGACGACTATGCCTATCGCATCGACGGCGGCAGCGAGCGCCCCGATCCCGTCTCGCGATGGCAGCCTCACGGGGTGCACGGCGCATCGCGTGTGGTCGATCCCGCCGCGTTCACGTGGACGGATAGCGAATGGAAGGGGATCGAGATGGCGGACTTCGTCATCTACGAGCTCCACACCGGAACCTTTTCTCCCGAAGGAACCTTCGACGCGATCCTCCCGCGTCTCTCTTCGCTCCGTGATCTCGGCATCACCGCGATCGAGATCATGCCCGTCGCGCAATTTCCCGGCGATCGCAACTGGGGCTACGACGGCGTGCAGCTCTACGCGCCACAGAACAGCTACGGCGGTCCCTGCGCGCTCAAGCGTCTCGTGGATGCCGCCCACGCTGCGGGGCTCGCTGTGGTGCTGGATGTGGTCTACAACCACGTCGGACCCGAGGGGAACTACCTCGCCGAGTATGGCCCGTACTTCACGCACGCGTATCGCACGCCGTGGGGGCCGGCCGTGAACTACGATGGCGCCGGCAGCGACGAGGTGCGTCGCTTCATCATCGAGAACGCGTGCTACTGGGTGCGCGAGTTCCACATGGATGCACTCCGTCTCGATGCGGTGCACGGAATCTACGACTTCCGTGCCGTGCATCTCACCGCAGCACTCACCAAGCAGGTGCACGCGACGGCCGGCGCGCTTGGCCGTCACGTCGAGATCATCGCCGAGAGCGACCTGAATGATCCGCGTCTCCTGCTTTCGGTCGAGCAGGGCGGCTACGCGATGGATGCGCAGTGGAGCGACGATTTTCATCACGCCGTGCACGTCGCGCTGACGGGCGAGCGTGCGGGTTACTATCAGGGCTTCGCGGAGCACGGCGACATCGAGGCGATCGCGGATGCGCTCGCGCGCCGCTTCGTGTTTCAGGGGCAGTACGCGTCGCATCGGCGTCGGGCACACGGCGCGCCAGCGAGGGATGTTTCGGCCGACCACTTCGTGATCTTCATCCAGAATCACGACCAGGTGGGGAATCGTGCCGCCGGCGACCGCCTTGGCGCGCTCGTCTCACCTGACGCGCTGAAGCTCGCGGCCGCGCTGCTGTTGCTCGCGCCGTACGTACCGCTGCTCTTCATGGGGGAGGAGTATGGCGAGACATCGCCATTCCTGTACTTCGTGAGCCACGGCGATTGCGATCTCGTGGAGGCGGTGCGAAAGGGACGTCGCGAGGAGTTCGAGTCGTTCGGGTGGGCGGGCGAGGTGCCCGATCCGCAGGCGGTGGAGACGTTCGAGCGATCGAAGCTCCACTACGAGCTCGAATATGAGGGTGAGCACGGGAAGCTCCGCGCGATGTATCGGGAGCTGTTGGCGATACGGCGCGAGGAGCCCGCACTACGCCCTGGCGCAGCGCGCATCACCGTGCGAAGCGACCCAAAGGCTCGCTGGATCGCAATGCGACTCGACGCGCCAGACGCTCGATCACTGCTCGCGCTCTTCAATCTCTCCGCCGAAGAACGCACGATCCCGATTGGCGAGGAGGATGGCGACGGTTGGCGAGTACGATTCGCCAGCTATACGCGGGGCTGCGAGATCAAGGAAATCAGCGGAGCGATGGTTGCACTACCACCACTCTCCGCTGCGCTCTACTACAAAGAGGTTCTCTAGATGCGTGTTTGGCCCGGTCAACCCTATCCACTCGGCGCCACCTGGGATGGGGAGGGAGTCAACTTCGCGATCTTCTCCGAGAACGCCACGGGAGTGTCGCTCTGTCTCTTCGATGCGCACACCGACGAGACGGAGCGCATCCGCATCCCGATCGCCGAACGAAGCGACCAGATCTGGCACTGCTACCTTCCCGACGTGCGCCCGGGACAGCTGTACGGCTATCGCGTCGAAGGGCCGTATTCGCCCGAGGAAGGCCATCGCTTCAACCCGAATCAGCTTCTCCTCGATCCGTACGCGAAGGCGATCAGCGGTGCGATACAATGGAGCGATTCCCTCTTCGCCTATCAGATCGGCAGCGCGAAGGAAGATCTCGAGATGAACCACGCGGATAGCGCGCGCGGCATGCCGAAGTGCATCGTCGTCGACAACGCGTTCACGTGGGGAAGCGACGCGCCGCCGCGCATCCCGTGGAATCGCACCATCATCTACGAGGCGCACGCGAAGGGGATGACGATCCGGCATCCCGACGTACCCGAAGAGATTCGCGGCACCTACCTCGCGCTCTCTTCGGACGCAGTCATCGATCATCTCACGTCGCTCAACGTCACCGCGCTCGAGCTCCTCCCCGTGCACCACTTCGCGGTGGACCGCCATCTCGCCGAGAAAGGGCTGACGAACTACTGGGGCTACAACACGATCGGCTTCTTCGCTCCCGATGTGCGCTATGCCGTGGGCGGGCTCGGGAGCCAGGTGGTGCAGTTCAAGTCGATGGTGAAGACGCTGCACAACGCGGGCATCGAGGTCATTCTCGACGTCGTCTACAACCACACGGCCGAGGGAAATCATCTCGGGCCGACGCTGTCGCTCAAGGGGATCGACAACAAGGCGTACTACCGCCTCGAGCCCGGGAACCCGCGCTTCTATACCGACTACACTGGCACGGGAAACAGCCTCAACATGCTGCACCCACGCACGATCCAGATGATCATG
>JBBRYY010000031.1:0-31552 GCA_038237245.1 Gemmatimonadales bacterium | reverse complement strand
GGTCGCCCGCTCCTGCGCATCGGCGGCGGCGATCTCGCAACGCTCGCCGTCGATCCGAAGGATGAGAACGTCGTCTACAGCGCGTCGATCGTCTTCTGGCGCTCGGAGAACGGCGGTGTAACCTGGTCCGCCATCCGCGGCGCTCCGGGCGGCGACGATTATCAGAAGGTGTGGATCAATCCGAACAATCCGAACATCCTGCTCCTCGTGTCGGACCAGGGCGCGGTCGTGTCATCCAACCGTGGCGCGTCGTGGAGCAACTGGTACACGCAATCGACGGCCGCGATGTATCACGTCTCGACGGATGCATCGTTCGTGTATCGCGTGTGCGGAGGACAGCAGGACTCCGGCTCGGCGTGCGTCGACAGCAGGTCGATGGATGGCGAGATCACCTTCCACGACTGGCATCCGGTCGACATCCAGGAGTACGGCATCGCCGCACCAGATCCGAAGGATCCGGACAAGGTGTACGGCAGCATGAGATCCAACGTGTCGCTGTTCAATCGAAAGACGGGACAGATCACGCACGTCGGCCCCGATGCGACCGAGCGCGGCGCGAAGTACAACCGCAACGTCCGCACGATGCCGATCAACTGGTCGCCTCTCGATCCGAACGTGCTCTTCTACACGTCCAACGCCGTGTGGAAATCCGTCGACCACGCGCACAGCTGGACGCGCATCAGCCCCGATCTAACGCGGCAGAGTTGGGCCGTTCCTGCAAATGCCGGGAAGTACGCGAGCACGGTCACGCCGTCTCCGAAGGGCGCGATCACCGCGCTCTCCCCTTCGCCCCGCAACATTGGCGTGATCTGGGCCGGCGCCGATGACGGCACGATACAGGTCACGGCGAACGGCGGCACGACGTGGAGCAACGTCACGCCCGCGGAGATCAAACCGTGGACGCGCATCTTCAACATCGAGGCGGGGCACTTCGACGACCGCACCGCGTACGCGGCGGCGAACACGCTGCGCCTCGACGACATGAATCCGCACTTCTGGCGCACGCACGACAGCGGAAAGAGCTGGACCGAGATCGACGCCGGGATCGCGCCGGGTGCCGTCGCGAACTCCATTCGCGAGGACCCCCGGCGCAAGGGACTGCTCTACGCGGCCACCGATGCCCAGGTGTGGGTCTCCTTCGACGACGGCGAGCACTGGCAGTCGCTGAAGCGCGACATGCCTGCGATCTCCGTACGCGATCTCGAGGTGAAGGACGACAGCGTGTGCATGTGCTCCGACCTCATTGCCGCAACCCATGGACGCGGCTTCTGGATTCTCGACGACATCACGCCGTTGCGGCAGGCGGCCTCCGTGGGCGCGGCGCGTGCTCTCTACCTGCTCAAGCCCGCCACCGCGGTGCGCGTCCGCGGCGCGACGAACGATCCGACGCCGTGGCCGCCGGAGCTTCCCGCCGGCGAAAATCCCTCGGCCGGCGCAATCATCGACTATTACCTCGCGGACGCGGTACACGACACGATCGCGATCGAGATCGTCGACGCCACCGGGAAGGTCATCCGGCACTACTCGAGCGCCGACCGCGTGCTCGATCCCGATCCTGCGCGCAATCCGGAGGCGTACAACCTCGTGTGCCAGCAGGACCCCAAGGCGCCGGACTGCAGTCTGCCGTTCTACTGGCCGGCACCGACAGTCGCGCTCTCCACCGCGCCCGGCATGCACCGCATGACGTGGGACCTGCGGTACGATCCGATCGCCGACGAGCGAGAGAATGTGGAAGAGGATGAGAGCGGCAATGGTGCGGTGCCACATCGTACCTTCCCCGCGATGGAGGCGCCGTGGGCGCCGCCGGGCAAGTACACGGTGCGCCTCGTCGGAATGGGGACGCGCCTGGAGCAGCCGCTGACGCTGCGCCTCGACCCCCGCGTGAAGACACCATCCATCGGCCTCGCGCAGCTCGCGTCGCTATCGAAGGAGATGTACGACGACGCGGTCATCGTGCGCGCGGCGAGCGCACGCGCCCGTGCGCTCAGGGGCCGACTCGATGGCGCTGCAGGCGATATCGCGGACAAGCTCGACGCGATCGCGCCCGCGAAGAGCGTCGATGCAAACGAGGCACCGCGGCGCCGCGGCGCTGTCGAGGCGTCGCGCCCCCCTACCCTCGAGAGCGTCGGCGATGAGCTCATGGCCGCCGCCATGTCCATGCAGGGCGCGGATATCGCGCCCAGTGCCAATCAGATCGCGGCGTGCCGTCGCGCGCGCGAGGAGTTCCGCGCCGTGCTGGCGCGCTGGAAATCGGTCGAAGCGCAGGCGCGGCGGGCGGCGAATGGCGGCTGAGTCGCCCGTGGCGACTACCGGTTCAACCAGTACGACATCTTCACGAGGAAAGTATTGTCGGGGTGAAGATGGAAGAGGCCGCCGTAGTCGCCTGAGAACGTCTGGTTTCCGGCGAGCGGAATGGCGCCCTGTCGTTGCTGCGTCCACACGAGGAAGAGCGTGGAGCCGGGGCGATATTCCCAGCGCACGACGGCGTTCGATCGGAACTGTTTCACGTTGAATCCATCCGGTTGATCCGCCAGCACATGCTCGTCCGTATACGGCTTGTAACGGTCGTCGAAATTCTGCGCGCGTGGGTCGTTCAGCTCGCGAATGTTCGTGAACGTTCCCTTCGTCACGAAGGGCGACGCATAAAGTTGGAAGGTGAGATTCGGTGTCGCCGTGAAGTCAATGCGCAATGTCGCGCTCAGCGTTTGCTGGTTCAGGTGCGCGAAGGTGTAGTGCGTAACGTCCGTCGAATCGGCAAAATTGCCGAACCACTGCGTGTCGTCGATGTTGTGGTTGTACTCGACGCCAAGATTCGTGTGGAAGCGACTGGATACGCGCAGGTCGACGCTCGGACTGAGATCGTAGTAGTGTCCGCGCCCGTAGTCGCTGCGACCGACGTTCATAGAGAGCGTCGGAATGAGCTGTTTGCGGTTGTCGCCGACGAGGTACAGGAAGCCGTTGTAGAACGGCGAATGCCGCACCGCCGGCCCGCCGCGCGATCCGCGATCGCTGAACGTGCCGGGGAGCTGCGATGTCGTGGCGCCGAGATCGATCTCGACGTTGTCGCGAAGAATGAAGTGCCAGTTCGTACTCACCGCGCGCTCGAGCAGCAGCCCGGCGTTGTTCCAATAGTTCCACTGGTTGAAGTTGAGGAATGCGGAGTTGAAGAACAGCGCGGGCGTGTTGAAGTCAAAGGAGAACGAGTTGCTCCAGTTCTGCAGGTCCGCACGCTGCAGATAGCCGAGGTCGTTCGACTCAAAGCCTGGCGACAGTCGATTGTACGACGTCTGAAAGCGCGTGATCCCCCCGCCGACCTTACCGAAGGTGATCTGCTCGGCGTCGCCAGACAGCGATGTGCGGGTCGAATTTAGGTGCAGCGCGCCATCGGGCTGCTGATAGTAGTGCACCGCGCTCGTCTGTGTCGCGAGTATCGACTCGGGCGTTCCACTCACGCGACTCGCGTCGATCGAGCCGGTGAACTCGAAGCGCCGGTTCGAGAAGCGGTGGCGGAAGTCCGTCGCGGCGACGTACGCCTCGCGACTGAGCACGTCGCGAGAGAAGGCATCGTTGACGCGATCGACACCGGTGAGGATGATCCCCACGCCGCTCTCGCCGCCGCGCAGGTCCTGCTGGCCGCGCACGACCGCGTAGTTCGTCGTCGGCTCGAGTGTCTGGCCCAGCGGCCCATCCGCTCGCTGCGTGACGGCATCGAGCACGCCGATCGACGTGCCGCTCGCGAGACGACCCGTGAGCTTCGTGGCACCGAGGATCGTCGTCGACGTTGGTGAGGTCGCATCGCCATACAAGTAGCCAAGCTGCGGAGAGCGACCGATGCGGCGTGAGTAGAACAGCCCCTCGTTGTTGCAGCTGACGAAGTTGCAATTCACCTGGAAGCTGTAGATCCCCGTCCCCTCGAGAAAGAACGGCCGCTGCTCCGCGAAGAACGTCTCGAAAGCCGAGAGATTTAGTACCGACGGATCGGACTCCACCTGTCCGAAGTCCGGGTTGACCGTGGCATCAAGTGTGAGATTCGATGTCAGCCCGTACTTAATGTTCGCGCCGCCGGAGAACTTCTGGTCGCGCCCGACGCCTGCGTTCGGATCCACGGAGACGTTCTTCGCGACGACGTACGGCACTACCTCGAGGCGATGCGGCGAGGGGATGCCATCGATCTTCACGACAGTGCCGAGCTGCGACATGAGGCGGGCGTCGGACTGGTTGTACACCGGCCAGCTGTCGCGCTCCTTGAAGCGATCGATGTCGCGCCAGATTCCGAAGCCGAAGGTATGTTCCTTCGCATCGGCGTAGCGGAGCTGCGACAGGGGTATGCGGAACTCCGCCGTCCATCCGAGCGAGTCCACCGTGGTCGCCGCCTCCCACACACCGTCCCACGACCCATCTTCGTTGATGTCGTTGTACACGGCGTAGTCGCGCTTCACACCGGCGGGGTTCACCGCGAACTCGTAGCCGGTGCGCAGATCGTGGTACGGGTCGACGATGATCTTGATCTGATCCGTCGCTACGCGGACGTCGCGACGGCCGAGAAGCCGGAGGATGCTGTCCGGATGTGGATCGTACATCCGGATGAAGACGTAGAAGTCTTGATCGTCGTAGGCGACCTTCCCCTCCGTTTTGAAGCGCGCGTCGCCATTCGCCACTGGGCTGAACTGGTGGAAATCCGTGATCGGCTGCGCCTCGCGCCACACCGCATCGTCATCGCGGCCATCGATGACGGGACGCTTCAGCGCGCGCGACGCGGTCGCGATGGTCGATGTCGCCACCGTGGCCGCCGTCGCTGGCTGGCTCGATGCAGTCGCCGCACCGTGCGCATCGGTCGGCGGCTTTGGCTGCGCGACCTGAAGGAGCGCGATGAAGGCGAGCGTCAGCGACATGCGATCACGAAATCCAGAAAGAAGTCACCCGTTTGACAGCGTGGCGTCAATGATGGTTTGAACGCGACGAGTAG
The DNA here is from genome assembly GCA_038237245.1 of Gemmatimonadales bacterium. Lineage (GTDB taxonomy): Bacteria > Gemmatimonadota > Gemmatimonadetes > Gemmatimonadales > Gemmatimonadaceae > FEN-1250. The sequence continues at coordinate 26,586 of JBBRYY010000031.1, read as the reverse complement.
CTCCGCTGCGAGAAAACCGTCAGACGCCGGACGCGTGAACTGTGACAGTCGTCGCCGTGCCCATTCATGGCACCAACGGCCAGCAGCGTGATAGTGATAGCACGAGCCGCCCCTAATTTCCACCTCCATGAACTTCCCGGAGAACGGAACCATGTCGCCCTTTCTGAACATCACGAACGGTGTAACGACGATCGTCGGGCAGCTCCTCCCGTGCAACGTGCCCACCGACCAGTGGAACACGGCGAGCATCGGACCGAGGGGCGGCCGGCTGGACATCGGGCCGCACACCCTCGTGATCCCAAGCGGTGCGCTCCGCAGCTAGGTGCAGATCACGGCGCACGCCATGCGCGGCAACCACGTGCGCGTGGAGTTCTCGCCGAGCGGGCTGCAGTTCGCACAGCCGGCGACGCTGACGCTGAACCACAGCGTTTGCACTCCGAGGGGAAAGCCGGTGCAGGTGGTCTACCTGAAGTCGGACACCCTCATCACGGAAACGGAGCCCTCGAAGGACTTTCCGCAGTACAAGCGCGTCGAGGCGGCGATCCGGCACTTCTCATCGTACGCGGTGGCCTACTAGCCAAAGCCAAGATCGGAGAAGCGAAACGGCCACCCGCGACCCTGGCGAGTGGCCGTTTTTGCATCGCCGGAATTTCTCTTGAATTCAGGCTATTTCTTCGCCGTCGGTGGGAGCAGGCCGTTGAGTCGAAGATAGACCGCGCTCTGGCTGTAGTGGTCGGCCCAGTCGCCGATGGCCACGAAGAGAATGTCGGCGCGCGACCGCATCTTTCCGCCGAAGAACGGGAGCTGCTCGCCGAGCTTCGAGTCGTCGAGCTTGGCCAGCGACTCATCGCAGAAGGCGAACGAGTCCTTCAACTCGCCGGTGAGCGCCGTCTTGCTGCTCGCGCCCGTGACCTTCGCGCGCGCAGGCGCCTTCGCGCCACTGATGGTGCCACAGAGGTAGTCGTTCCCCTCGATCAGATGCGCGACGATGTCGCCGAAGCTCATCTGCGCCGGCGTCGGCTTGAAACCGTATTTCTCAGCCGGCATCGTCTCGGCGGCCGCCATCAGATGCTTCCCCGCGGATGCCGCCTGATCGCGAAAGGATTCGGAGACGGGCGCGCCCTGCGCTGCGGCGAGACATGGGAGTGTGGAAAGAGCGAGTGTGATTGCGAGAGCGCGGACATGCATGGAAGGGACTCGAGTTGAGGAAGCTCTGATGTTGCGCCCGGGGGCGGTCGCTGTCCAGTGACGCGCTAGTCTACCGGCAGCGCCGCCACGCGTGCGAGGAGCAGCTCCCGCTCCCGCGTGTTCCTGGTGAGCGACGCCGCGCGCTCGAGCTCCTCGCGCGCCTCGCTCGCGCGCCCGAGCTTCGCGAGCAGATCGCCCCGCACGCTCGGCAGCAGGTGGTAGTTCCTGAGCGCTGGATCGGACACGAGCGCATCCACCAACGCGAGTCCCGCCGCGGGCCCGCGCGCCATCCCGACCGCCACGGCGCGATTGAGCTCGATCACCGGCGACGGCGTCAGCCGCGCGAGCGTCTCGTACAGCGACGCGATGCGCTCCCAGTCGGTCTCGTCGCCAGCGCGTGCGCGCGCGTGACACACCGCGATCGCCGCCTGCATCGCATAGCTCCCCTCCGTCCCGCCAAGCGCTTCCGCACGCGCGAGCGCGTCGAGGCCACGCCGAATGAGCACGTAGTCCCACTTCGCGCGATCCTGCTCGAGCAGCAGCACCGGCTCGCCATTCGGGCCGACCCTCGCGCGCGCGCGCGACGCCTGGATCTCCATCAGCGCGACGAGCCCATGCACCTCCGGCTCCGCGGGCGCGAGCGACGCGAGGATGCGCCCCAGCCGCAGCGCGTCTTCGCAGAGCGCCGGCCGCATCCAGTCGTCGCCGGCGGTGGCCGAGTACCCTTCATTGAAAATGAGATAGAGCACGCCGAGCACCGACGAGAGCCTGGTGGCGAGTTCCGCACCGCGCGGCACCTCGAAGGGCACCTTTGCATCGGCGAGCGCGCGCTTCGCGCGCACGATGCGCTGCGCGATGGTCGGCTCGGGAACCAGGAATGCGCGCGCGATCTCGTCGGTGGTGAGCCCGCCAAGCAGTCGCAGCGTCAGCGCGACCTGCGCCTCGGTCGAGAGCACGGGGTGGCAGGCGGTGAAGACGAGGCGCAGGAGATCGTCGCCGATGTCATCGTCGAGTGCAGCATCGAGATCGGGGATGGCCGACTCCACTTGCGCGTCGAGCTCGTGGCCGAGCTGCTCGTGCTTGCGCTCGAGGAGTGCGCGCCGGCGCATCAGATCGAAGGCGCGATGTTTCGCAGTGGCCATGAGCCATGCGCCCGGCTTCTCGGGGACCCCGGACGTGGGCCACTTCTCGAGCGCGATGAGGAGCGCGTCCTGCGCGAGATCCTCCGCCTCTCCGATGTCGCCGACGAGACGCGCGAGGCCAGCGATGAGCCTCGCCGACTCGATTCTCCAGACCGCGTCGATCGCACGCTGAGTATCGGTGGCCGTCATGCGCTGGAATCAGTCGGGCGTGCGTCGCGCGTGCAACCCCGCAGCGAATGCGAGTTACGCTATGCGTCGACCTCCAGCTGTCTCGTCGGCCAGATCTCGACGGTGGCGTACGGTGCGCTCGGAAAGCGCGACGCGATCGCGATCGCCTCCTGCATGTCCTTCGCCTCCACGAGATAGAAGCCCGCCACCAGCTCCTTTGCCTCGGCGAACGGTCCATCGACGACCGTGCGCATTCCGCTGCGCGCCCGCATCCGCACGGCGCTCGCCGAGGACTCGAGCGCGGACGCTTCGACGAAGTTGCCGCTTTCGCGAAGGGAGTCGTTGAGCGCCAGATGGCGAACGTTGAGGTCGTTCATCGTGGCATGCGGCAGCGCAGCCATTTCCTTCTCGTCCAGATTGATCAGACACAGAAATCTCATCGCGCGCTCGCTTTCCTGATGTGAGTGATCAGGAAATGAGCGTGCGCACGCGCGTGTCGCGCAAGTAGAGCCCGCCCCAGATAAATACGGAGAGGTAAATCGGAAAGAGGATGTGGGTGAACAACGGATTACCGACGCGCATGTTCGTCGCGATGGCACCGCCGAGGTAGCCGGTGAGGAGAATGGCGCCGATAATCGCGGTGCGCGGAACGAGGTAGACGATCAGACAGAGCAGCTGGATGATGCCGAGCGTCACCGCGAGGTCGGCCGGCCAGCCGAGCTGTGTGAAGGTCGCAAGCACCTGCGGCGGATGCAGGAACTTGAGGATCGTATCCATGAGCAGGAAGAGCGCAGCGAGCGTGGTGAGCACGCGCCCGGTCCACTTCCGTGCGGCGCTTTGCATCAGCTCTCGGCCATGAAGAACTCGTTCGCATCGGGGTCGAGGAACCACACGCCGAGCTTGCCCCACGGCATCATCTCGGGCTCGCCCTTGAAGTTGACGCCGCGCTTCTTGAGCTCTGCGAAGGTCCCCTTCATGTCGTCGCAGGCGAAGGCGATCCCCGTCATGATTCCCATCTCTTGCGACGGCTTCTTCGTGTACCAGCTCGGCAGCGCGAGCGCGATGTTCGTGGCCGCGCCCCTTGGCGCGACGGTAACCCAGCGCATATCGGGTCCCATCGGCGAGTCGGTGGTCTTGTCCCAGCCGAGCACGCGCGTGTAGTAGTCGATGGCCTTGTCCTGATCGGAGACGACGACGGTCGTCGCGTGCAGATGCGTGATCATGTGTGCTCTCCAGTGTGTATGCAGTGTGTGCGGTGCGTGAGTATCGCCTACTGCTTTCGTTTCGCGAGATCGTCGAATTGCGCGACTGCCTCCACGCCGAAATCCTCGGGCGAGAACAGCTGCCGCAGTTCGAGCTGGACGTTTCCGTGGCCGTCGAGCTGCGGCCAACGCTTCATCCACTCGATCGCGTCGGCCTTCGACTCGACCTCGATGATCGAGAAGCCCGCGACAAGCTCCTTCGCCTCGGTGAACGGACCATCGGTGACCGTCGGCTTCCCGTTCGCGAAGCTGATGCGTGCGCCCTTGCTACTCGCCTGCAATCCGGCGCCGTCCAGCATCACGCCGGCTTTGATCATCTCACCATTGTAGGCCATCATGGAGTCGATGAGCTCCTGCGTCGGCATCATGCTTGCTTCGGTTTCGCTGTCCGCCTTGCGGATGATCATGAATCGCATTGTGATTTTCGTCGAATGTTTGTGAGTGCAGGTTGCCGCGATCAGCTATTGGTCTTCCTGCGAAAATCGCCTTCCGCGCTGCACATCTGCTGCACCTCGTCGGAGGGATAGAGCTCGCGAGTGAAGTCCGCGGCCTCGTACAGCTGGCGGAGCTCGATCTCCCCTATACCATCGCTCGTCGCGGAGGGGCCATTGGGATCGAAGGGGACGCGCTTCGCCCACTCGATCGCCTCGTCCTTCGATTTCACCTGGATCAGCCAGAAGCCCGCGATGAGTCCCTTCGTTTCGGTGAACGGGCCGTCGATCACCGTGGACTTTCCACCAGCATGACGGACGCGCGCGCCCTTTGCGCTCGGCTGCAGCCCGTCGGCCGCGAGCAGTGCGCCCGCCTTGATCAGCTCTTCGTTGTACTTCCCCATGGCAACGAGCAGCTCCTCGGTCGGCATCACTCCGGCTTCCGTCGCCTTGTCCGCCTTGATGATCATCATGAATCTCATGGTCGTCGCTCCTGTCGATCGAGAGTTCCGCCGGTGACGCGTCAAATTGGGGGTGTATGCTCCCGGCTCTACATACACGTCGAACGGGGAGCGCCGGAATCGACACGGCCAGGAAAATAAGTTGGAAGTCGCCGCGAAACCGGATTTGCCACGGTCCTGCCCGGCTCGGCGCGCTCGGGAGCTACCGGGCTAATGCGCCGGTGATGCGTGCTGGATCGGGGACGCGTCGCGAAGCTCCGCCTGCAGCGCTTGCTTCACGGCACTGGCGGAGTCCGCACCGGGAGGCAGCCACGCGAGCGTTCGTCGCAGCATCGCATCCGCTTCGTCGATTTTGCCACGCGTCCGGAGCTCCTTTGCGAAGTGCGCCGCGATGCTCGGTAGCGCGGCACTGTCGAGGCGCGTGCCGCCCGCCAACGTGGCGAGCGCTGCGCGATACTCGCCCTCCGCCGCACTGTCGCCGCGCAACGCGTGAAGCGACGCCTTGATGCCCATCAGGGTTGCGAAGCCGGGCGGGATCTTCCCGTATTTCGCGCGCACGGATTCGAGCAGCAACGTGGTGAGCGACGATGCCTCTGCGTCCTTGCCGATCTGGAGCTCGATCGACGCGAGCCGCTGCCCCGCGGCGAGCGAATAGTCGTGGCGATCGCCCATCTTGCGCTGCAGCGACGTGTATGCTGCGCGCGCTCCTGCCTCCGCACCCTTCGCGTCCCCGCCATTCGCGCGATACATCGCGAGCTGCGATTCGCTGTTCAGCGTCTCCGGGTGCTCGTCACCCATGGCTGCGACGAACATCGCGGACGCGCGCGCCGACGTCGCGATCGCCGCAGAGGTGTGCATCTCGAGCGACTGCAGGAGCGCCAGCCGGTCGATCGTTCGCGCCAGATTCAGTCCGCCCGGCCTGTCGATCTTCTCGAGCCCTGCGACGGCGTTCGCGATGAGCGGCTCGGCGCCTGCGAAATCGCCGCGCTTCATCCTGATCCCGGCGAGGCTGGCGTCGCCAACGAGATACTTCACGTCGAGCGGCGCGAGCACACCGCGCCGTTGCTCCTGTGCGGCGCTCAGCGCGGAATCCGCCTCGGCGAGGCGATCCTGGCCGCCGAGCAGGACAGCGAGATCGCTCAGTCGCGACGCGGTGATCGTGTCCGATGGACCAGTGAGCGCGATCTGCATGCGAAGCGATTGCCGATAGAGCGACTCCGCCTCCACGGGGTGATCCGAGCGCTTCTTCGCCGTCGCGAGAATGTCGATCGCGTCGGACAGCGCCTGACTGTCGCCTCCGCCCGCGCGGCGATACGCCGCGATGGATGACGTGAGCAGCGTGTCGGCGTCCGAATACTCGCCACGATCGTTGAGTCCCCACCCGACGGCCATCGCCTCGTCGAGCACCTCCTGCGAACCGGGGCCATAGAGTCGGCGAACGACCGCGAGTCCTTTGCGATGGAGGGTGTCCGCCTGCGCCTCATGCCCGAGATGCGCGTAGGTGTTGCCGAGTACCTCGTAGAGCTCTGCCTGCACCGCGGGCTCGCTTCCGAGCATGCTGTCGATACGGTGCGCGCCGCGATCGAGAAGCTCACGCACGGAGAACTCTTTCCCAAGCGTGATATTCGGATCCGCATGGTTCAGCAGGTCGACGAGAAACTCCTTCACGCGGTCGGCGCGCGCGGCCTCGAGCCGAGCGGCGCGCGCCTGCCATACGGTGGCAGCAACCCCTCCCGCGAGCACGAGCGCGATGATAGCCGCGGCCGCGACGGCGTGGCGATGGCGTGAAATGAACTTTCCCCACCGATAGCGTGCGGAATCGGGGCGAGCGAGCAACGGTCGTCCGGTGCGATAGCGGCGCAGATCCTCGAGCATCGCCTCGGCGGAGGCATAACGGCGCAGTGGATCCTTTTGCAGCGCCTTGAGCACGATCGTGTCGAGCTCGGCCGAGAGACTGGCGCGGTGCACGGCCTTCTCGCGGTCGCTCCGCTTTCCGCCGGTAGTCGATCGCACCGCGCGACTCGGCAATTCGGGCTCCGTCTCGCAGACCACGTGCTCGATCTCCGCGGCCGAGCGTTTGTCGAAGCGATGCGCGCGCTGGCCCGTGAGGAGCTCGTACATCACGGCGCCGAGGGCATAGATGTCGGTGGCGGTCGTGACCGGCTCCCCGCGCACCTGTTCGGGCGCGGCGTACTCCGGTGTCATCACCTTGTTGTAACCGATCGTGAGCCCGGGATCGGCGAGGTTCTCCTCGCCGAGTAACTTCGCGATGCCGAAGTCGAGCAACTTCACCTGGCCATCTTCCGTGACGAAGATGTTGCTCGGCTTGAGGTCGCGATGGACGAGGAGATTGCGGTGCGCGTAGGCGACGGCGCCGAGCACCTGGTCCATGAGCGCGAGTCGCGCGGGGACGTCGAGATCGTGCTCGTCGCAATAGAGATCGAGGGGGCGCCCCGCGACGTACTCCATCGCGAACCAGGGCAGCTTCGCGGGCGTGACGCCGCCATCGAGGAGCCGCGCGACGTTCGGGTGCGTGAGCGACGCGAGGATGCGGCGCTCCTCGAGGAAGCGGCGGATGAGCAACGGGTCGTGCTCGCGGCCGCGGCGCACGAGCTTGAGCGCCGCTGTCTGTGCGAACTGTTCATCCGCGCGCTCGGCGAGAAAGACCTCTCCCATGCCGCCGTGGCCGAGCTCGCGCACGATGCGCCACGGACCGAACATCGCGCCGGGAGTGATCGCGACGAGGATCGGCCCGTCGAGCTCGAGCATGAGCGGGCCCGCGACATCGGCGATCGACCGTTCGAAGAGCCCGTTCGGATCTTCACCGGCCGCGATGATGCCTTCGATGCGAAGACGCATCGAGACATCGTCGCCACAGGCGCTCTCGAGGTAGATCGCGCGGTCGCGCGGCGGCAGATCGAGCGCGTACTCGAGGATTGGCTCGAGGCGTTCCCAGGTGCTGAGATCGCGTCCGCTCATGTGCGCTCGTCGGCGAGCGCAGTGGCAAGCCACCCTTTCGCCTTGATCCAGTCCCTGCGCACGGTGCGTGAGGTGATCTGGATCGCCGCGGCGGTCTCTTCCTCCGTGAGGCCGAGGAAGTAGCGGCACTCGACGACGCGCACGAGGCGCGGACTCAGCTCAGCGAGACGCACCAGCGCGTCGTCGAGCGCGAGGAGCACGTCGGCGCTGTCGTCCTGCGCGACGGAGAGTTCGCTGAGACTGATGCGCTGCTGCCCGCCACCGCGACGCTGCACATTCCGGCGTCGAGCGTGGTCGACGAGCACGCGCCGCATCGCGATCGCAGCGACGCCAAGGAAGTGGTTGCGATCCTGCCATTGGACGCGCGTCTGGTCGACGAGGCGGAGATACGCCTCGTGCACGAGCGCCGTGGTGGTAAGCGTGTGATCGAGACGTTCGCGCCGCATGTAGCGCTGCGCGAGACGCCGAAGCTCACCGTAGACGAGCGGGAGCAGCTCGTCGACGGTGGCGCGATCGTTGTTCGACAGCTGCAGAACGAGATCGGTCGCTGCGTCCTGTTCTGGCGAGGCCAAGGATGGGAAGCAAAGGCTAGTGGGGCGGCGGCGCCCGAAGCGCGGGCGACATTGCTCCTCCCCGTTGCCGGGAAGATACGCATCCGGTTGGGTCAGCGACATGACCACTATTTGCCAGCGAGTGCGGGGTTGTGGGCGATGAGCGGGGAATCGGCGTGATGCCGGCTACCATATAAGCGGTGGTCGTCGGGAAAAAGCGGACATCCGCTCGCGCGCCGGCGCGGCGGTGCGGGCGGGCTCGCGATCGTTGAGAGTAGGGGTCGTCGCTGGATCTCTCAGCCGTCTCCTGCCTCGATCTCACGACTCATGCGGATGAGCGGGAGCTCGACCCCTGGAGCGACGGGAATGGAGATGCGCTCTCCCGGCGAGAAGCCCAGCGCCGCGTACAACGGCTCACCGGGGAGCGTCGCCATGAGCTCGAAGCGTCGAAAGCCGGCGACGCGCGCGGCGATCGCGCACTCGTGATACAACCGCTTCGCGAGCCCGCGCCGCGCATGCGAGGGCCGCACGAAGAACGCGCGGATGCGGGCGGGCTCGGTACGCGGGTCGAGCCGAGGGTCGTCCGCGGCCTTCATCTGATCGCCACCGTAGAGAGTCCGGCGATAGCTCCAGCCGCCGATCGCGACGGGGCCGGACGGCGAGTCGATGAGGTAGTAGGTCCCATCAGAGATGAGCTGCGTGTCCACACCGAAGACTGCGATAATTGCGGCCTCGATCTGTGCGGGAGAATAGTAGGCGCCGCCGAGCTCACGGACCGAAGTGGCGATGAGCGATTGGAGTGCCGGCACATCGGCCATCGTCGCGACGCGGATCCACACTAGGCTGTCCGCTCTCCCGTCTGATCAGTGTGCAGACGATCGGAAGGCTCGACGCTGAAAAACATGGAGGGACCGGGCGGAATGGCGGACGTGTAGCTGAACGCGTTGGCGAGCTCGCGAGCACAATCTGTATCCGCGTTGATTCACACGCCACTCCGGGGCAGCTACTTCCTGCGTGCTGCCCCGCGTAGTCGTTGCAGCGCCGCTCCTCGAACGAGCCTCGGAGCCTTCGCGGTCATCCGTCCTGCATTCCGATCTGCGCCAGCTGACGATCGTGCACGCGCGACAGCAGCAGCTGCGCGATGATTGCTCCCCAGAGTGCGGTGAACATGTCCCACTGGGTGTCCCAAATGTCTCCCTGCGTGCCGAGGAAGGCGTCGGCCGAGGAGCCGCCGATGACGGCAGTGCCCCATTCGATGAACTCATAGCAGGCGCTGATCGCCAGGCAGACGCACGTGACGATGAAGAACAGCCACTTGCCGCGCGTGAGGGGGGTGCGGCGCAAGAGGATCTCGCGCGTGACGATCGCCGGGACGAACCCCTGCGCGAAGTGGCCGATGCGATCGTAGTTGTTGCGCGCGAGATGGAAGAGATCGCGCATCCAGAATCCGAGCGGCACCTTCGCGTAGGTGTAGTGCCCGCCGACCATCAGTATGAGTGTGTGGAGAAATATCAGGCGGTATGCGAGCGGCGTCAGAGGGAAGCGGCGAGCCGTCGCGATGAGGATCGGAACGCCGATGAGGATCGGGAAGACCTCGAGCACCCAGGTGCCGGGCTCCAGTGCGCCGATGGCGGAGACCGCGAGGCAGATGATCCCGAGGACGAGTAGTATCAGTGGCTCCTTCGACCGGAAAAGACGTGCGGGAGATCTGAGTGTCATACAGGGAGTATGCGCGCCCGCAGGCCGAGCGCAACTGGCGGTTCGACCGTCATACAGCGACAGCGACTGAGCGAAGAAATGGCTCGATGTGGAGCCAGGCCTCCTCAGCGCGCGCTTGGAGCAGCATGTGCGGGCCATTCAGTTCGACTACCGTCGCGGACGGCTTCATCGCACGAATTTCAGCCATGCTGCGCCGCGGCACGATCCAATCCTGCTTCGCACCCAGGAAAAGAAGGGGGCGCGTGAATCGTGCGAGCTCCGCGCGAACATCCACATGCACCGCTTCGTCGACTCGCTTCGCGATGACATCGGGCGGGACACTCTCGATGGCCCCGCGACAATCGACCGCCAGCGCGTTGTCTCCGCCGGTGAGAAACGCGCTCACCAGCGCGGTAGGCGGCGAGATGCTCCATACACGCTGCGGAATCCGCGCGAGGAATCCCGGCGCCGGCGGCACGACGAACGTCACCACGAGCGCGAGCGCCAGAACGTTCTCGCACCGGTCCGCAATCAGCAGAGCCAGCGGACCGGAAAATGACTCGGCTATCAGTACGATCGGCTCCGCTGGAAGCCGCGCCGTCACCCATGCAGCGAGCTCGTGATAGTCGAGCGGGATATCGTTGGGAAGCGATTGACAGGCAAGCGCGATGTTCGCCGGCGCGGCGGCGACGAAGCGATCGAAGAGCGAGGTGGTCCCGTGCAAACCCGGAAGCAGAATCACACGAGCTGTGCTCACGTCGACGATCCGATCTTCGGATCACGTCCATACAGCGTCACCAACTGCTCGTATAACTCGCCGTCCTCGTGGTCCAGCGCAGCAGGGCGCTCGAAGAACGCCTCGGTCGCCACCGCGAAGAATTCCGCAGGATTGGTGCTCGCGTAGTCGCTCAGGACCGAATGTCCGCCCTCCCTCTCACAGCGTCGCGCGTAACTCTCGGCGAGCACCCGCCGCCATCCATCGACATCTTGCACGACGGGAAGAATTTCCGTCGTGACTCCGAAACCGGAGGTGCGCATGGTGATCGCGGCTTCTCCGATCGGTGGCGGGATCAGGTGGTGATCGTACGCGAACTGATGCGCGAACTCATGGATGACGAGGTTGCTCCCGTCCGACGGATCGCTCGCCCCTTCCAGCGAACCTTCCCAACCGAGCACGATGACGCCATTTCCCCACGCCTCGCCGAGCTCCGGGGTTAGTTCCCCTGCCTCGCTCGTCTCCAGCCATTTGCGCGGATCGCGTGCGCGCTTTGCGATAAACCCAGCCGGGTACACGAGGATCTTACGCAATCCCGGATATGGCTCGCTTCGCGTTGTGAGCGTAAGTATGGACGCCTGAGACGCAATGACGACCTTCATCTCGAGGTTCAACACAAGACCGCCCGCGCCCTCCCACCGTCGTGTCACAACGAGCTCGCGCGCCAGCTTGAGCAGTCGCACGCGCTCGGGCTGCGACAGATTGCGCGAGGCGGGCACACGATCGTGTAGTATCGTGAACCACTCGGCATCGATCTCCGCGGCATTTTCACGGCGCGCCTGTGCCGCGACGAGGCTGCGAAGCGCGGGCACGATTACGAAATAGCCGATCGCGAGCAGCGCGCCGCCGGCGAGCAACGCAGCCAGAAAGTCGAACATCTGATCACCTCTCCCTGGTGCTGCGCATCAAATCGACGTCATCATGTCCGCGACGTCGGTCATTGGGGAACCTTCACGCGACTGAGCTTGGAGCGCATCTCATACAATGCGCGTACGCGACCGCCTCGCGCAATCGTGAGCGCACTGACTCGGGCCATGTACGCGAGCTATGCTTCCCCGGCACGCGTTTCGACGCGCACCCAAGTCTCCCGACCCGCCAAAGTCTATGCGCACACCGATTCTTCTCGCCGTTTTCGCTGCCACCGCTGCGATCCCTTCCCTCGGTCGCTCGCGCGTCTCCGCGTCGACCGCATCATGCACCACTCCCACGGCCGACTGCGAGCGATGGGTGGCGATGGGCGGCAAGGCGCGGTCGATGATCTACTCGACGTATCCGCTCGATACGAAGAACGCGGCCACCACGCGCGCCCTCATCATGGTGCACGGCGCCGATCGCAATGCCGATCACTATTTCTCCACTGCCGCAGCCGCCGGCTTCCTCGCCGGCGCGCTCGGCAACACGATCATCATCGCGCCGCGATTCGCTGCCGGGAAGGACAGCTTGCAGGGGAACGAGGTCGTGTGGCCGAATCACGGGGACAGCTGGCGCTCCGGCGGTATGTCCACCTCGAACCCAACGCTCTCGTCGTTCGACTTCGCCGACGCGATCCTCACGAGACTCGCCGATAAGAAAGTCTTCCCGAATCTCACACACATCGTCGTGACCGGGCACTCCGCGGGCGGTCAATTCGCGACGCGCTACGAGATGAGCAACAAGGTCGATGGAAAGCTTGCGGGAGTCTCGATTAGCTACGTCGTCGCCAATCCGTCGAGCTACGCATGGCCCGCCGCCGTGCGGCCGCTGCCCACCGGTGACGGAGATCCCGCCAGCGCCGACAAGGAGGCGCTCGGCGATGACGGCGAGAATGTGCACTCGACTTTCAGCTACGGACCATTCGACTCATCGAAGCTGCCGGACTTCAACCACTGGCCCGCCGGGCTCGAAAATCGGTCCGGTTACACCGCGCCGATGAGCGACGAGCTGCTCAGGAAGCAGCTCGTCGATCGCCCGACGACCTACATCCTCGGGCAGGTCGACGTGCTCCCGCTCGGCGGCTTCGACTCGTCTCCGAGCGGCATGGCGCAGGGACCAACGCGACGTGCGCGCGGCGAGGCGTTCTTCAAATACGTAACCGAGACGCTCGGCGCACAACACCAGGCGATCATCGTCCCGGAATGCGGACACAACGATCGCTGCATGTTCACGAGCGAGGCCGTCCTGCCGGTCATCTTCCCGAAGTAGCAGTCATACAGCGCGGCTCAGGCTTCTCCCGCCTGCTCCGCGCGCATCTCCTGAATCGTCGCCTGCCTAAAATATTTCCGTGGATTACCACAGAGCCGGCAGGAGCAGAGGCGACGCGAGTGCGCGATTCGGCCGACACTGCGCGGATCGCCGGCGGCGTGTCCACCATAATAGGACTTGACGCGTGATTTGACGCGCTCCTCGTGATGCCGGCGAATTCCTCTCGAGCGCATATTGACCCTCCTCGTGACGTGAGCATGGAAGGCCGGCGACGGATGTGCCGCGCCGGGCCCCCGCCACGATCGTTCGCGGGCGAGATGACCATACGCGCGATTCGCCGAAACCGTTGCGTTCGCGCGCCAAATCGCGATCCTTTAGCGACCCCGGCCCTCGAACCCCCGCACTTCCCCGCGATGCCCACCCAGCCAAAACGTATTCTCGCCTTCGACGGCGGCGGCATTCGCGGGATCTTTTCCCTTCAGATCGCTGCGCGCATCGAGCAGCTCTTCCGGGAGGAATACGGGCAGCCCCATCTCGTGTTGTCCGACGTCTACGATCTCTTCGCGGGGACGAGCACGGGTGCGATCATCGCCGCCTTCCTCGCGTGGGGCACGCCGGTCGCGGACATCGAGTCGCTCTACACTTCGCGCGGCAAGCAGATGTTCGCGCATCAGCGACCATACCTCCCGTGGCGTTTGCTCAAGTCGAAGTACCGCGCCGAGGCGATCGCGGCATTCTTTCGTGAGCACTTCATCGAGGGCGATGGCACTCCGGCACTCCTGGGATCGGCGAAGCTGCGAAAGGCGCTGCTCGTCGTGATGCGGAACGCGACGACGGGAGCGCCATGGCCCATCTCGAACAATCCAAATGCGCTCTACAACGACCCGTCGCTCGCGAACAGCAATCTGAAGATCCCGATCTGGCAGCTGTTGCGCGCAAGCACGGCGGCGCCGACGTTCTTCCCTCCCGAAGAGATCACAATAGGCAGCGAGCGCTTTCTCTTTGTCGACGGCGCCGTGACGCCGTACAACAACCCCGCGCTGCTCGCTGTCCTCATGGCCACGCTGCCCGCGTACCGCATGGAGTGGTCGACCGGTCGCGATGCGCTGCACCTCATCTCGGTCGGCACTGGCGGCAGCCGCACGCATCTCATGAAGCGGCTGCCGAATCAGACGTACGTGTGGGACGCGCTTCGCTTCGTAATTCCTGCGCTCCTCGAAGATGCATCCATTCACCAGGACCTGATGTGCCGTGTGCTGGGCAATTGCCTCCACGGCGCGACACTCGATTCGGAGATCGGAGCGCTCGAGTCCCCCTCGCTGCTGCCCGCCGCCGAGCAGAAGTTCAGCTACGTTCGCTACAACTGCATGATGGACTCGACGGACGTCGGCAACCCGCTCACGCCGACGGAGCTGCAGATCGACAACCTCCGCGCCGTCGAGCGGCTACAGGCGATCGGCAAGGCGTACGCAGCGCGAGAGGTGAAGCGCGAACATCTTTTCCGGTGCGCATCCGCGTGACGGCTCCCACCCGGTAGACCATGGCCCGCATCTTCATCAGTCACTCCAGCCGCGACAACGAGGCGGCGCAACGGATGTTCGCGTGGCTCGGCGAGCAGGGCTTCGCGCACGCCTTCCTCGATATCGACAAGGACAGCGGCATCCAGCCCGGTGCCGAATGGGAGCGCAAGCTCTACTTCGAGATCGACCGCTGTCAGGCGGTGATCGTGGTGCTTACGAAGAATTGGCTCGACTCGAAGTGGTGCTTCGCCGAATTCGCGCAAGCGCGCGCGCTTGGGAAGGCGATCTTCCCCGTGATCGATGCGCCGTCGGGCGAACGGCTCGTCGGCAACGACCTGCAGGTCACCGACCTTCTCGCGGATCGCGCGGGCGGCCTCGAACGGCTGAGCCGCTCGATCACGGAGATCGCGTTGCAGTCGCCCGACGGCTTCGACCTCGCGAAGGGCGCGTCGCCATTCCCGGGTCTCAGTTCGTTCGAGAAGCAGGACGCGGCCGTCTTCTTCGGTCGTGATGATGTTCTCATTCGGCTCATCGAGACGCTCCGCAAGCGACTCACACGCGGCGGCGAGAAGCTCATCACCGTGCTCGGCGCGTCGGGCAGCGGCAAGTCGTCGGTGCTGCGCGCGGGGCTGTTGCCGAGGCTCGAGCGCGACCGGGACAACTGGATCGTCCTTCCACCCTTTCGACCGCAGTTCGATCCGGCCGGACGGCTCGTCGACATTCTCATCGCGGCGCTTCCGAATCAGGATCAGGCCGAGCAGCTCGCGTCCGAGCTCGAGAGCAGCGATCCAACGAAGGCGTTGTCTACGATCGCGCGCCAGCTGCGGCGGGCGCATCGCGCGCCCGATGCGCAGATCCTCATCCCCATCGACCAGGCGGAGGAGCTGTTCAGCATTGCCGATCGTGACGCGGCGAACGCCTTCTGGACGCTGCTGAGCGCGACGCTGGCGGATTCCCTTCCCTTCGTCGCCGTCGCGACGATGCGCTCCGACTACCTCGGTGAGCTGCAGTCCATTGCCGCGCTGACGGTCGCGCACCACGCCTTCTCGCTGGAGCCGATGCCGCTCGACCGCGTCGAGCTTCTCGTGCGCGGGCCCGCGCGCGTTGCGGGGCTCAAGGTGGACGACCGGCTCATCGCCGCGCTTCGGCACGACGCGCAGACCTCCGATGCGCTTCCGCTCATCGCGTTCACGCTCCGCAAGCTCTACGAGCGTCACGGGATACAGTCCGATCTCACCTGGCAGGAATACGAAGCGCTGGGCGATCGCGACGCGGGCCTCAATCCGCTCGAGAACGCGGTCCGCATTGCGGCCGAGGAGGCACTCCCGCCAGCGATGCGGACGCCGGCGAAGGAGCGCGAGCTGCGCGAGGCGATCATCCCCGCGATGGTGCGTGTGACTCTCGAGGGACAGTTCGTGAGCCGCCCTGCGCCGTGGCGCGACGTGAGCATCGGCGCGCGACCGATGCTCGATCAACTCATCGAGGCCAGGCTGCTCGTGCGTCGTGGCGGCGAGTCCGAAGAAGGCGCGGTGATCGAGGTCGCGCACGAGGCGCTGTTCCGCGTGTGGCCGCGCCTCGCCGAGTGGCTCGAGCTGGAGCGCGAATATCTCATTGGTCGCGGACGCCTCGAGATTGCGCTCGCGGACTGGAACGCACTCCCCGACGATGATCGCGACAAGGGGCTGCTCACCGGGATCCTGCTGCATCGCGCGCGCGCGTGGATAGTGGATCATCCGGAACGGCTGCAAGGCGAGGAGCGCGCATTCATCGAAGCATCGATCACGCGCGAGCAGCGGCGCATCGACGAGCTGGAAGCGCTCAAGCTCGCGGCAGAGGAGCAGCGCAACGAGGCGGTGGAGGCGCGCGGTGTGGCGGACCTCGCGCTCAGCGATGCGCGCGTCGCGCGGTCGAAGTTCCTCGCCGATCTCTCTCGCGCGCGTCTCGCCGATGGCAAGATCGGCGACGCACTCGGCTTCGCGCAGCTTGCGGCATCGATGGATGATCCGACGTGGCCGCGCGTGAGAACTGCGGAGAACGCGCTGTCGCTGGCGGTGCATAGCTATAGAACAGCGCACGCGCGACCGGCTGTTGGGTACATCGGCCACGCGGGCACGGTGCGCGGTGGCGCATTCAGCTCGGATGGCTCACGCGTGCTGACGTGGTCGTTCGATGGCACCGCGCGACTCTGGGATGCGCCGACCGGAAACGGGCTGCACACGTTCGCGCACGACTCTGCCGTCCTCGGCGCACGGTTCATCGGGGCGGAGCGCCGCGCACTCACCTGGTCGCTCGACCAGACGGCCCGCGTGTGGAATTGCGAGACGGGCGAAGCGCTGTTCGTGCTGCGACATGCCGACGCGGTGAGCGGAGCGAGCATGTCGCATTCCGGCGATGTGCTGCTGACATGGTCGTTCGACGGCTCGGCGCGCGTCTGGAATGCACAAGATGGCACGGCGATCGCGGTACTCGCGCACGACGCCGCGGTTCGAGGAGCGATGTTCAACGACGATGAGTCGCTGCTCATCACCTGGTCGCGCGACGGCGCCGTGCGAACGTGGAACGTCGAGGACTGGACGGTAGCGGCGACGATCACCCATGGCGACGATGTGCGCGACGTTAGGCTGCTCGAGGCGCCGGCTCGCCTGTTGAGCTGGTCGTACGATGGCTCCGTGCGCATGTCGGAGCTCGGCGGTCGCGAGCTATTCCGCATCGTGCTCCCAGAGCCGCTCGACGGAATCTGGATCTCTCGTGAGCGTGACGCGCTGCTCACGTGGTCCGGGAAGGCCGTGCAGCTCTGGAGTCTCGCCGACGGCGCGGAGCGCCTCCATCTCGCGCACGATGAACCTGTCACGCGCGCGGCAATGACGGCCGATGGAACCAGGATCGTCTCGTCGACCATCAATCATGTCGCTCGGACATGGCGGGTGGCCGATGGCGAGCCGCTCTCGCGCGTTGCACACGCCGACTCCATCGATGGACTGTCGTTCTCGCCGACGGCCCAGCGCGTGGCAACCTGCTCTACAGACGGAACGGCAAAGGTGTGGTCGGATTCGGAGGAGGCGAAGGGTGTTGGGGTCATCACGCTCCAGCATCATTCGCCCGTTCGCAGGGTGCTGTTCTCGCCGAATGGGGCGTTCCTCTGGACGGTGGCGGCCGATGGCCAGCTGCGCATGTGGAACGCAGAGACTGGCAGGCTGCTGTCGATTCTCAGCCACGATGGTGAGATCATCTCGCTGATCCCCGGTCCGGATGGGATGCTGCTGAGCTGCTCGGCGGACGGAACCGCCGTGTTGTGGGATCTCGCGCCGACCGACGGCGCGGTGATCGTCGGCGACGGAACCACGATCATCGATGTTTGCTTCAGCACGAGCGGTGCGCTGCTCGCGACATCCGCTTCGGATCGGACGGTGCGCGTTTGGGATGCCTCCGATGGAACGGAGCTGGCGATGTTGACGTTCGATCACGACGTCGCGGGCATCGCATTTTCCTCCGACGACGCCATGCTCCTCGCGTGGACGGAACGCGAGCTTCGCCAGTGGGCGGTCGAGCTCCGCGCGGAACTCCGCGTCGATCGCGTGACCGGGCCGATTCGGGGGCTGCACTTCTCGCCGCGAAGCGAGTGGGTGCTCGCGCGAGGCGATGGGGGCGTGATCCGGGCGTGGCGACCTACCGCACCGCGTGACGTGGTGGTGCTGGAGCACGCTGGTTCCGGAGATGGCGCTGACGACGCGATGCTGCTCGACATCGACGCCGACCTCGCGCTCACGGCCTCGGTCGACGGGCGCTGCCGACTCTGGGATTTGCGACAGGGGACGCTTCGCTGGGAAGCGCGCGGGTCTGCCTCCCCGCTCGGCGCGCGCATCGCGCCGCGCCGGGGAATAGCAGCGACATGGTCGCTCACGTCGATCGACACGTGGGAGCTGTCGTCGGGCGAGGCGGCACTGCATCTCGCATCGACTGGGCAATTTCTCGCGGTGACGCCGCACGAGCCGCTCGCGCTGCTGATCCCCGACGGAAAGTTCGGCGCGCTCGTTCTCCATCTCGGCAGTGGCACATTTGCGCCGCCGATCGAGCTTCGCGACGAGCTGCAAGAGGCAACGATCTTCGCGGACAGCGAGTCCGCCGTCATCCAGGGGAGGAATTGGGCGAGCGCCGTGGATCTGCGTTCCGGAGCGCTCGTCTACGAATTACCTCGAATTCCAGCTAATTCTGCGCTGACGCTGTCCTCCGATGAGGAGCGATACATCGGGCACGGAACAATCGTCGATGTGCCCACCCGTGATACGCTTGCCACGCGAGCGGTGGTCGGCGAACGAACCGTCTTCTCCCCCGATGCGCGACGGATGGCGGAGTGGAGGCCTGGCGAGGGCGCAATCGTCTGGACGATGTGGCAGCCGCCCGCCGACGCGTTCGCGTACGTGGACGGAGTGATCGAGAAGCTCCGACCGCTCTCGCCGCAGGACCGGCGCGCGGGCTACCTGGACGAGAGCTACGACGCATCCGCCGCGATGAGCGCGGCGCGAGTGGCCGCACTCAATGATCGAATGAGCTACGAGGATCCTGATGCCGACGAGGAGCGCGCCGAGCCGGCGTCCCGAACGGAGATCAAGGTCGAGCTTGCGATGAATGAGCGACATGAGGGGTTCGTCTTTCACAATCAGCCATTCGCGCAGCCGATGCGGCGACTCTTCTTTCGCGAGAGCGACTCGACGCTCTGGTTCGTGCTCCGGAGCTCCACACGCGACTTCGGGATCCCCGTCGATCCGCTTCTCGCAGGGAAACTGAAGCATGCAGATCGCATACTCGTCGTGCTGATGGATCAGGCGACGGGAAAGCCGATCGAGGGGAGCTACTACCCGCTCATCGTGGTGTGACATCGTGCAGTGCATCGCGAGGGATCTCCCCCTTGCACTGCGCGTACGGCGATTAGCTTCACTGGCATGACGAATTCCTCTCGGCGTTACGGCGCGATTCGACGGCGCCGCGCGTGCCTGGTCGCTGTCTGCATCTCGCTTGGGGTGAGCGCTGCCACGCCAGCCCGCGCTCGCGCCCACACGCACATCACCCTTCGTAAGGATTCTCTCGTGACACAGCACGCCAAGGGAACGTTCGACGTGAAGGTCGTGCCCATTGGAACCGAGGACCAGGAGCGGGACCCTGGCATCGGGCGCATGTCGCTCAACAAGGACTTTCAGGGAGACTTCGTCGGCTCGGGTAACGGCGAGATGCTCACCGGCGGAACCGACGTGAAGGAATCGGGCGCGTACGTCGCGATCGAGCGTGTGACGGGCACGCTGCAAGGTCGCACGGGCTCGTTCATGCTCGCGCATCGGGGCACGATGGCGCGCGGGAAGTACAATCTCGAGATCGACATCGTTCCCGATTCCGGCACCGGGGAGCTCGCGGGCATCGCCGGGAGCCTGACGATCACGATCGTGGAGAAGAAGCACTTCCATGAGCTGAGCTATACGCTGGAGTGAGGCTGGGCGTCCGCGTGCTCGAGCGCGGGCACGGCTCGAGACTCACCCCTCGAATATCTGCGCGAGATGATGTTCGAGATGCACGACGTAATCGCCCATGAAATACTCGAGCGTCGCCGGCGCGCTCGCGGGAATCTGCGTGAACGCGATCTCGTGCAGATTGTGTCGCATCCGTGCGCGCGTTCGCACGTCTGATGGGATACTCTCGATGACGCGCGCGAGGTGCAGGTTGAATTCCGCGACGAGCGTGACCAGCGAGCTCCACGGAGCGATGCCGTATTGTTGCACCGACACCCAGGCATCCTGATCGTACCCAGGGAAGACGAGGTCGTTGGTGAATTGCGCGCGCACGAAACGCTGATGGTTGTTCGACGCCGAATCGATCAGGTGTCCGACGATCTCCTTGCGCGACCACTTGCCGGGAGCACGCGGTAGCGACGCGTCGTGGTCCGTGATCGCGCCGAGCTTTGGAAGCGCCGAGGTGATCGTTCGGCGCAGACGCGATTCGGGTGTCGTCACCGTCCGTTCGCAACCTGCTGCCAGAACTCCGGCAGTCGTCCCACGGTCCGGAGCGCGGCGGCCTGTCGCGCATCGCGGAGCGATGCCACCATGTGCCCGAGCGTAATGCCGTGCGACGGCCGTTCCGTCACCTGCACGAGATCGCCGGCACCGACGTCGCCCTCCTCGATGATTCGAAAATACGCGCCCATGCGCCGCGCTGCCAGAAAGCGCTTGGGAAACATCGGATCGCCCATGCGGATACCGAGTTTGAAACACGGAAGGCGCGGCTGCGCAACTTCGAGCAGCGCGGTTCCGACGCTCCAACGCTCTCCGACGAGTGCCGACGAAAGATCGATGCCTGAGAGCGTGAGGTTCTCGCCGAACAATCCGATCGGTGTGTCGATGCCCTCGTGCTCGCGCCAGAAGTCGTAGTCCTCGGTCGCATACGCGTAGACGGCCTTATCCACTCCGCCGTGTACGGTCCGGTCGGCCTGATCGTCTCCAGCGAAGTTGACGCCGCGAAGTGGAATGCGGCCGGTCACCGGATGCTTCCAGATTCCCGTAGTAACGAGATCACCTCGCCACTCGATCTCCCGAACGGCGCCGACATTTACCGAGATCACTCTCGGGCTCATGATCACTGGAGGCGTAGTCACGCCCAGCGGAGTAGGGCGAGTTGGCGCCGGCATCGCGCGCTACCGCGGGGTGGAGATCGTCAACTTGAAGCCATCGGGATCATGCACGCGGAACGCGCGCGCGCCCCACGGCATCGTCGTGGGCTCGGTGACGAGCACACCCCCTGCCCGCTTGATGCGCGCGGCCACGTCGTCGATGTCATCGTCGGTGGTGATCTGCAGCGAGAATCCCTCGCCCTTCACGCGATCGAAACCCCGCGCGCCATCGTCGAGGCCAATCACCAGCTGCACATCGCCAGCGCGTAGTGAAATGGCACGCAGAATTCCCTCCCGCTCGTGACGCTGCGAGACGGTGAAGCCGAGGACGTCGACGTACCAGGACAGACTCGTCTGAATGTCGCGAACCGTCAGCGACGCCTGGAGCGTGAGACCGTGCAGTGTAGCCGCGGCAGCATCTTTCGAAGCGGAGCTCGGATTTCCTGAAGTCACGTAGCCACCTGTGCGGCGGGAGTTCGTTGTTCGGAGCTGTGAGCAGTGCCGAAAGATACGCGGTGCGAGACCCGCGCAGAGTGTCAGGCGGCCGGGCGTCTGCGGTCGCACACTACGCTGCATGCATCGCGGTGCGCAGCGTGAACAGCGTGTTCTCCGGCCGCGCCAGGAAGCGCGCGCGACTGAGGTGCCCGACGCCGCGGCTGATGTACAGCGTTCGCCCCGCATCGACGGTGACCGGGACCTCGCCCGCGATGTAGCACCGGTTCTGCACCGGGAGCAGTGGCGCGCCGCGAGCGCCGCGGGAGGATCGCCGCGGGCTCGATCTCGGTCGCGTATCCGAAGCAGCCGATGGCCGACGCGGCTAGAGAGACGGCGGTGCGAACGATGAAGGAGCGACGGTTCACGTGGTGAGCGTCGCCCCGATCGAATGCGAGCGGGCGAATCGCGCGATGTGCTCCGCCGCGCGGAACGCCAGCGCCTGGATGGTCATCGTCGGCTGGCCTCGGCCCGACGTCACCACTGCCGGCCTCCGCTCTACGTGCCTAACGGACTGCAGGTCGTCGGAAGGTTGCGGGAGCTGCACTCATCCTGTGGCACCGGCATCTGCTGCGGTACCTGGCCGTCGGGTACGCCGAGCTCGATGGTGTTGAGCAGGTTGTACCGCCGCGCATCGATCCACCGTGTCCCCTGCTCCCACATCAGCGAATACCACCGCTCGTAGAGCAGTTCGCCGATGCGATCGGCGTCCGACATGCCGTTCCAAGAACCCGACGAGATCGCGGGCAGTCTCCCGGAGTTCGTCCGGATGAAATTGATGTCGGTGAGCGCGCCGCCCCGATCGCCGGTGCCGAGCTCCGCTTCGGCGCGCAGCAAAATGAGCTCCTCATTGCGGATGATGGGGACCGGCGCGTTGGGATTAGGCTGCCCGCCGGAGAAATAGATCGTGTACTTGAGCGTTCCCGGCAGCGGCACGGCGGGGATCGACCAGGTCGGCACGCGCGTGGCGCGCGCGGTCTTTGCGAGCACGCGGGCATCCAACGCGCTGCTCGCCTGGTGTTGCGCGTGTACGAGGACGAACGTGTCGGCGAAGAACGTGGTGCCGTCGAGCGGATCCGCGAGCTCGTTCGACACGTCGCCCGATGCAGTAGAAAAATCAAACTGTGGTCCGGTGGCGAGCGCTGAGGCATCCATGCTGATAAACGTGGATGGCAGCGTTGCGAGGGCGGCGGCGAAGCACGGTTGTCCGCATCCGGCGGTGGCGCGCAACACCTCAGCCTTGGCCTTCAACGCACGGTTGAAGAGGAGGAACGTGGATGGTTGGTCGAAGCCGGAGAAGCCGGGTGGTGTGGGGAATGGGAACGACGTTCCACCGGCTGCCTGCAAGCTCGTCTGAGCTTCGTCGAGCAGGCCGACGATGAATCCGTAGACGCTGTCCTCACTGACGAACGGCGACGGGGGCGCGGTGACCGACCGGTTCACGTCGACCGGCGCGCCCAGCTTTGCCCGCGTTTCGATGACGTACAGGAACGCCAGCGCTTCCACAGTTTTGCCGAAGCCCTGCGACGCGGCAAGTTCCTCGGCCGTGAGATCGGGCGCTTTGGGCGCGGCGTCGAGGTAGACGTTGATGCTGCGAATATTGGCGTAGCGGCCGGCCCACTGCGAACCGCCGAACTGGGTCGAAGAGAGCGGACCGAAGTAGGGTTCCTGGTAGTCGGGCTGGTTGTTGCCCGCCAGGTTGATGCCTTCGCGTCCCATGGAGCCCACCTGCCAGATGAAGCCGGCGATGTCGCTGCGCGCGCCGGCAAAAATACCGGTGGCAGCGGCGCTGAGCTTTGACCGGGTGGGGTTGTTCTCCAGGTCGGTCTGCGTGGGCTGGTTGGTGTTGGTGATGTCGAAGCCGCCGCACGCGCCGAGAGAGATGGCGCTCAACGCCAGGGCGACCACGAGCGCGGGCATGGCCCGGTGCACGTTGGAAGTCATGGTCAGAACCCCGCGGTAATGGTGAACATGAACGCGCGTGACGGCGGATACGGGCCGAGGTCGACGTTCCGCGTCACCGCCTGCTGGCCGTAGTTGCTCGACTCTGGATCGTAGCCCCAGTAGTTGGTGAAGATGAGCAGATTACGTCCGGTGACCTCGACCCGCACCTGGCTCGATCCGAAGAACTTCTGCGCGAGATTGTCGGAGAGTGTGTAGCCGAGGCTCACCTCTCGCAATTTGAGGAACGACGTGGATTGCACGTACGGCGTGGCGATGCCGTCGAAGCAGTTGTTGGCTCGCGCCATCCCGGCTGGCGTGCCGTTGTCGGGCGCCAGCAGGTTGCAGTCGTAGAGCGTCAGCGTCTGGTTCTGCGCCACGCCGCCCGATTGCCAGTCCCAGAGCGAGGTGAGGAAGAACCGCTTGTACGTGAAGTCGTTGCCGATCGCCCAGTTAAAGTTCGGCGACGCGTGGCCCATGTACGTCACGTTGAACGAGCCATCCGGATTGATGCTCGTCTGGCCGATGATCTGATCGATCGGCCGTCCCTGCTCGACGAAGAACTCGCCGAAGGCAAGGCCGAACCCGGCGGTGGGCGGGCTGAAGCCGGTGCCGGGCAGCTGCTGGACGAGCGACCGCGTGCGGGCGAAGGTGGAATGGATGGTCCACGAGAAGTCGCGCTGTTGGACGGCGGCCACGCCTAACGTCATCTCGATGCCGGAGTTCCTGAGCTCGCCGCCATTGGTAATGAGCTCGCTGTAGCCGCTGGATGACGGCGGCGTGCGGGCGAGGAGGAGATTGGTGGTGTGGCGCACGTACCAGGTGAACTCGAGCGTCGCACGGCCGTGAAACGGCGAGGCGTCGAAGCCGGTCTCGAATTCCTTCACGCGCTCGGGCTCGATGTTCGGCGCGCCGGCGATGCTGCCAACCTGAGTGCCGACGTTCCCACCAATGTTCACGCCGCCGACGAGCGTCGTAAACTTCTGGCCGAACAACGGCTGGTTGCCAGTTTCGCCGTAGGCGCCGCGCAGCTTGAAGTCGCTGCCGTCGCCCAACAGGTTGGGAAACCGGTACGCCGCCGAAATCTTCGGATAGATGAAATACTGGTTGGTGTTGCCAAAGACGCTGCTGCGTTCGGCGCGCAGGCCGACTTCGGCCAGCAGCCGCTCGTCGAACGCCTGCAGCTGCTCCTGGGCATACATGGCGAACGTCTTCTCGCGCGTGTTGAGCTCGAACGGCTGGCCGAACACCGCCCCCTGATCGATGTTCGATTGTCCCTCGAGCAGGCCGATCGCGGTGCTCCGCGCCTGCGCGAGCTGCCGGTCCTCGTACTGCAACCCGGCCGAGGTTGTGAACGACATCGACGGACCCGATGGCGTGAACACATCGATCGCATTCAGGTTCCAGTTCACATAGCGACTGTCGGCGTTGCCGAGCGTCGACACACCGGGGTACTGCTGCGTGGCCTCGAAGTACAGATTCGGCGGCGCGTAGACCGTGTTCTTCTGGTTGAACAGGTCGGCGCCCGCGGCGCCCACCAGCTTGAGATCATTCTTCCCGCTTTGCAGCGCCTGATAGGTGAGCGTTGCGCCGCCGGTGAACCGGTTGACGGTTTCGGCGTTGGACGCCAATGCGATGGTCTGGAGTGGATTCGCATTCTGGTACGTGAACGCGGGTTGTGGGTACTCGCCGTTCACGGGCTTGAGCGGCACGAAGCTCGGGATGTAGGCGAGCGCGTATGTGATGCCGGCGCCGCTGTTGTCATTGTTGCTCATCCCACGGTTAGTGGTCGTGCGCGTGAACGAGTTGCTGAGACTGAGCTTCAGCTTCTCGTTGAGACGCTGGTCGAGATTCATGCGCACGCTCTGTCGTCCGGCATCGGTATTGTTGATGATGCCGCCCTGGTGCGACCAGCCGCCGGAGACGAAGTATTGCGTGTTGTCGTTGCCGCCGCTCACGTCGAGCGACGTCTCGTAGCTCAACGGCTTGTTGCCGGCGGCCTCCTGGAGATGATCGTACACCGGGAGGCGGCCGTTGACCTCGAGCGAGCGAATGACGGCCGAGTCTTCGGGCGAGTTGTACAGGTCGAACGCCGAGGTGGTGTCGAAGACGCGCATGCCGGGTCCGCGCAGCAGACTCGAAAATCCCAGACGCTGGGAGATCGTCGCCTTCGGCTTGCCGCCTAACCCGCGCTTGGTGGTGATGATGATGACGCCGTTTGCAGCTTTGGAGCCGTAGATCGACGACGCGGCGGCGCTCTTGAGCACCTCCACCGACGCAATGTCCGCCGGATTGAGATCGGCGAGTCGATTGTCGGCGTCGTCCTGCTGGGGGCCCGTGCCAGCGGCGCTGCCGCTTCCGGTCACGGTGTAGAGCCCCGACGCGACGGTCGCGTTGCTGTAGATGACGCCGTCGACCACGATCAGCGGATCGGATGCGCCGAGGATGGTGTTGATGCCGCGAATCTGGATCTGCGCGCCGCCGCCCGGCGCACCGGAATTCGTCTGGATGTCGGCGCCGGCGACCTTGCCTTGCAGCGCCTTGTCTACCGACGCGGCGGAAACGGAATTGACCCGATCGCCGGAGACGACCGACGTGGATGTCGTGGCGAGGCGGCGTTCGATGCCCGTCGCCTGGCCGGTGACGACCACTGCGTCGAGGAGCAGCGGGTCGCTCTTCAGCCGGATGGTCACGCTGCTGTCGGCGAGGGCCACCGACACCTCGGCCGGCGCGTACCCGACAGCCCGCGCCAGCAGCGTGACTGGGACAGGGTTGACGAGGATGGTGAAGCGGCCGTCATCGCCCGCCTGGGCCGCGCCGCGCCCGCCCAGGCGAACGGTGATCACGGCTCCGGGCACCGGCTGACCGTTGTCCGCGTTGGTGACCGTTCCTCTGATTGGTCGTTGCTGCGCAACGAGCGTCGCGGGCGCAACGAGTGCCGCGATCACAACCCAGCGGACCAGGCGTGTTGGCATTGCTCCTCCAATCTCGTTCGGAGTGACGAAACCACCGACAACAACACGCACTATATATGATTCGGTCATCGGACGTGCAAGCGTGCTCGCGCCTCGTCGATACGCTCAGTACGGACCGCCAATGACGCGCCTCGCATCCGGCTCATGCCGAAACGCGAACCCATCTTGCG
>JBBRYY010000030.1:0-32058 GCA_038237245.1 Gemmatimonadales bacterium | reverse complement strand
TCATCAGGCGTGGAATCGAGCGGGGCGCCCGTGGCGCGCTCGAGATCGGCGACGGCGTCGTTCAGTGCGCCCAGCGCCGTCGTGTACTGGTTTCGTGCATCGAGCAACGTCCGCTGCGCATCGATCACCTCGAGCGCAGACGAGCCTCCGAGCCCATAACTCGACGAGGCAATGCGATATTGCTCCTCCGCGCTCGGCACGAGCCGGTCCGCGAGGAACTGCACCTGCCGCAGCGCCGTCGACGCGGTCGCGTACGAGTTGCGAAGGTCCTGCCCCACCTGCGCGATCACATCGCGATACGTCTCCGTCAGCTCCCGCTCGCGATGCTTCGCCTCGGCGACCTCGCCCTTCTGATGCTGCCAGAAGAAGATCGGCAGATCGATGCCGATCGACGTCGTGTAGGTCGGATCCTCTCCGTAGATATTGTTGCGAGAGAGGCCGACCGTGACGTCCGGCAGAAAGTATTGCTGCGCGAGTCGCTCCTGTGCCTTCGCGCTCTGCCGCTGCCGCTGCAGCCCGCGCAGCTCCGGCCGCAGCTCGAGTGCCAGCTTCTCGAGCCTGTCGAAGTCCGCCGGCACCGCCGGCACGCCGAGTGTGTCCGCCGGCTCGATCGAGGCGCCGAGCACGCGGCCGAGCAGCCGATTGAGCCCTGCGCGCGCGTTGGCGATGCCGCGCTCGTTCGCGATCAGGTCGTTCTCCGCCTGCGCGACATCTACCTGCCCCTTCACGATGTCGAGCTTCGCCGCGGTTCCCGCGTTGTAGCGAGCCTCCGTCTTCCTTACGAAGTCCTCGGCCAGCGACTTCGAGATGAGCAGGTCCTCTCGATGACGAAGCGCGACAAGCAGCGAGTCGTAGGCCTGCGCCGTCTGCGAGGCGATGAGTTGGCGCTGCTGCACGTAGAGCTCATCGAAATTGCCGAGATCGCTCTTCGCCGCCTGTCCCCGAAGGATGATCTTGTTGGGGAACGGGATCGTGATTCCGATGCCCAGATCCGTCTCGTTTCCGGTGTGCGGACGAAAGGCACCATTCGCTCCGAGGTAGTTCGCGGACACCGATGGCTCGGGGAGCGCATATCCCTCGGTGACACGGGCGCGCGCCTGCGCGATCTGCTCGCGGGCGACGGCCAGCGTCGGATTGTGCGCGAGCGCTTCGGTGATGGCCGCGTTGCGGTCGAGGCGAAGGGGCGCGGTCGTGCTGTCGATCAGCTGCGCGGCTGTAGCTGTCGCGGGCCGCGCCTGCGCGGCCAGCGGCGTGCCGATGAGCAGCACCGCGCAGACGCACAGCGCGATGGGCGCGCAATGCCGCGGATGGTGGTGTGCGAAGTTCCGAATGATCATCCCTCTCCAGGCTCGTACGACGGCGGTCGCGCGCGATGCACGATGACGACCGTGCATCCGGCGCCGCGGTGATTGCAGGCGTCGGGAACGAATCAGCTCTGGATCGGGATCAGCTCGGGGGGCACGTGCGTGCGCACACTATGGTGTGGCGCGGCGGGCCCGGTGAAGCGGGAGCGGGCCGCGAGAGCGGCCGCCGATCAGAGCTCGCGCTGAGCGGGGGGTGCGCGAGGCGATGATACGGAGAAGCGATCGAGCGAGATCGCCGGAAGCTCGACGCTCGCGATCACACCAGCGGGATGCTCCGTCGGGAGCGTGACGCGAACCGAGTGCGTGGTGCGGCCGATCAGCTGCCGCGCGACGCAGACCGCGCAGTTCGCCTCGTCGTGCGAATAGTGCGCCCTCGTACCGTACGCCTCGACGTGCGACGGCGCGCTCTTCCCCTCGTTTGCATCGGCGAACGGCACCACGACCACCATGTCGAGCTGCGCGAACGCGAACATCGCGAGCGCGAGCCAGAACCAGCGTGGGCGTTTACGAATGAGGGGGCGGACGGGTCTCATGAGCGCTGAACGTTACCTTGATAGCACGGGGCTGTCGAGCAACCCGGCCTTTAACCGTGTGAATATTGAGCTAACGGTTCCGATTGTCGATCATCCTTGTGACTATATATGCAAGCGGTCGGTCACGGGGCGCCACTCAACGAACTCGAGGACACGCAGAATGCGGCTGGGCATCATCGGAGCGGGGCATGTTGGCGGCACACTCGGACGGCTCTGGGAAGCGCAGGGGCACGACGTCCGTTTCGGCGTTCGTAATCCGGCGAAGGAATCCGGCGGCGGCCTTCCCCATTCACGCACCCAGACCGTTGCCGATGCTGCGGCCTTCGGCGATGTCATAGTACTGGCAACCCCGTACGCCGCCACAGCCGACGCGCTCAAGGCCGCCGGTCCGCTCACCGGCAAGACGGTCATTGACTGCACCAATCCCCTCCTCCCCGACCTGACCGGTCTCGCAATCGGCACGACGACCTCCGCTGCCGAGGAGATCGCGAAGCTCATTCCCGGCGCGAGAGTGGTGAAGGGCTTCAACACCACAGGTCATACGAACTTCGCGGACCCGCTGTTCAATGGCGAGCAGGCGTCGATGTTCTACTGCGGCGACGACGCGGGCGCGAAACTCATCGTCGCCGAGCTCGGGAATCAGCTCGGCTTCGACATGATCGACGCCGGTCCGCTCTCGCAGGCGCGATGGCTCGAGGCGATGGCCATGCTCTGGATCAGCATGGCCTTCAAGTACGGCGGCAGCCAGCGCTCGGCCTTTCGGCTTCTTCGATAGACGGCCGAGTAGTCAGGGAGCTCGGCGCGGCGCAGCGGTCGGGAAGGCGCCCTGCGCGCGCACGCCCAGCGCGGCGGAGGGCGTCGCGCCCTGCGCGATGTCGCGCTCGACCCCCTGCTGAAATCGCAGCAGCTCGGCGTCCTGCGTTCCGGCGACCGTGAGCGCCGAGATCACCGACGTCGCGGTATCGCCGGGAACGCCCCGCGCGACGAGATCCGAGAGCACCGCGAGCGCGACCGTTAGCGAGCCGTGCGCCCGCGACGCGCGCATCCGCGAGAGCGCCGCCGGCGCGATCCCCGCGTGCAGCGCACTCGCTCCCGCGATCATCTCGGCGTCGCTCGACGAGGCGCCGAGCGCCGCCCGCGCATCGCCGAGCTCGCGGTCGAGCATGCGCACGGCAGAGAGAATCCGTGGGCCGTCCGCATGCTTGCTCGCACCCTCGAGCGCCTTCTGCACGAGCGGCTCGCTCGGAATGCCGTCCGCGCGCGCGCTGTCGATGAGCGCGACGACCGCATCGCGCGTGTGCGCATCGAGACGCGCATCGAGACGCGCGTCCTGCGCCCCGAGCGCCACGGGCGCAAACAGCGCGCTTGCGAGCACGAGATAGAATCCAGCGCGCGTCGAGATCACTGCCTCACCGGATCAGCCACGGTGAGCGCCGAGTTCGGCTCGCCATAATCCTCGCCCGTCGCCTTCGGTGCGGCGGGATCCGGGCGCCATACCGTGCCGTCGACCACGAAGGCATAGAGATGGCGCCCCGGCTGAATCGGAACCTCCACCGACCAGACTCCGCCGGTCGACGCGGCGCGCAGCGGCGTCGCCTTCGGATCCCAGTTGTTGAAGTCGCCGACCAACGCAACGCTCGAGGCGTGCGGCGCGACGAACCCGAATTGCACGATCGGCGACGAGCGCGCGACCGGCGTGGCCGTCACCGCGGTGTCCGCGACAGCGCTCGCGTGCGACGGCCGCAGATACACCACCGACCCCCCGATCACGACCGCGAATACGAGCGCGGCCGCAAGTGCGGCGAGCGGCGACACGGTGAAGCTTCGCGGACGTGCGAGATCGAGGATGCGCGCCCGAAGCCCCGCCGGCTCCCGATGCACCTCGTCCATCACGCGCGCATCGAAGAGCGCGGCATCGATGCGCAGCGGTCGGCGCAGCTCAGCCGCGGCGCGCTCGATCACGTCGTCACCATCCGACTCCGCATCGGAGTCATCGTGCTGGCGCATCCTCTCCCTCCGTCAGCATCCGCCGCATTCGTTCGCATGCCCGCTTCACCCGCATCTTGAGTGCCGACACGCCCGCTCCGGTGACCACCGCCATCTGCTCGTACTCCATCTCCTCCACGTGCTTCATCAGAAAGGCCTCGCGCTGATCCGCATCGAGCCGCGAGAGCGCCCTCCCGATCTCCTCGCGCCACGCCGACGCATCCTCGGGATGATCGAGCGCGATGGCGTAGTGCCGGTCTTCCGCGGAGACGAAGCGTCGCTCGCGACGAGAATTTCGCCCGCCGGCGGTCCGGCACCGGTTCGCGAGAATGGCAAGCAGCCAACTACCGAAGCGCGCCGGGTCGCTGCAGCGGTGCAGAGAGCGGTACGCACGCACGAACGCATCCTGCAACGCCTCCTCGGCATCCTCTCGATTGCCGAGCATGTGCAGCGCGAATCGCGCGTACCGATCCCTGTATCGGGCGACGAGCCCTGCGTACGCTTCCGAGTCGCCCTTGAGAACCATGTCCACGAGCGCGCCGTCAGAAAGCTCCACGACAGGCGAGACCCTCGCATCGTGCACGGCGTCACTTTCGAATCGAGTCGCGGGAATGGTTGCTACGGAACCACCACGAGTCCGACGACACCGTTGAACTCATCCTGCACGGTTCCAGCACCTGGCGGTGCGCTCCACTCGCCGCCATCGACGCGGATGTTGACGCGATGCGACCCCGGCGCGATGCGCATCGCGAACTCCCACTCGTCCGTGCCCGTGTGCCGCATCAGGACCGGCTGCCAGTCGGTGAAGTCCGCCATGAGCTCGATCGTGCGCGCGGCCGGCGCGTGCACATAGATCACGCGCGTAGCACCGTCCGTGCGAACGCCGAACGTGCTCGCGGTTGAGCGCGCGCCGCCGTGCAACGCGTGCGAGATCCACGGCGCGCTCGCGAGACGGACGCCGAACGAAAAGAAATTGCCGCCGACACGTCCGACCGACGGTTCGGGCGCGCGAGTGCCGCCTGCGGCGACGAGCGCGAGCTGCTCGCCGAGCGCCCAGCTCGCCTGCGCGCGCCCCCACGTGGCGCGTGCGCCGTACGAGTTGCTGACGCGTGTGCCGAGCAGCCCATCGAGTGCGAGCGCACCGCGTGACCAATAGACGGTGCTCTCGAGATCGGCGTACTGCCGCAAGACGGACGATGTTCGCGAGCTCGTGTCGACGCCGCCGCCGAGGGTGTCGTTCAGAGCGCCGCCGGGAGCGGTGCCTCCAAACCGTCCACTCCCCGAGCCGCTCGTCGTGAACGATGCCGTGAACACGACGCCGCCGACGCGCCGCCACGAGCCGGCGCCAAAGCTCCGCACCTGCGATGGCAGCGATTGCGCGGCGGTCACACGCTGACCGGCGCTGACCCACACGCCGCCAGCGCCAAACGAGTACGAGAGATCCACGTCGCCCTGCAACGCGTTCGACGACTCGATGACGTCCGCCCCCGCCGTGCGCTCGGCCGCGGCCGAGAGCCCGAGGCGCAGATGCTCGAAGACCGGCGAGAAGTAGTGTCCGCGAATCGACGCATCGCCATCCATGCGCGCGCCTGCACCCGCGAGCCAGCTCGCCTGCGCGTCGACGCTCGTGCTCGGATGGTCCCAACGAATGGAGGGCTGC
Source organism: Gemmatimonadales bacterium (assembly GCA_038237245.1). GTDB lineage: Bacteria > Gemmatimonadota > Gemmatimonadetes > Gemmatimonadales > Gemmatimonadaceae > FEN-1250. The sequence goes on along the minus strand of JBBRYY010000030.1, from coordinate 26,515 downwards.
AGGAGCAGTGCACTCGCGGCTGGCCCCGCGAACGCACTTCCGCTCGCGAGGCCGACGTCGACGGAGGAGCTGAGCGATTGCGCGCGCACCGAAGCGGCGATGGTGAGCATCGCCGCCAGGATCGCGGAGCTGGGTATCGCGGCGCGGAAACGGGAAGAAGACATCGGCATCGGTAGATCTCCTCGCTGGATCGATCGCGTGTCTACATATAGACGTCGGGATATGGATATGGCAAGCGCAATTTCGACGTCCGGTTCGATGCGAACTGTGAGTAAATGGACAGCGAAAAGTGCGAGTGACGTCAAGCCGGATGGTGGGGTCTCTGTTCAACCCTCTCTGTACGGGCGCATGCCCGCAGCACGAAGCGCGCGCCGATGCAACTTGGGTTGGCCACGGTGCGCAGAACTTGCGTGCGGTGACGCGAGCGCGGAAGCCAGGGTCTCACTCTCCAGCGACTCGCATGCTCGACGGATACTCCGTGTGGCAGCGAGCGCGATCACCGGGCTTCTGGAGTGACACATGCGGCGAATCGTATTCCTGGGTGGGGCGGCAGCCGCGGTGATCGCCGCGGCATGCTCCGACTCGGCGGCGGCACCAAAGGCTCCGTCGAGCACGGAGTGGTCAGGCGCGGTCATCGAGGTGGCGACTGCAAATCCAAATGCGCACGGCGTGCTGCGCGGAGTAGTGTTGGATTCGACGTCGGGAGTCGATCCGAGCAAGGCGACCCCCATTCCCGGCGCGACGATCGTGCTCAATCTGAAGATTTCGGTCGCTCCGAGCGCCCCCGGCGATACTGCGATCACTACGGTCACGAAGATCGGCGAGGTCGTCTCGGATGCGAACGGTCGCTTCCTCGTGACGGCGATTCCCGAGGGCGACTACTATCTGCAGGCGACGCCGCCGGCGAACGAGTCGTTCTATAGCAACGCGACGTGGGCCTTCGTATCCTCGGGAAGCACGCAGGCGGACGCGCTGATCTACCTGCCGCGCAAGCTCGGCGGGCCGGTGATCGACACGATGCCAAGGGGGACGGATGATTCGCTTCCCCACGATACGATTCCGCCGGTCACTCCTCCGCCCTCCGATTCATCCAGCGACACACTGCTGACGAGGATCGTGCCGGCGCACTCGTGATTTGAGAAGTCGCTGAACGCGGTGCAGATTGGTCACCATGGTATTCATGGTGACCATTCGCGCGTATGGGCCATGGCTTTCGCAGTCGCGCGCCCTCGAATGACATGAACATGCGCACATCGCTCGCCGTCGCCCTGTTGGCCGTCGCCCTTCCCTGTGCCGCGCAGGGGAAGCAGCCCACACTCGAGGAGCTGCTCAGTGCTCCCTTCCCCGATGGCCTCGTGGCCTCGCCCGCCGGCGGCGCGGTCGCGTGGAGCCTCGACGAGGCGGGCTCGCGCAACGTCTGGGTCGCGCGTCCGCCGGACTACAAGGCCACGCGCATCACATCATATAGTGGGGACGATGGTCAGGAGATCTCCGACCTCGTCTTTACCCCCGATGGCGGCTCGATCGCGTACGTGCGCGGCGGCAGGGCGAACGGGCACGGCGAGATCCCGAATCCGGCGTTGAACATCGAGGGGGAAACTGAGGCGATCTGGATCGCCTCGCTCTCGGGCGGTGCCCCGCGCCGGGTCGGTGAGGGCCACACAATCGCCATCGCCCCCATTGGCGACCGCATCGCGTATTCGAAGAGTGGGCAGATCTGGAGCGCATCGCTCCGCGACACGATGCCGGCCACGCAGCTCATGCACACGCGCGGCCGCGCCGGTGAGCTCCGCTGGTCGCCAAAGGGCGACAAGCTCGCCTTCGTGAGCGACCGCGGCGATCACAACTTCATCGGTGTCTACGATGTGGCCACGAAGTCGCTTCGCTACATGCAGCCGTCGGTCGACTGGGATTCGTCGCCGAGCTGGTCCCCCGATGGCATGCGCGTCGCCTTCATCCGCATGCCTACGACATCGCGTCGCCCCTCCTTCGGCGCCGATCGAACAGAGGAGCCATGGTCGATCGTCGTCGCCGACGCATCGACCGGTGCGGGGCACGAGATCTGGAAGTCGAAGGAAGGCGTCGGGAGCGCATTCTCCGGCATCGTTTCGAATGCGCAACTCATGTGGGGGCAGGGCGACCGCATCGCATTCCCGTGGGAGCGCGACGGATGGACGCATCTCTACACGGTGAGCGCATCCGGCGGCGACGCGACGCTCCTCACGCCGGGCGACTTCGAGGTCGAGCACGTCTCCATGACCGCCGACCGGGCGACGATCTTCTACTCGTCGAACCAGGGCGACATCGATCGGCGCCACATCTGGCGCGTGAGCATCGCGGGTGGCAAGCCGGCGCCGGTCACGACCGGCACCGGCATCGAATGGTCGCCCGTGCAGACGAGCGACGGGAAAACACTCGCGATCCTGCGCTCCGATGCGAAGCTCCCTGCGCGTCCGGCGCTTCTCGTCGGCAGCGCCGCTCCGCGCGATCTCGCGCCCGAGCTCATCCCCGCGAGCTTCCCGTCGAGCGCGCTCGTCACGCCGCAGCAGGTGATCTTCCCGAGCGCCGATGGAATGCTCCTCCACGGCCAGCTCTTCCTTCCGCCAGGCGGGTCGAAGGGGGAGAAGCATCCCGCCGTCGTCTTCTTCCACGGCGGCTCGCGTCGCCAGATGCTCCTCGGCTGGCACTACATGTACTACTACAGCAATGCCTACGCGATGAATCAGTTTTTGGCGAGCCGGGGGTTCGTGGTGTTGACTGTGAACTACCGGAGTGGCATCGGCTATGGGCTCAACTTCCGCGAGGCGCTGAACTATGGTGCAACGGGCGGGAGCGAATACAACGACGTGCAGGGCGCCGGGCTGTTCCTTCGCGCACGCGCCGATGTCGACTCCTCGCGCATCGGCGCGTGGGGCGGATCGTATGGCGGATATCTCACTGCGCTCGCGCTCGCTCGCTCGTCTGACCTGTTCGCCGCGGGTGTCGACATGCACGGCGTGCACGACTGGAATCTGGAGTGGGAGACGTTCGTTCCGGGATGGCGCATCCTGAAAGATCAGGAAGCGAGACGCACCGCATACCTCTCATCGCCGATGGCGTACGAGGATACGTGGAGGTCTCCGGTGCTACTCATTCAAGGCGATGATGATCGCAACGTGGCGTTCAGTCAGACGGTGCAGCTCGCGGAAGATCTGCGAAAACAAGGCGTAGAAGTCGAGCAGCTGATCTTTCCGGATGAGGTGCACGACTTTCTTTTGCATCGCGATTGGCTCGCGGCATACGCGGCCTCGTACGATTTTCTTTCGCGGAAGCTCGTTCATAAATATGGTGCGCATTAGAAATCGTCGAGAAAAAAACACTGGACGTGCAGCGTGAAAAGCATTACATCGTGTTCAACGCTGCTCTTCCGGGGAGCGCCGAGGTACCGATGAACAAACAGCGCGATTCCACGAGCGTGCACGTTGCGCGAGTGTGGACCTTGATGATCGCGTTGGCCATGGCGTGCGGGAGGGGAGATGCTCCCGCCGCCGCTGGCCGCGGAGCGACGACTCCTCCGCCAAAGACAATCGCACTACCAGACACTACGCCGCCGTCGGGCGCGATGGGCGTCGCCGTTCGTCGCGGGCGCGCGATCCTCGCCGCCACGCGCGACAGTCTTCCCGCACACGTCGGGAGCTCGCTGCGCTGCTTCAGCTGCCACCTCGACGAGGGCCGCCGAGCTGCAGGACTCCCGCTCGTCGGCGCGTACACGAGATACCCGCAGTACCGTCTCCGCCGTGCGCGCGTCGATCTCATCGAGGATCGTGTCAACGACTGCTTCGTCCGGAGCCTCAACGGTCACGCCATTGCGGCCGACGGCAACGACATGCGCGACATCGTGACGTATCTCGCGTGGCTCTCGCGCGGCGTCGCTGTCGGCGACTCGGTGAAGCCCGACGGCGCCGCAGCACTCCGGACGCTCGTGCCGGACACCGCGCACGGCGCGCGAGTGTTCGCGGAGAGCTGCGTGCGCTGCCACGGTGCATCGGGACAGGGCGCGGGGATCGTGCCGCCGCTCTGGGGGCCGAGGTCGTACAACATCGGCGCAGGGATGGCGCGCTATCGCACGACCGCGCTGTTCGTTCTGCACAACATGCCCCTCGACAGGCCGAACACCCTCACCGCGCAGCAGGCGCTCGACGTCGCCGGCTACATCGACGCACGCCCCCGTCCCGATCTCGCCGGCAAGGAGCACGATTGGCCGACTGGCGAGCGCCCCGCCGATGTGCCATATCCAACGACTTCCGGCCCTCCTGCCAGAGCGGACACCGCGCGCACACGCGCGCACAACGGCGCGCACTGAGCGCGAAGGAAATCACCATGAGCGAAGACCTCAACCCCTCCTCACCACGCCGCACCTTCCTCGGCCGCATCGCCGCAGGAACCGCGGCACTCGGATTTACGGCGTTTCTGCCGGCCACCGCATGTGCGGCAGAGAAGACCGTCGCGACAGCATCGGACTCGACGTCGGCGGAGCCCGACGAATGGCCGGGCGCGCTGAAGACGAAACACAAGATGGTGATCGATGCCTTCGCGATGAATGAGGGATTCCCGCTCGCTTTCGCGTACACGTTCATGCTCCCCTACGCGTCGGTGACGCCCTCGCCGGCGACGGCCGTGGTCGTCCTGCGCCACGCGGGCCTTCCGCTCGCGCTCAAGGACGAGGTGTGGGCGAAGTACAAGATCGGAAAGGCCATGAACTTCACCGACCCGTCGACGAAGGCGCCTGCGGAACGGAACCCGTTCTTCAACGCGAAGGCCGGATCGCTGGAGATACCCGACATGGCGGTGGACAAGCTGCTGGCCAAGGGAGCGATCTTCGGTGCGTGCAATGTGGCGCTGCACTTCATGAGCGCGAAGTTCGCAGGCGCAGCGGGCGTAACTCCGGAAATCGCGCTCAAGGACTGGACGGCGGGTATCATTCCAGGGATCACGGTCATCCCGTCGGGAACGTGGGGGGTGAATCGCGCGCAGGAAGCGGGGTGCTCGTACTGCGCGGGGGCGTAGCAGCGACGTGAGCCGGGCCGCGCGTTAGCCGGTCGAAGATCGCGCTGAACGGCTCGAGCGCGAGACGCACGTGCTGCCGGGCCGCGGCGACTGCGAGCGAATCGTTTCGGCTGTGGTGGGATCGATGACCTGTGTCACGCGAGCGACGCTGTCTGCTGGAAATTCGCCGAGCTTCGCGTGCTCGCGAACGGCGTCCTCGTTGGGCGCGTTGTAAATGCAATAGATCTTGTCCGGCGTCACGAAGCTTTGCACCCACTGCACGTCCTTGCCGGAGCGATTCATCTGCTGCAGCACCTCGTTCGACTAACTCGAAATTCCCTGAAGCTCGGCGCCCAACAGCTTGCCGGCACCGGGAATGCCGCGCTCAATCACGTACTTTGGCATACGGCCCTCCAATGAAATGATTGATCGACGCGCACTCGCGAAGCGGGTGTGCGACCGCCCGGGAATCCGGCTGTGTGCGACCCCAAAGACTCCCTCACCTCCTGCCGACCTTGCTGCTCACGGCCTGCGCAATCGGCGCTAGAATGTCGATGCGATTCGACGGGTGCACGATCGAGTTCGTCGTTGCGATCTGCGATGCGCCAGCGGCGGTGAGGGCCGCGTAGGCGCCGTTGGCGAATACGGCGTGCACGGCCACGCACACTGGAGGGGGTCCTCGCTGCGCACGAAGATGCCGCATTGCGGCAATCATCGTCCGTCCGGTCGAGATGATGTCGTCAACGAGCACCGGCGTGCGTGATCGGTCGTCGCCGAGATCGGGGACCGACTCGACGACATCCGTATCCCCGAGCCGTGTCTTGGTCAACACTATAGAGGGTGCGCCCGCAGCCGCCGCAATGCCCTCGACCCATTGCCGGCTCTCCGCATCCGGCCCGATGATCAGCGGATCACGCACGTTCGCCGCGATCCATCTGCCAAGCTCGGTCGCGACGTGAATCGCCGTTGCCGGAATCGTGTAGAGCTCACGGAGGCTCGCGATACGGTGCAGATGCGGGTCGACGGTGAGTAGCCAGTCCACTGCGCGCGACATCAACGCGGCGAAGGAGCGCGACGTGATCGCTTCGCCCTCGTGAAACCGCTTGTCCTGGCGCATGTAGGCGAGGTACGGCGCCACGAGTCCAACCCGTCGCGCACCCAACTGACGGACCGCATCCGCCAGAAAGATGAGTGGAAGGATCTTGTCGTTCGGATGTTGCAGCGCTGCGACGAGCACGACGTCGCGTTCGACGGGGTTGCTGTCGACGCGGACATACGATTCGCCGTCGGGGAATTCGTGCAGCGCGAGCTGGCCGCTCTCGCCGTTCACAGCGTCCGCGAGCCGCTCGGCGAACGGCTCGTTCCCTGAAAGCGCGAAGAAGAGTGGGCCCGACATGCGGTCAGCCTTCCTCGAGATCGATCACCTGCGGGTTGGCGGCGAGGTACTCGCGGGCGTAGTCCAGCTCGCCCTGCGCCTCCGCGTAGATGGTCATGAGCGGCTGGTCGCGCTGCACTCCGGTACCGACGGAGGCGTGAATCTCGAGACCCGCGGATGCCGCTCGCGGTGCGCCGGCGAGCTTCGCGAGGCGCGCGAGCCGCCGGTTGTCGATACCGGTGACACGCCCTGGGCGCGTCGCGCGCACCACATGCGTGAGCCGAGCGATGGCCGGCTCCCGCATCCCTCCTTGTGCGGCGCATATCGCTTCGAATTTGTGAAGCGCAGTGCCGTTCTCCAGCGCCTCCTGCGCACGCGCGGCCCCAGCCCCCGCTGCCGCTGCGCCGCCGACCTCCAGCACCTCGCCAGCCAGTATGAGCGCGCGGGAGCGCAAATCGGCCGGCGCATCCGGTGTTCGACGGAGCACGCTGAGAACGTCACGCGCCTCGAGCGCCGGACCGATGCCACGCCCAACGGGCTGGGTCCCGTCGGTGCGCACGATTCGAACGGCCAGTCCGATCGCTGTGCCGACCGCGAGCAGAATCGACTCGAGCACATCCGCCGCGGCCGTGGATCTGACCTTGGCCGTGGGCCCGATCGGAATGTCGATCACGACATGCGTCGAGCCGGCGGCGGCCTTCTTCGACAGGACCGACGCAACGAGCTGCGTCGCACTGTCGAAGTCGAGTGGCCGCTCGACGCTGATGATTATGTCATCGGCAGGCGCAAGACGCACCCGGCCACCCCACACGATGCAGGCACCCTCGCGCTCGACGACACGGCGCATGTGCGCGAGATCGAGGTCCACCGGCGCCACCGTTTCCATTGCGTCCGCCGTTCCGGCAGGCGATGTGATCGCACGCGACGATGTCTTGGGTATCGTCAAGCCGCATGCAGCCACGATCGGAACGACGATCATGCTCGTCCGGTTGCCTGGCAGCCCTCCCACGCAATGCTTGTCCACGATGGGCGCCCGTCCCCAGTAGAGTCGCTCGCCGGTGTTGATCATCGCGGTGGTCAGTGCCGTGGTTTCCTCGACGTCCGTCTTCGAGCCGGCGAACGCGGTGACGAATGCCGCGAGATCAATGTCGGAATAACGTCCGTCGACGATGTCCCGCACGATCGATTCGATTCCCGCCGCCGTGAGCTTCTCGCCATACACCTTGGCGCGCACCTGGCTCAGCGAGTCGACCGGTGGTGAATGCGTCAGCCGGACGAGCTCGCCCTCCGTCGCACCGAGCATGCTCCATGCGGCCTCCGACAGGCTTGCTTCATCGGGCCCGAGCAGCGAGGTGGTCGTGACGTTCAACGTCGCTTCGATCGAGCGGCCGTTGTGCGATACTCGAACGCGCGACTGCGCTGCCCATCCCTCGGAGCGGCAGATGGGAGAGTTGGTCGCCATGAAGATGACGAGTTCCTGATAGGTATCGATCCCGAGCCGCTTGAGGCGCAGGAAGTTCGGCTCCTGGTGTGCCGCACGGGCCACGGGCTGACGCTCCTCACGTCGTATGATCCCAAGATTTACCATCATCCGTGCGCCGATGCGCGCTGGAGCTCGCCGAGTGCCTTCGGCAGACCAGAGCACTATCATTCCATCGGCGAACGTCGCGTGCCGCGCCGACACGCTCTCACCTTTGCGACGGGAGCTCCAGTAATCACGAACCCCATTCAGACGACGTTCTCGTGAAGCTCTCCTTTCACGGTGCCGACCGCGGCGTCACGGGCTCCTGTCACCTCGTCGAGTGTGCCGGCCGACGCATTCTGATCGACTGCGGGCTGTATCAGGGCGCGCGCCCCCTGGGTGAGGAGAACGGTGAGCCGTTCGGCTTCGATCCTCGAGAGATCGACGTCGTCCTGCTCACCCACGCGCACCTGGATCACTGCGGGCGCCTGCCGCTTCTGGTCAAGAGGGGCTTTCGCGGAGAGATCCTGACTACGGGCGCGTCACAGGAGCTGGCGCGATTGGTCATGCTGGATGCAGCGCACCTGCTGGAGCAGGAGCCGCGGCGTCACGCCGACGAGCGAGAAGGAGAAGACGCACCGGACGCGTCGGCAGAGCCACTATACACTGTCGACGATGTCGAGGAGACGGCGAGGCGCTTTGCCCGCGCGGCCGAGTATGGACAGGAGGTCGAGCTCTTCAATGGTGTGCGCGCGACGTTCATCGACGCCGGCCACATCCTGGGCTCCGCGTGCATTCAGCTGCAGCTCGAGGAAGGCAGCCGCAAATGCAGCATCCTGTTTTCCGGCGACATAGGGAGCGCGGGGCGTCCGTTGCTACGTGACCCCGCCACGCCGCCGCGCTCCGATGTGGTGGTCATGGAGACGACGTACGGAGACCGGCGCCATAAGAGCATGCCGGCGTCGCTGGAGGAGATGTACGCTGCGATCGCCGACACCTTCCATCGCGGCGGCAACGTCATCATTCCGACGTTCGCACTCGAGCGCACGCAGGAGTTGCTCTACTGGCTGCGCGAGGGGAAGGAGCAGGGGCGGGTGCCAGGTCCGACGCGGATCTTTCTCGACTCGCCGATGGGCATTGCAGCGACCGAAATCTTCCGGCGACATCAGGAATGCTATGGGCCAGAGCTGACCCGCATGTACGCCGCCGGCACCGACCCGTTTCATACGCCCGGTCTGCAGTTCACCGCGAAAACGCCGGACTCGATCGCGCTGAACCAGATCAAGAGCGGCGCCATCATTCTGGCGGGCTCCGGGATGTGCACGGGCGGACGGGTGCAGCATCATCTCAAGCACAACCTGTGGCGCGAGGCATCGAGCGTCATCTTCGTCGGATTCGCCGGCAAGGGCACACTCGCGCGCACGATCATCGATGGTGCAAAGACCGTGCGTATCTTCGACGCCGAGATTCCGGTGCGCGCCCGTATCTATACGATCAACGGCTTCTCGGCACACGCGGACCAGGCGGAGCTGCTCGCTTGGCGCGCCCACACGCAGGCGCCGCGCACGGTGCTCGTCCACGGAGAGGAGGAGGTGATGCGTAGCTTCGCGGGTCACCTGACCGACACGCGCGTCGAGATGCCCGCGTTCGGCGAGAGCCTCGAGCTGTAGCGAGCATGCGGCGATGACGGCGAAGCTCCCGGGAGATCCGTGACGACCCCCGCGCCCGACGACGACGACTGGGCCGCCACGGTGCGCGCGCTGACGCCGTTCTTCAAACCGCGCTCGGTGGCCGTGATCGGAGCCTCCCGGCGGCGCGGCACGATCAGCGCGGAGGTCTTCCACAATCTGCTGCGCTACGAGTTCAAGGGTACCGTGTATCCGGTGAACCCGAACGCGCGCGAAGTGCAGAGCGTGGTCGCCTACCCGACCGTGGAGCAGGTACCCGGCGCGGTGGATCTCGCCGTGATCGTAGTCCCGGCCGCCCTCGTGCTCGAGGTGGCAGCGGCGTGCGGACGAAAGCGCGTGCGAGCCCTGATCGTGATCTCGGCCGGATTCGCGGAGACCGGCGCTGCGGGGCGCGATCGGCAGGAGGAACTCGTGCGCATCGCCCGCGAGACGGGGATGCGGCTCATCGGGCCGAACTGCATGGGAATGGTCAATACCGATCCCGCAGTGCGGCTCGACGCTACTTTCGCCCCATCGCCGCCGCCGGCTGGAAGCGTTGCCTTCATGTCGCAGAGTGGCGGACTCGGTCTCGCGATCATCGACTACGCCGGAATGCTTGGTCTTGGCATCTCGAGTTTCGTGTCCGTAGGAAACAAGGCGGATGTCTCGAGCAACGACCTGTTGCGCTACTGGGAGCAGGACGAGCAGACAAAAGTGATCCTGCTTTACCTCGAATCGTTCGGCAATCCGCGCAGATTTTCGCGCGTGGCGCGCCGGGTCGCGCGGGTGAAGCCCATCGTCGCGGTGAAGAGCGGACGCTCGCCGGCCGGAGTTCGCGCGACGGGCTCCCATACGGGCGCACTGATCGCCGCTTCCGATGTCACTGTCGACGCGCTCTTCCGGCAAGCGGGGGTGATCCGCACTGACACACTGGCGGAAATGTTCGACGTAGCATCGCTGCTCGCGCACCAACCGCCCCCCCGTGGGCGCCGCGTGGCGATTCTGACGAACACCGGCGGGCCGGGCATCCTCTGCGCCGATGCGTGTGTCGCGGAGGGACTGGAGATTGCGCCACTCGCCGAAGAAACCCGGCGTGCGCTCCGCGCCGTACTCCCACAATCAGCGAGCGTCGAGAATCCGGTGGACATAATCGCCTCGGCGACGGGGGAGCAGTACCGCGAGGCAATGCGAATCATCGGAGGCGATTCGAGCGTCGACGCGATGATCGTCATCTTCATTCCACCACTCGTCACGACGCCGGAAGACGCGGCTCGCGCGATCGCAGAAGGTGCGCGCTCTCTTGCCGGCGCGACGTCCGTACTTACCGTGTTCATGCAATCGCGGGGCATACCGGACGTGTTGCGAGCGGCGGACGTGCATCTTCCGTCGTATGCGTTCCCCGAAGACGCGGCGATCGCGCTTGGACGAGTTGCGAACTACGGCGATTGGTTGCGACGTCCCGTCGCGCCGCCGGCTCGCTTCGAGGACGTGCGTGCCGCCGACGGCGCGGCAGTCATCGCCGGTGCTCGCTCCCGGGGTGCCGCGTGGCTCGCGCCAGGTGAGGTCGCCGCGCTGCTCGCCGCGTACGGCCTGCCGCTCGCCGAGCAGCGCGTGGTCGAGACGCCGGAGGGGGCTGCGCGCAGCGCCGAAGCGTTGGGCGGCGAGCTCGCACTCAAGGCGATCGCGCCCGGCCTCGTGCACAAGACCGATGCAGGGATGGTGCAGCTTCATCTGAAGCCAGATGCCGTGCTTGCCGTGGCCGAAGACATGAACCGCCGGCTCCGCGCGTCGGGGCGCGCGCCGGGCGGGTTCGTGGTGCAGCGCATGTCCGCGCCGGGAGTCGAGATGATCGTCGGCGTCGTGCACGACCCGCAGTTCGGCCCCGTGGTGGCGTGCGGTGCCGGCGGCGTGCTCGTGGAGCTGTTGAAGGACGTGTCCGTGCGGCTCACGCCCCTCACGGTGCTCGACGCCGAGGAGATGGTCCGCGCGCTCAAAACGTATCCTCTGCTCACCGGCTATCGCGGAGGCCCCGCGCACGATGTGCCTGCGCTCATAGACACGATCCTGCGCGTGGGAGCGCTGGTCGACGCACACCCGGAGATCGGGGAGCTCGACCTGAATCCGATCATCGTACACGAGCAGGGCGCCACGATCGTCGATGCGCGCGTGCAGATCGTGTCAGCCTGACTCGCGCGCCTTTCCTGTGCGCGGTAGTGGTGTCGGGCCGACTCCTGGTCATGACGTCCGCGCGAGGCTTGCGGGTGGTCAGATCCAATGGCGTCGAACGAGCAGCATTTTCACCATCTGGGTGAGCGCGACGTAGCAGAGCAGCGTGAGCGCGAGCAACGGCCAGTACGCGCCCGGAAGCGCGACGAAACCCAGCGCCGCAGCAAACGGCGAGACGGGCAACCAGAGCCCTACTGCCATGATCGTCACCGTCGTCGCGATCAGCGGCCAGCTCGGGCGGCTTTGGAGAAACGGAATCTTCTTCGTTCGAATCACGTGGATGATGAGCGTTTGCGTCATCAACGATTCCACGAACCAGCCGGTCTGGAAGAGCGCCGCATGCGCGGGCGTGCGCGCGGCGAAGACGAACCACATCACGGCGTAGGTGGTGTAGTCGAAGATCGAGCTCAGGGGGCCGATCGTGACGATGTAGCGGCCGATCTCGCCGATGTCCCACGGGCGCGGCCGCGCGATCTGCTCGGGATCCACGTTGTCGGTCGGGATCGGGACCTGCGAAAAATCGTACAGCAGATTGTTCATGAGCACCTGAATCGGCGCCATCGGGATGAACGGGAGCAGCGCACTCGCGCCGAGCACGCTGAACATGTTCCCGAAGTTCGAGCTCGCACCCATCCGCACGTACTTGACGATGTTGGAGAACACTTTTCGTCCCTCGAGCACACCGTCCTGCAACACCATGAGGCTCTTCTCGAGCAGGATGATGTCGGCGGCTTCCCTGGCCACGTCGACCCCGCCGTCCGCCGAGATGCCGACGTCGGCCGCGCGCAGTGCGGGCGCGTCGTTGATTCCATCGCCAAGGAAGCCCACCACGTGACCGCACGCCTGGAGCGCACGGATGATGCGCGCCTTGTCCTCGGGTGCGAGACGGGCGAAGATGGCGGTGCGCTCGACCGTGCTCTGGAGCTCCGCGTCGCTCATCTTCTCGACATCGGCGCCGAGCAGCACCTCGTCCGTCGGCATCTCCAACCGCACGAGCGTGCAGATCGTGCGCGTCACGAACTCATTGTCGCCGGTGAGCACCTTTACGCGGATGCCCGCCGCCACGAGCGCAGCAATCGCGGGTCCCGCCGTCTCCTTCGGTGGATCGAGAAAGGCGATATAGCCGGCAAGGACGAGATCGCACTCATCGTCCTTGGTGAACGCGGGTTTCGGGGATACATCGCGATGCGCGACCGCGAGCACTCGAAATCCCTGCGCGCTGAGGGCGTCATACTCCTCGCGTAACGCATCGATGAATGCAGGCTCCGTCGGGAAAGGGGCGCCCTCGATCTCGAAGCTCGTGCAGCGGCTGAGCACTTCTTCCGGGGAGCCCTTCGCGAGCAGCCGGAGCCCGCCCGTCGGCGTCTCGACGACTACGGACATCATTCGGCGCGAAAAGTCGAACGGGATCTCGTCTACCTTGCGGTACAGTTCGAGGTGCAGCTCGGGGTGACGCGGCTCGTGCTGCAACACGGCGACGTCGAGCGCGCTCTTGAGCCCCGTCTGCGAGTGACTGATCAGCAGCGCATCGAGCAGTACGCGATCGGTCTCGCGCCCCTGCGCGTCGCAGTAACGCTCGAGGATCACGGTGTCCATCGTGAGCGTGCCCGTCTTGTCGGTGCAGAGGACGTCCATCGCGCCGATGTCCTGAATCGCATCCAATCGCTTGACGATCGCCTTCTTGCGCGCCATCGCGACGGCACCTTTGGACAGGCAGACCGAGACGATCATTGGCAGCATTTCGGGCGTGAGTCCGACGGCGACGGCGAGCGAGAAGAAGAATGCCTCTTTCCAGTTGTGCTTGGTGAGGCCGTTAATGATGAAGACGAGCGGAACGAGCACGACCATGAACCGGATCATCAGCCAGGTGAAGCGACTCACGCCACGATCGAACGCCGACGGCGGCGACTCGACGGCCACATGCTGCGCGATGTTTCCGAAGAGCGTCGCGCCGCCTGTGCGCACGACGACGGCTGTCGCGGTGCCGCTTTGGACACTCGTGCCCAGGAAACAGAGGTTCCGTCGCTCGAGCGGCGGGCGCGCACCGTCGTCGGCATCGACGCCGTCGCTCTTCTCGACCGGAAGGGACTCTCCGGTGAGACTCGCCTGGCTTACGAACAGGTTTCGCGCGCTCAGCAGTCGTACGTCGGCCGGGATCATGTCGCCTGCCGCGACGACGACTACGTCGCCGGGCACGACGTCGCGAAGCGGGATCTCCCGCTGCACGCCATCGCGCCGCACGCTGACGGTCACGTGGATCAACGCGCGGAGCGCGGCGGCGGACGTATCGGCGCGCACTTCCTGTACGAAACGAAGCGCGACACCGAGAGAGATCATGAGCGCGATCACCGTCGCAGAACGAATGTCCCCCGAGACCAACGACAGCACGGCCAGCACGGCCAGCAGGATGACGAGCGGATTGCGGAGAGCGCGAAGCAGGCGTCGTGCCCAGCTCACCGGCCGTTCCGAAGCAATCTCGTTGTAGCCGTACACCGCGAGGCGACGGGCTGCCTCCTCCGTGCGCAATCCGGATGGCGTGGAGACGCACAGGCGCAACACCTCGTCAGTGCTGGCTCCTGCAGCCTGCGTCAACGGCGCGGCGTCCCAGTCGCTTCTCGTCACGACGCGCTGACGGTGTGCCAGCCGTGAATTGGCAAGCTGGTATTCGCACCCGTGCCGACGTCCGCGTTTCGCATCGTTGCGGAGCCGAGCACGGTAAAGATCACGCGCATCCTCGAAGCGCGGTGGTCACACGGCGCTTCGCGGTCGAGCGTCTACGAGCGCGCTCTCAGCGCTCGCTGTCGTGTGCTCCGACAGCCTGCGGGTGAGCCAATCGCGCGCCACGCTCGCCACTTCCTCGAGCGCTCCCGGCTCCTCGAACAGATGCGTCGCCAGCGGAATAATGGTGAGCTCCACCCGGCTATGCATCGCGTCGAGCGCTTTCCGGTTGTATTCGAGTACTTGCGTGTCGTCGCCGCCCACGATGAGCAGCGTGGGCGCACGAACGAGGCCGAGCGCGGATGCCGCGAGATCCGGCCGGCCGCCCCGCGACACGACGGCACGAATCTGCGGGTCGTGTGCCGCAGCGATGAGCGCAGCGGCGGCTCCGGTGCTCGCGCCGAAGTAGGCAATCGGAAGGTTCGCGAGCATCGGCTGCGCGCGCACCCAGCGGACCGCGTCGCCGAGCCTGCGTGCAAGGAGCTGCACGTCGAACCGAATGTGTCCGGTTTGCTCGTCCTCGATCGCTTCCTCTTCGGTGAGGAGGTCCAGCAGGAGCGTCGCAAGCGAGGCCTCATTGAGAATCGATGCGACGTACCGGTTGCGTGCGCTGTGTCGGCCGCTTCCGCTGCCATGCGCAAAGATCACGGTCCCGATCACGCGCTCGGGGACCACGAGGTCGGCCTGGAGCACGACCCCGTCCGATGGGATGCGCGCCGTGCTTCGATCGCGCTTCGTCCCATCGGCGAGGAGTCTGCGCACCTCGGCATCGCTCGTCTGCGCGAAGTCCTCGTACCAGACTCCGACGGCGCTGAAAGGCTCTGGCGTCGCGACGACCACGATCTCGTCGGCAATCCGTCGCAGCCCCGCCGCGGCATCGCGTGAGGCAATTGGCGTGGCGACCACGATGCGCCGCGGACGCTTCAGCCGCAGAGCCGTGATCGCGGCGCTCATGGAGGCTCCGGTCGCGAGGCCGTCATCGACGACGATTACCGTGCGTCCGTGAAGGTCGAGGGGTTCGCGCCCATCGCGATAGGCGCGCTCGCGCCGATCAAGCTCGCGGCTTTCGCGGTCAGTGATGGCTTCCAGCTCTTGCGGCGTGATGCTGAGCTCGCGAACCAAAGGGTGATTGATCACGCGAATGCCTGCACTCGTGATCGCTCCGAGCGCTACCTCCTCGTGCCCGGGCACGCCGAGCTTCCGGACGACGAACACGTCGAGCGGTGCGCGCAACGCACGCGCGACTTCCGCGGCAACGGGCACGCCGCCTCGCGCGAGGCCCAGGACGACCACGTCCTGTCGCCCGGCGTACGTCGTGAGCAGTCTGGCGAGCGCCTGGCCCGCGGTGCTGCGATTGGTGAATCGATCATTCAGCATACGACCTCTTCGTGCGACCGTACGGAACGCCGAAGCGCCCGGACGGCCGCCCTCCAGTCTTCATCTAGATCGCGAACTGCAATTCATCCTTCACGCGATTCACTCCCGGCGCGTTCCACGCCGCGCGTTCCGCATCATTACGCTCGGCTACGGAGCGCACCGTACCGCTAAGCGTGACCGTGCCGTCTCTCGTCTCGACGTGGATCGCCTTCGCATCCACGGCGGCGGTGCGGCGGAGTGCCGCCTCGATGTCCGCCTTGACCTGGGCGGTCTTCGCCATGGGCGGCTTGATTTCGATCTGGCTCACGATCCCTTTCACGCCCTCGAGATTCCGCACGGCGCGCTCGGCCGCCACCTTCTGGAAGAACCAGTCGACCGCACCCTCGAGCGTGACCCAGCCGTTTCGGATGATCACCTTGACGCGATCGGTTGGGACCTCGACATCCCACAGGAGAATGTTCGCCGCCGCCCGCGCGATGTCCGCATCCGTCTTCTTGTGCTCGCCACTGGAAATGACCTCCAGCTCTTCCGCGACGGCGCGAATGCCCGCCACGCGCTCGACCGCACGCTCGGCGGCGAACTTTTGCGCATAGGTGTCCACCGTTCCGCTCAGCGTGACCACGCCGTCGCGTACAGCCACACCAACTTCGGGGGCCCGAATGCTCGGCTCCCATTCGAACTCGGCCATGATGGCTTGTTTCAGCTCCTTATCGGTCTTCATAATCCCCCCGTTTGCAACCGTGGCACATCGGCCGCTGCTACAACCGACGCTCATTCACAATAGTGACATATGCGCAGACGTTTGTCTGTCCGGCAAAGGTGGAAAGAATGCAAGGGAATGCCGCACAACGCTCGTCATACCCGAACCGCGTGCCCGTCCGGCAATCCCTTAGTGACGTCGCGGAGAATCCCTGATAGCGGCAGTCGTGTGCCTACGCGAGCTTGCGATCAGTGACCCGATCGGTCACTTGAGATCAGGTGGGGGCGCATGTCAGTACACACGCCAGTCGCGACGGCAGAGAACGGCACGATCGTTGATCGTTCGTGCGACATCCACGTCACCGCGGAGACATCCCGCATCGCACGTGTGCTCGTTCCGACGTCGGGAATGCCGAACGCCGATGCGGCGCTGGTGGTCGCTCAGCGGCTCGCCGCCCGCACGGGAGCATCGGTCGAGCTGCTCGCTGTGTTCGAGCCGCGCATCCCTCCGCCCCTTGCCGCGCGCGTACGGTCATCGCCGGGCCAGTGCGAGGCACCGGACCGACGCAGCGCGGCCGAGCTCCTTCGGCGCGTGCGGCGTCAGCGTCGGAGTATCACGCCAGCGGTGCGGTGGCCGGTGCGATTCGAGGTGGGGTACCCGCCGTTCGTCATTGCCGAGATCGCTCGGCAGACGGAGGCGGACATCATCATCCTCGGCATCGGTCGCGAGCATCCCGACGCACGGCGGCTCGGCGGGGAGACGGCGCTCCACGTGGCCCACTTCGGCGAAGTGCCTGTACTGGCGGTTGCGCGCGATACGACTCGTCCGATGCGGAATGCGCTGTTCGTTGCAGAAGGAGAAACCAAGGTGGACGCGATCCGCGTGGCGCTCGCGGCGCTCGACCGGCCCTCTCGGCTCTGGGTTTCATACCCGCACGACAGCTTCGGGGCTGCCCAACGGTCGAACGACGCAGCGCGTCACGAATCGCTCGTGAGCGAGCTGTGCATCCCGCCCGGCGCACAACTGGAGCGCACAGATGTGGATGCCCGCGATGCGACGGCGCTGATCCGGTTCGCCGAGCAGCACGAAGTAGATCTCATCGTGATGCCCGTGCGAGGACAGTCGCTCGCCGAGCGACAGCTCATCGCCAACATCGCGGTGCCTGTGCTCCGCGCGAGCCGTTGTTCCGTCCTCGCGGTGCCGGAGCGACAAGCCAGGGAGGCAACACCGCTGCACTGCCCGCCGCACGGCGCGATCTGCGCGTCGAACATACCAATTACCGCCGCGCGAGCGGCTGGAGATCCCATGCAGTGGATTCGCTGGTTCTCGGAAATCGGGATCGATGACGTGCCGCTCGTTGGCGGGAAGAACGCTTCGCTCGGCGAAATGCTGCGCGAGCTCGCGCCGCTCGGCGTTCCGGTCCCGGATGGATTTGCGATCACGGCGGAAGGGTTTCGCCACTTTCTTCGAGCCAATTCGCTGGAGCAGAAGATCCTGGCGCTCCTCGCGACGACGAAAGGCGTGGCCGACATAGAGGCGAAGAGCCTCGCCGTCCGGGAGCTCATGCTCGCAGGCACCATCCCGCCGGATCTCGCCGAGGAGATTCGTGCGGCGTATCGCGAGCTCTCGCGCCGATGCGGCGAGGCCGCACTCGAGGTGGCGATTCGCTCGTCGGCCACGGCTGAGGATCTTCCGGGTGCGAGCTTCGCCGGTGCGCACGAAACGATGTTGAACGTGCAGGGGGAGAGCGCAGTGCTGGAGAGTGTGCGCCGCTGCTTCGCGAGCCTGTACACGCCGCGGGCGATCGCCTACCGCAACGACATGGGCTTTGCGCACGATGCCGTGAGCCTGTCGGTGGGCGTGCAGAAGATGCTGCGTACAGATTCCGCGGTCTCCGGAGTGATCTTCACGCTCGATACCGACACCGGTTTCCGGGACGTCGTGCAAATCGACGCTATCTACGGGCTCGGTGAGAACATCGTGCAAGGGCGCGTCGGGCCGGATGAGTTCTACGTACACAAGCCGACGCTGCGCCAGGGGTTCAAGCCGATCCTGTGGCGTCGGCTCGGAACGAAGGAGCTGCGGCTCGTCTTCGATCGCGCGAAGAGCAGGCACGACAATCGCCTGGTGCCGCCGGAGGAGCGTGCCCGGTTCTGCCTCACGGACGACGAGGTGCTGCAGCTCGCGCGGTGGGCGCTCGCCATCGAGGACCACTACAGCGAGAAGCGCGGCCAGCCGACGCCGATGGACATCGAGTTCGCCAAGGATGGATCTGCCGGCTCGCTCTTCATCGTGCAGGCGCGGCCCGAGACCGTGCACGCTGCGCGGCATGGACTCACATTCAAGACGTACGCGCTCACGGAGCGCGGTACGGTGCTGCTCGAGGGTCTCGCCGTCGGCGAGCAGATCGCGAGCGGTGCGGCACGCGTCATCGCCGATGCATCGCGGATGGCCGAGTTCCGGCCAGGAGAGGTGCTCGTCACCGAGTCCACTGACCCGAACTGGGAGCCAGTGCTCAAGCAGGCGAGCGCCGTCATCACCGCGCGCGGCGGCCGTACGTCGCATGCCGCCATCGTTGCGCGCGAGCTAGGAATCCCCGCGATCGTGGGCGCGGAGGATGCGATGACGACGATCGCCAACGGGCGCGTCGTCACGGTCTCGTGTGCGGAAGGGGAGACCGGGCACGTCTACGACGGGGCCCTTGCCTTCCGTACTGAGGAAGTGGATCCCACGTCGCTTCCATCCACGCGCACGCGGATTTGCATGAATGTCGGGGATCCAACACGGGCGTTCAAGCTCGCGATGCTGCCGAACGACGGCGTCGGTCTCGCGCGCATGGAATTCATCTTCGCGAGCTGGGTGCGCGTGCATCCGCTCGCGCTCACCCGCTACGACTCGCTTCCGGCGGACACGCGACTCGAGGTCGATGCGCTCACGGCGCGATACGCGGACAAGCGTGAGTACTTCGTCGACACGCTGGCACAGGGGATCGCGACGCTCACGGCGGCGTTCTGGCCCAGGCCCGTGATACTGCGCTTCTCGGACTTCAAGTCGAACGAGTACGCACATCTCACGGGAGGCGCGGCGTTCGAGACGCCGGAGGAAAATCCGATGCTGGGCTGGCGCGGCGCGAGCCGGTACTACCATCCCGACTACAAGGACGGATTCCTGCTCGAGGTCGCGGCGGTGAAACGTGTGCGCGAGACCATGGGACTCACGAATCTCAAGCTGATGATCCCGTTCTGTCGCACACCGGAAGAAGGGAAGAAGGCACTGGCCGTCATGCGCGAAGGGGGACTGGTGCGCGGGGAGGGAGGGCTCGAGGTCTACGTCATGGCCGAGATTCCCTCGAACGTAATTCTCGTCGATCGCTTCGCGCCACTGTTCGATGGCTTCTCGATCGGCTCGAACGACCTCACGCAGCTCGTGCTCGGCGTCGATCGCGACTCGGTGCGAGTCGCGCCCCTGTTCGACGAACGCGACGAGGCGGTACGGCGCATGTGCGCGCAGCTCATCGCCGGCGCGCACGCGGCTGGACGCACGGTCGGCATTTGCGGGCAGGCGCCGTCCGACTATCCCGAGTTTGCCGCCTTTCTCGTAGAGCAGGGCATCGACTCGATCAGTCTGAATCCGGATGCCGTCGTGCGGACGAAGCGGCGCGTCGCCGAAACGGAGGCACGCTTGGCGGCAACATTCTCAGTCGCGGCGCCGACCGGAAACACACCGGGGCCTGCACGCGCGACTCCGGCCGCTGAGGTCGCCGTCAGAGTCTGAGCACACCAGCACGTCGGCGGCGCTACTGCACTCGTCCAGAGACGTCGTCAACGCGGGACCGAACTTCACGATCGATTCTCACGTCGTCGGCGCGATCTTCGACCGCGTGTATCCCGACGGCAATCCCAGGCACGCGCTCGCGAACGTGCAGACGTACGGCACGTCCGTCGGTGGCGGCGCGATGCTCGAGACGCTATTCTCATCTATGCGAGCGGCGCGGGCCCTCCCCGTTCGTCACGCACGCGGTCGCCGACGCCGAGAAGGGCGCGGTGGGGACGATCCAGGTCGACTTCCCCCATGCACTTCACCACAATATCACACTGAGCGTGATCGACATGTCGCCATCGAACGTGCATCGGATAGAAGAGACGGATGTGGTGAACGAGGTGATCGCCGCGATCCCGCGCACCGTCGGTGTATTCAACGAGCGTGGGATCGACGCCTGCTGCGGCGGCGCAGTCTCGATCAGGGAAGCGGCCGAGCGGGACGGCGCCGACCTGTCTGCGCTCATGCACGCGCTACATCAGATAGCGGACGAGTCGGACGAGTCGGCAGCGGCGCGCCCGGAGCGTTCCTCGTGATCGCTGTGCAGCCGATCACGGCGGCGCGATCCGCGACGAGCGCGCGCCCGGATCGGCCGGCGAGCGCGATCATCCATGATTGCGAACACGCGCGCCTCGTCGTCTTTCGCCTCGCGCCTGGCCAATCCGTCGCTCCGCACCACAGCGCTTCAACGGTTCTGCTGCAGGTGCTCGAAGGACGCGGGGTGATCTCGGGGAGCAACGGGGATCGTAGGTGCGTCCAAAATGATGTCCTGATCTTCGATCCCAATGAGCCGCACGGAATGCGCGCGGAAGACGAGGAGTTGGTGCTTCTCGCGACCATCGCACCGAGGCCTTAGAGAGTCATTTCACATGGATTGGTTCGCGAAGGCGTTTGTCAAATCGAGCCTGGGCTGGCTCGTGCTCGGTGTCACCCTTGGCGTCGCAATGGCGGTCGATCCGTCGCTGGTGATCTATCGGCCGGCGCACGTCCACATGAATCTGCTTGGTTTCGTGGCCATGATGATCGCGGGCGTGGCCTACCACGTGCTCCCGCGTTTCACCGGACACCCGCTGCATAGCCGCCAGCTTGCCGGCCTGCACTGGTGGGTCGCCAACGTTGGGCTCGCGGTGTTCGTGGTCGGCTTCATTGTGCGGCCGCATGCGTTTCGCGAGGGAACGGTCCTGCTCGTGGCCGGCGGAAGCCTCTCGGCACTCGGCGCGTACCTCTTCGCGTACAATCTGTGGCGGACGATCGATGGGCCTGCCGCGGTCAGCAGCGCAGCTCGCGTTAGCTGAGCGCCCATCGACCCACGCTCCGTTAGTGACGACTCCAGTTTGGATAGTAGCTCTCGCCGTCCGCATCCGGCGTGAGCTGCGCTGCGCCGCTTCCGTCCAGGGAGCTCACGGTCCACAGCTCCTCAAAGCCACTGATCGAGCTCGCATAGACGATCTTGCTCTCGTCCGGCGACCACCCGGGAGTGAAGTGGAATTCGCTGCTCGACGTGAGCTGTCTCGCCGACGAGGCATCCCCCGGCGACGCGATGTAGATCTGCGAAGCGCGTTCGAACAGGAAGTGCGAGCCCGTGGGCGACCACTCCGGATTGTATCCGACCAGCTGCGGGACGATGGACGCGCCGGTCGGCGTCATCGCATAGATCTCGCTCTGACCGCTGCCGAGTGAGTCGCGCGAGCTCGTGAAGAGGAGGGTGGTGCCGTCCGGAGACCACGCGGGGTTGCCGTCCGTCGCTGCGTCGTTCGTGATGTTCGTCTGCCCCGTGCCGTCGGCATTCATCGTGTAAATCTCGGCATGCCCATCACGGTCGCTCACGAAGGCGATCCGCGAGCCATCCGGCGACCAGGTTGGGCGCATGTCGTTGGCCCCATCCGTCGTGAGTTGTTTGAGCCCCGTACCGTCGGAGCTGACGACCCAGAGCGGGCTCGCCAGTCCCAGAGTGTTATCGCCCGCGGTGAAGACGATCTTTTTGCCGTCGGGCGAGAGCACGGGATCCGATTTCGGCCCCGCGACCGTCGTGATCATCCGCACGGCATCTCCGTTCCCGTTCATCACGTGAATCTCGGGTGTGCCTGTCCGGTCGGAGACGAACACGATCGTGTTCGTCAGCGCGCGCGGACCGTTCGGCCCATCGGATGCGCCGCCGCATCCGGCGAGCGCAAGGGCAACCACTGGCATGGTTCGTCGGAAGGCGATGCTCACACGTATGCGATGCATTCCCAGGAGGAGGAGTGAGACGAACCGATCTGCGAGTTGGGAGATAATAGACGCGGGATTCCCACGCGCCAGTCTCGCGATGTTACACCCCGCTACCTGCCCTCCGCCGCTCTCCGATCCACCTCCGCCACGCGCGCCGCCGCCTCGCGCCAATCGACCACCGGCGCGACATCCGCGTCGCTCATCGTCAGCAGCGCGCTCGCCCGCTCGATGACCTTGGCGCCACTCGGCACCGCGTGCCCCCACCACATCTCGGTAGCGCGGCACAGCCGCTCCTCCTTCGCGAGCGACTCCGCCGTCCGGAACACTCCCGCCGCGTGCACCCGCGCATGCACCCCCTCGTGCAAGAGCGACGACGCAATCTCCGCGATCGAGAACTCGCGATTCACGATGAAGGTGAGCTCCGTCAGCACGCGCCGAGTCTCGCCGAAGAACGCGCCTCGGCACGCGAAGCGCTTCACATCGATCCCCGCAATGTCCTTTCGCAACCGTCGCAGCTTCGCCGGCGCGTAACGCTCGATCATCGCGAGCACCTCGTCCATGCGCGCGAACACATCCTCGTCGGCGATGTCCGGCCGCGAGTTCTCGAGCAGCACGTCGATGCCGCGCACCGTACGCCTCACGCGCCGCGGCGCCGCCGGAATCCCGAGCGCATCGCGCAGCCCGCCGAAGAAATCGTTGAACATTTGAGACCCCCTCTGCGCCCTACGCTGCCGAAAGCGTGATCGTGAACGTAGCCCCCGCCCCAGCCACGCTCTCCACGGTGAGCTCGCCGCCCATCCCGCGCGCGAACTCCCGGCTGATCGTGAGCCCGAGCCCTACCCCCTCACTTCTCGTCGAGAACTTGCGCCCCACCTGCACGAACGGCTCAAAGATGCTCGCGAGCTTGTCCGCGGCAATGCCGACCCCCGTATCCCGTACCGAAATCGAAACCCGCGCATCGTGCAACGCGCACACCACCGCGATCTCCCCGCCCTCCGGCGTGAACTTGATCGCGTTCCCGATGAGATTGATGATCACCTGCCGAAGCCGGTCCGCATCCGCACGAACGACCAATCCGTCTGCACACCTGCTCGTCGTCAGACGCAGCCCCTTTGCCTCGATCTGACTCCCGATCATCTCGCACACCGACTCGACCATCTCACGCGTCGGCACGTCGCCGAGCACGTACTCCATCTTCCCCGCGCCGAGCTTCGCGAAGCTCAGCACGTCGTTGATCAGCCCGAGGAGATGCTTCTGGCTGCGATCGATGCGCCGGAGGTCGATGCGCTGCTCATCCGTGACGGGACCACGAAGCCCCATCTCGAGCAGCTGCGCATACCCGCCGATGGCATTGAGCGGCGTCCTGAGCTCGTGGCTCATCGCCGTGAGGAAGTCGCTCTTGGCGCGATTCGCCTCGAGCGCCTCCTGGTGCAGTCGTTCGAGCTCACGCGCCGCGCGCTTGTTGTCCTCGATGTCGGTGTTCGACCCGTACCACTTCACGATCGTGCCCGCGTCGTCGCGCTGGGCGATCGCGCGGCCCAGGTGCCAGCGGTATTCCTTGCTTGCGAGATGCCAGAGTCGAAAGTCGATCTCGTACGGCTCTCCCGTCGTGACACTGTGCGTCCATCGCTCGACCGTGCGCGCGACGTCGTCGGGATGCAGCATCGCCAACCACCCCTCGCCCAACACCTGCTCGGCCGACCGCTGAAAATACTCCGTGACGCCGCGATTCACGTAGTCGAGCGCTCCCGTGGGAAGCGCCGTCCACACCTGCACGGGAATCGCGTCCGCGAGGAAGCGATATTGGTCCTCACCCGCGGACGCCGCAGGGCCGAGCTCCGATGCGGTAACCATGGATCGCGACGCGCCGCCTAGCGCGCGGCGACCTCCGGCTGAAAGGCACTCGCACGCTCGATGAACGATTCGAACAGCCGACTAGTACGAAGCGCACGATGGCGATCCTGGCCCTAATGCCGTGTCCAACTCGGATACAAGTCGTTCCCGACGCCGTTCGTGAGTTGCCGCGCCTCACTCGCGTCCTGCGCACTCTCGGTCCAGATCTCTTCCCCGTTCATCCCATCCGTGGAGAATACGATTCTGTGTCCGTCAGGTGACCACTGAGGTGTTCGCTGCAAAGGTCCAGAAGGCGTTATGTCCGTCACTGAGGATCCATCCGAAGTTGCCGAAATGAACAGTTGAGACGAGCGCACGAACAAGAAACCTGTTCCCGATGGTGACCAAGCGGGATTTGTACCCTCGGTTACGGAGTCCACTGGCACACCTGAGGACGACATGACGTAGATGTTGGGAGCAGACGCAGCACCCCGACCGCTGACGAATAGAATGGCATCCGCAGTCGGAGACCACGATGGCAGGATGTCGTAAACCGCATTGTTGGTCAGTTTCGTCTGATTCGACCCGTCTACGTTCATCACATAGATCTCTGAATCCCCGTCGCGCGTACTCACGAAGGCGATCCTCTTCCCATCCGGCGACCAGGTAGGCTCGAAATCGATCCAGCCTCCGCCTGGAAGTGGCGTGTCATTCGTGCCATCGGAGTTGATGACGTGAATATTGCTCACGCCGCCTGGTTGAATGATGCCCATCGCGTACGCGATCTGGCGGCCGTCTGGTGAGAAGACAGGATCGTACTTCAGGTCTGGCGTCGTGGTGAGCTGCCGTACGTGGGATCCGTCATCGCCATTCATGACATAGAGCTCAGCGGCTCCGCTACGACCCGACACGAAAACGATGGAGTTCGTCAATGCCGGCGGTACGTGCGGTGGCGGCGATGTCGTGGCATCGGACGAGCAGCCGCCGCTCGCGAGAATGATGACCAGCGCCGCGGATACGAAAATACGGGGAGTCACGACGGACCTACGCATTCTCGGGTTTTGGAGAGGGATACGAGCTTGTGTGCAGTGCAACCGACAATATAAGGCAGCGCCGCTGCCCGACCACCTTCAGCGGCTTGCGCTTCTTCGCATCCTCAGAGACTTCCGCGATCAGCGCGTTGCGACTACCGACTCATACGCACTGGCACGCTCGATGAACGATTCGAACAGCCGCCGCATCGCGGGATCCGTCTCGACGAGCTCCTCGGGGTGCCACTGCACGCCGATGAGATAGCCATCGTCGCGCCCCTCGACGCCCTCGATCAGCCCGTCCGGCGCGCGCGCATTCACGACGAGCCCGGGCGCCAGCGTCTTGATCCCCTGATGATGCATGCTGTTCACGTTCGTCGCGCCCGCACCGATGATCGACGCGAGCTGCGTCCCCTCTTCGATGCTCACATCATGTACGAGGTCCTGCCGCTGCCGAACCTCACTCGGCCAATAGTCGTGCTTGATCGCCGCATCACACCACTCGGCCAGGTCCTGATAGAGCGTCCCGCCCGAGGCCACGTTGAGCACCTGCACACCGCGGCAGACGGCGAGCACCGGCTTCCGGTCCGCCATCGCCCATTGCACGAGCGCGACTTCGACGCGGTCGCGATCGGCGTCGGTCACGCCGCACGCGGGCAGCCGTGACTCACTGTACTGGTCGGGATCCACGTCCACTCCACCCGGCAGAAAAACGCCATCGAGCCGCTCGTACACCGCGCGCAGCGTCGACATGTCGTGCGAAAGTGGAATCACCCACGGAATCGCGCCGACGGATGTCAGCACGTCGACGTACCGCTGGCTCATCACCCAGCAGCGCGGCAGCTCGCCGGGGATCGCCTCGAGTGTCTGTGTAGTGATGCCGATTATCGGACGCGGACTCATGGCAGGAAAATACTCCAAATGGTCTCGGGTGTCTCGACGACTGTATTTCGCCGTCGGTCGTCCAGCCTAACTCTAATCGTTCGCCTGTCGTGCTCGCCAATGGCAATCTGCCGACGAGCGCGTGGCGAAGACGGCCAGCCCGACGCACGACTACAGCAGCACTGCGCT